>JAUYBU010000535.1 GCA_030693045.1 Bryobacterales bacterium | reverse complement strand
AAAACGCCGTCGCCGTTTAGGTCCGCGCTCAAGGTTAGCGGTTGGGGCGGTAACGCCGTGGTGACGCAAAACCCGCAATTTGCCGCTAAGCGTTCTTGTAAGTGATTGAAAAACAGAGGCAAAGTTATGCCACATCGCCCTTTCAGTAACGGGGGTTCGAATTCCCCTGGGGACGCCACTCCGAGAGACTTCCAGATAGGGACAGAGGCACCCTCTTTCCGGCTGGGTGTACACGCCGCGCGAAAGAGGGTGCCTCTGTCCCTAGTTGGGTTAGTTGGGTGAGGGAGAAGGAAAGGAGAGGGAGGAGCATCCTGGCGGAACATCTTACGCGCTTGTTCGTCTTTACCCTTGTGCATTCGCTTTTGCAGGACCTCAAATTCTCGGCAAAGCTGCTGCTGAAGGACAAAGCCTTCAATATCATCGCGTTGCTGACGCTGGCACTGTGCATCGGGGCGAACTCGGCAATCTTCACGGTCCTCAATTCGGTCATTCTTCGCCCGTTGCCTTTTCCCGAATCGGACCGGTTGGTCACGCTCTACAACCGCTATCCCGGCGTCGGCGTCGAGAAGGGCTCGAATGGCATCCCCGACTACCTGGACCGCAAGAAGGAGACCGACGCCTTCGAAGAAATAGCGCTGATCGACTTCCCCGGTTTCGACATCGGCATGGAGGGCTCGCCCGAGCGCGTCGCTGCGCAGCGCGTCACGCCCTCTTTCTTCCGAATGCTGCGCGCCTCTCCCATGCTTGGCCGCACCTTCACTGAGGACGAAGCGGTGCTGGGCAAGGAGAAGGTCGCGATTCTGAGCCAGGGACTGTGGAAACAGATGTTCGCCTCCAATCCCAGTGCCGTGGGCCGGGATATCCGTCTCAGCGGGGTGCCCTACCGGATTGTCGGCGTGATGCCGGAGGGCTTCGAATTCGCCTCGCGCACGGCCCGGCTGTGGGTGCCCTTCGCCTTCACGCCCGAACAGACCTCCGACAACAACCGCCACAGCAACAATTGGACCATGGTGGCCCGGCTCAAGCCCGGCGTGCCGCTCTCCCTGGCCCAGCAGCAAGTCGACGCGCTCAACCAGCGGAACCTGGATCGCTTTCCCCAGTTCCGTCAGTTGCTGGTCGACGCCCGCTTCAGCACCAAGGTGGCGTTCTTCCTGGATGAGATCACCGAGGACATCCGCCCGACACTGTATCTGTTACAGGGCGCGGTGGCCTTCGTCCTGCTGATCGGCTGTGTGAACGTGGCCAATCTCATGCTGGTGCGCTCGAACGTGCGCATGAAGGAGTTCGCCGTCCGGTTCAGCATGGGCGCCGGGCGCGGCCGATTGAGTCGGCAGCTTCTCACGGAAAGCATGGTGCTGGCGGTGCTCGGCGGCTTGCTGGGCCTGGTGACCGGCTACTGGGGCGTGCGGCTGCTGAACTACCTGGGCGCGGATCAGCTCCCCCGGGGCACCCAGATTCGAGTGGACGGCCTGGTTTTCGCCTTTACGCTGGCCGTGGCGGTCCTCACCGGCATCGTTTTCGGCCTGGCGCCGGTAGTCCACCTGATGCGTCGAAACCTGCTCGCCGTCTTCCGCCAGACCGAGAGGACCGGGACCGTGGAAAGAGGCGCGCTGCTGACCCGCGCGGTGCTGGTGGTCTGCCAGGTGGCACTGGCGTTCGTGCTGTTGATCGGGGCCGGGCTGATGACCACCAGTTTCGTCCGGGTGATGAAGATCGACCCCGGCTTCCGGCCCGAAAACGTCACCACGGCCCGCGTCTCGCTGCCGCGGACCCGTTACGGCGGCGAAACCCAGCGGCGCGGCTTCATGGAGCGGCTGGTCGAGCGCGCCCAATCGCTTCCCGGCGTCAAGGCGGCGGGCATCACGACCTATCTGCCCTTCAGCGGCAACAACAACGCCAGCGTCATCGCGATCGTCGGCCGCACTCGCGGGCCTGGTGAGAACCCGCCGGTGCCGGGATGGAATGTGGTGAGCGGCGATTACTTCCGCGCCATGAACGTTCCTTTGCTACGCGGCCGGACCTTTCGGGACAGCGATACCGCCGACGCCGAACGCGTGTGCGTCATCGATCAATTCCTGGCGCGCAAGTATTGGCCCGCGAGCGATCCGATCGGCGCAAAGATCACCAGGGGCATTGCCATCGGGGACGAAAAGCCTCCGGTAATCACCGTGGTCGGCGTCGCCGGCAGCGTGAAGACTTCGGACCTGGCCGAACAGAACCCGGTCGGGCAGATCTACTTCCACTACAAACAGTACCCGCCCAACACCGTTCACCTGGTGCTGAAAGGCGAGCGCGATCAGGTGCAGGTGGTCGGCGCCGCGCGAGCGGAGGTCCTTCGCCTGGACTCCGAACTGCCCCTGTTTGACGTCAAGAGCATGAACCAGCGGCTGTCGGAATCGCTGGTCAGCCGGCGTGCGCCCATGGTGCTGTGCCTGATCTTCGCCGGGCTGGCCCTGCTTCTGGCGGCCATCGGCCTGTACGGCGTGCTGGCCTACGCGGTCACCCAGCGAACGCGCGAGTTCGGCATCCGCATGGCGCTCGGGGCGCAATCCAACGACGTGCTCGGCATGGTCCTGTGGCACGGCGTCAGGCTGGCCGCGATCGGCCTGGTGATTGGCGCCGCCGGCGCCTGGTCGCTCACGCGCGTGATGACCAGCCTGCTGTATGAAGTGAAACCGACCGACCCGTCGGTGTTCCTGCTGGTCTCCCTGCTGCTGGCCGGCGTCGCGCTGGCGGCCTCGGCCGCGCCTTCGTTCCGCGCCACGCGCATCAACCCGGTGGTGGCTTTGCGCTACGAGTAGCGAGGTGCAAAGATAGGAGTCATGCTTCTCCGACTCCTGCTCCCGATCCTTCTGATTTCCTGCGCCGCCGCCGCGCCGCAAGGGTTTGGCGTCGACACTCCGGCCGGGCGCGGCGGTAAGATTCTACGCGTGACCAACCTCAATTCCGAAGGCCCCGGCTCGCTGCGGGAGGCGATTGAAACCAAGGGGCCGCGCATTGTGGTTTTCGAGGTCGGCGGCGTGATCGATCTGAACCGCAAGACGCTGACGATCGGCGAGCCGTTCCTGACCATCGCCGGCCAGACCGCGCCGTCGCCGGGCATCACCATCATCCGGGATGGCATCAAGATCCTCACGCACGACATCCTGATCCAGCACGTCCGCGTGCGGATGGGCGACGCGGGCCAGCCCAAGAAGAGCGGCTACGATCCGGAAACGACCACCAGCGGTCCGGAGTGCTACCGGATCGTCGTCGATCACTGTTCGTTCTCCTGGGCCGTGGACGAGAACCTGTCCATCTCGGGGCCGCGCCACAATGGGCCGGAAGGCACCTCGCGCAAGATCACCTACAGCAACAATTTCATCGCCGAGGGGCTCTACAATTCGAGCCACGAAAAAGGCATCCACTCGATGGGCACGCTGGTGCACGACAGCGCCACCGACATCGCCATCATCGGCAACCTGTACGCGCACAACAACCAGCGCAACCCGTATTTCAAAGCCTGGACCACCGGCGTCATCGTCAACAACCTGATCTACAATCCCGGCACGCGCGGCATCACCGTGAGTTTCGTGCCCGATGAATGGAAAGGGCAGGCGGTCCAGCCCATCAACGCGCGCGTGGCGGTTGTGGGCAACGTCATGATCCACGGGGCCAACACGCGGCCCGACGTGGCCATGGTGGGGACCCGCGGCGACGTGTACCTGGAAGACAACATCGGCCAGGACAAGAACGGCAAGCCCGTCCCGACGACCTCCGGCGACATCCGGATTCTCAAGGAAAAGCCGGTGTGGCCGGCCGGGTTGAAGGCGCTTCCGGCCAGCCAGGTGGTCGAGCACGTGCTGGCGCACGCCGGCGCGCGCCCCAAGGACCGGGACGAAACCGACCTGCGCATCGTGCGCGAGTTCCGCGAGCGCAAAGGCCGCCTCATCGACAGCCAGGACGACGTCGGCGGCTACCCCAAACCCAAGCCCGTCACGCGCAAACTGACGATCCCGAAGAGCGGCATCGACGCCTGGCTGGCGAAAATGGCGGCGCAAGTGGAGGGTGGGCTTTAGCCCGGAACGCCCTTGAAGTCAGAGAGACTCCCATTCCTCCCGCCGTATCCCGGCTTCGAGAAGGATGCGGACCAGCAACCCGCGGCCGATGTCCTCTTTGTGGGGATTCGGTGATCGCCGCCCGACACTGGCGGCTCGAGAGACCTGAGACCTGGGGACACTCCGGGCTGGCTTCACGGAAACCACCGCTCAACCACCCCACAGGCGTGTCCCCCCTGGAGACCTATTGGACCAATCGCCGGCATCAGGCGACTTGGGGGATCTGAAGGCGGCGTCCGTCGATTTCCGGAATCTCGGAATGATCGGCGATGCTCAGCAGCAGCCATCCCTCCAACACGCTCTCCAACTCTTCCCGGCAAGCCTCCAGCGTCCCGGCATTGGCCCAGACGCCGGGGATCGCGGGTATGCTGCCATAGAACGATCCGTCATCCTCGACGATCTCGTAGCGAGCTTGGCCCATGGCTGCCCGCATATACGCGGTGAGCATGCCTTTATTGTCTCACCCTGCCGTCAGCCTGTCTCGCCCGCCCCGCCATCACACCCCGCTGAACGCCGAAAATCCCCCGTCCACGGGCAGCACCACGCCGGTCACGAACTCCGACATCGGCGACAGCAGCCAGAAGATCGTCCCCAACACGTCGGTGGGCTTGCCGAAGCGCTTCATCGGCGTGTGGTCGATGATCGACTTCCCCCGCGGCGTCAGCTCGCCGGTTTTTTCGTCCGTCAGCAGGAAGCGGTTCTGATGAGTCAGGAAGAAGCCGGGCGCGATGGCGTTCACGCGAATCGCCGCCGAGTACTCTTGCGCCATGTGCACGGCCAGCCACTGCGTGAAGTTGCTGATGCCCGCCTTGGCCGCCGAATACGCCGGAATCCGCGTCAGCGGGCGGAACGCGTTCATCGACGAGATGTTGACGATCACACCCTGGCCGCGCCTGGCCATATCCCGTCCGAAAGCCTGGCACGGAAGCACGGTTCCGATTATGTTGAGGTCGAGCACCCAACGCAGGGCGTCCGCCGGCAGGTCGAAGAACGTCCGTTCCGGATTCGTGGTAGCTTCCGGCTTGTTTCCGCCGGCGGCATTCACCAGTCCATCCACCTGCCCGAACTCGCGCATGATGGTCTCCGAGGCTTGTTGGAGGCTCTCCAGGCTCAGCACGTCGGCATACACCGCCAGGGCGCGCCCCGCGCAGGAGTTGGCATACTCGAGCAGGCGCGCGGCGGGATCCAGGTTTCGATCCAGAAAGACGACGTTCGCGTCCAGGCCGGCCAGCCCGCAGGCGATCTCCCCGCCCAGCACGCCGGTGCCGCCGGTGACCACCATCGTCTTGCCGCGAAAATCGTACAGCGAGGTCAGTTCCGTGAGATTCATAGTGTGCGCATGGATCTTTGCATCCGTAATTCTATCAACTCACCTTGGGTGCACGCGCATCCGGCTTTGCCGGCACGAATCGAGTAGGGCGCTACTCCATTACTCTGGTAATATAAAGGCATGGCACTCGCTCAATCCAAGGTGACGGCGCAGGGGCAGATTTCGGTTCCCGCCGGCGTTCGCCGAAAGCTCGGCATTGGCCCAGGGTCGATTTTGGAATGGGTCGAAGAAGGCAATGACGTCGTCGTGCGGCGCTTGGCCCGCTTTACGTCCCTCGACATCCACCGCGCGTTGTTCCCCAAGCAGGCGCCGAAACCGCGAACTATCGACGACATGGAAGAGGGGATCCGGCGCCACGTCCGGGAGCGTCATGCGCGCCATTGACACCAACGTCTTGGTTCGCCTCATCACCCGAGACGATGGTCGTCAGACTGCTTCCGCCGACCTCCTCGTCGAAAAAGGGGCCTGGGTATCGGTTCTGGCGCTCGCGGAGGCGACCTGGGTCCTTGCCGCCGTGTACGAGCTTGAAGCGGCCGGCATTGCCACCGCAGTCGACATGCTCCTGAATCACAAAGACCTCACTCTACAGGACTCGGACGCAGTGGCGGCGGCGCTCGATCTGTTCCGTTCTCGGCCGGCCCTGGGTTTCTCGGACTGTTTGATTCTGCATCTTGCCCGGAAGGCCGGACATATGCCGCTCTGCACGTTTGACCGCAAGCTCGCGAACGTCGAAGGCGCTCAGAAGCTGTAGCGCACCGTCCAGACACCTGTGGAGCACCCCTGGGTCGGGTAGGCCGGCGTGCAGCCGGCTGGATTGAGACCATGTATCTCTCGTACGTTCAAACGTTCGAGGCCGCAAGCCGGCGAGCGGTGTCGCGTCGCGGACCTGGTTGCATGACGCGTTGGGCCGCCAGGCTCTCACGGAAGCGATAAGGTTGGAGTGTGCTGATCGTCTCGGTGTCTTTCGGCTCACTTCCACGCCGAGCACCAGGGACAGCAGGCGAAATTCGATCTGGAGGGTAAGCCGATCGCCGGAAACATCCAGTCGCGGACGGCGCTCCGGCTGATCCGGCAGTGGGCATCCCTGGAGGGAATCGCGCCCTTGCCAGGAGGTGTTGCCATGACGTTATTGCCTTCGGTGATTCGCGCTGACTACCGCGGCGGCTATTGCATTCACGTGACCTTCAGCGACAACTCCGAGAAGACGATTGATTTCGCTCCTTGGCTGGACGGTCCGGTATTCGAGCCGTTGAAAGCCCCGAACTACTTTCGACGATTCTTCCTCGACGGTGGCACCGTCGCGTGGCCGAACGGCGCCGACATCGCACCGGAGACTCTCTATGAGTATCACGCCCCGGAGAATCCGCCTGCCCGGCGCACGCAGCCGGCGCGCCGGAATCCGGCGCGCGGCTGATGCGCCGGTGGTCAGCGCCTCTCCGCCCCACTCTCCGGCACGATCTTCCCGTCGCGGTTGAGGCGTAATCGGAGGCCGCGCCATTCGACCGTGTTGCCGGCCAGGCCGGCGCACCAGACGGTGAACGCCCAGAGGTCCCAGAACGGGATCAGCGGCCACCAGCGAAGCGCGACCGGGCTGCGCAGCACGCCCCAACCGGCGGCCAGCCCGGCGGCGATGCGAAGCCCCGCCAAGGGCGCGGCCAGCCACCACAGGCCGGCGGCCAGGCACAGCGCGATCCACAGGCCGGCGTGGGTGATGGGCAGCCCGAGATAGCCGCCGCCGCGCGAGACGCGAATGGTGCGCGCCCAGCGCACCTGGTGACGCCAGACGCTGGCCCAGGTCTGATCGCCGAGAAC
>JAUYBU010000393.1 GCA_030693045.1 Bryobacterales bacterium | reverse complement strand
CGGCACCGCGTCGAGAAACTCCTGGTGGTGGACGAGCATTTCAATCTCAAAGGCCTCATCACGGTTAAGGACATCCAGAAGAAACTGAAATACCCCAACGCGGCCAAGGACCCCCAGGGCCGGCTGCGCGTGGCCGCCGCCATTGGCGCGACGGGCGATTTTCTGGAGCGCGCCCGGGAACTGGTTGGCAAGAAGGTCGACGTGCTGGTGATCGACACGGCGCATGGCCACTCCGAGCGGGTGCTGGAAGCCGTTGCCGTGGTCAAGCGGGCGCTTCCGGAGGTGGACCTGGTAGCGGGCAACGTGGCCACCTACGAAGCCGCGCGCGACCTGATCGCCCTGGGCGTGGACGGAGTCAAGGTCGGCATCGGACCCGGTTCCATTTGCACGACGCGGGTGGTCTCGGGCGTCGGAGTGCCGCAGATCACGGCCATTTCCGAGTGCGCGCGCGCAACCCGTGGCGCGGGCGTCCCGCTGATCTCCGACGGCGGCGTAAAGTTCTCGGGCGACCTCACCAAGGCCATCGCCGCGGGCGCCGATTCGGTCATGATCGGGAGCCTGCTGGCTGGAACCGACGAGAGCCCCGGCGAAACCATCCTCTACCAGGGCCGCACGTTCAAAAGCTACCGCGGCATGGGCTCTTTGGGCGCCATGGCCCAGGGCAGCTCGGAGCGCTACGGCCAGGATCCCGGCGGCAAGCTCGTGCCGGAGGGCATCGAGGGCCGCGTGCCTTCCAAGGGCCCGTTGGCCGATTGGGTTTACCAGCTCGTCGGTGGTCTCCGGGCCGGCATGGGCTACACCGGCTGCCGCACCATCTCCGAACTGCAGCAGAACGCGCAATTCCTGCGCGTCACCTCCGCCGGCCTGCGCGAGGCGCACGTCCACGACGTCATCATCACCAAGGAAGCGCCGAACTATCGTTTGGAGCCGTAGCCGTTCACACGCGCGGGAAAATTCTATCTTCCTCAAGAATCAGTGGCTTCCATTCGGCCTTCCCCGGGTGCGCGACTCGAGCGGTTTAACATAAGGTTCGGGGGGGGTGCCGCATGCGCACATCGCGTATTCTGATTGCCGAAGACGAAAAGGTCGTCGCCACGGACATTGAAGAGTGCCTCACGGCCGCCGGCTACATCGTTGTAGGTTCCGCGGCTTCGGGGCTGGAGGCGCTGAAGCGAATCGTCGAGACCGAACCGGACCTGGTGTTGATGGACATCAAGCTCAAGGGTCCGCTGGACGGTATCGATGTCGCCGAAGCGATCTGCGAACATCTGGACATCCCGGTCGTCTACCTGACGGCGTACGCCGACTCGGAGACGCTGGAACGCGCCATGAAGACCGCGTCGGCGGGGTACGTTCTGAAACCGTTCGACGCCCGGCGCCTGCAAACGGCGGTTGAAATCGCGCTCTGCCACAGCCGAAACGAAGAGAAAGAGTGGCGGCACGAACGCCAGTTGGGCGACGCTTTGCGCAGTCTCGCCGACGCGGTCATTCTCACCGCCACCAGCGGCGCGGTGACCTTCCTCAACCCGGCGGCCGAAGCGCTCACCGGCTGGACCCACGACCAGGCCTGCAACCGGTACATCGAAGACGTTTTCGCCACGGTTCACGCAGATACCGGAGCGCTCTTGCCGTCGCCCGTGGCCCGCGTGCACTACGACGGAGTGTCTGTGCCGCTTGACGAGCGAGCGGTGCTGGTGGCGCTGGACGGCTCGCGCACCGCCATACGCGGGAGCGCCCAACTGGTCCGCGATCAGGATCGCCTGGCAACCGCCATCGCCTTCGTCTTCCGCCGGGCCGAGCCCAATTCGTGGTAATTTCGGGGACAGGCTACGAAATCACTTAATTCGGGAGTTTCGGGATTTCGTAGCCTGTCCCCGAAATAGGAGCCACGCATGCGACGACGCGAATTCCTCGAACGGGCCGGGATGGCCCCGGCCGTACCTCTGCTAGCTTCCCAAGCGCAGCCGGGCGCGCGCCCGCGCCTGCGCATCACCGACATCAAGACTTTCCTGGCCGGCGTGGGCGGCCGCAACCTGGTCTTCGTCAAAGTTGAAACCGACCAAGGAATCCACGGCATCGGGGAAGCCTACTCCTGCGGGCCGGACGAAGGCACGGTGGCCGTCATCCAGGATTTCAAGACCTGGCTGGTGGGCCAGGATCCGCGCAACATCGAGCACCTCTGGGCCACCATGTACAACTTCACCCGCTTCCCCGGCGGCCTGGTGGTCAACGCGGCCATCAGCGGCATCGAGCATGCCTTGTGGGACATCGCCGGCAAGGCCGCCGGCCTCCCGGTCTACATGCTGCTCGGCGGCAAAATGCGGGACCGCATCCGGGTCTATCAGAGCGCGGGCGGCAACGAACCGAAAGAGGTCGCCGAAAGCGCGAAACGCCTGGTCGAGAAGTACGGCTACACGGCCGTCAAGATGTCCCCCCATCCGCCCAAAGGCAACGCGCAGCCCTACAACCTGGTGACCCGCGCCGCCGGGCAACGCGTCCGCGCCGTGCGCGAGGCCGTGGGGCCGGACGTCGACATCGGCATCGATGTGCACGCCAAGTTCCTCGAGGTTTCGCGCGCCGCGCGCATGGCCCGCGAACTCGAGCCTTACAATCCCATGTTTCTTGAAGAGCCCCTGCGCCCCGAGAATGCCGATGCGATCGCCAAGCTGGCGCGGCAGATGCGCATCCCGCTGGCCGGCGGCGAGTGCAACTACACCAAGTTCGAGTTCCGCGACCTGCTCGCGCTTCAGGCCCTCGACATCATCCAACCGGATGTCTGCGTCACCGGCGGTTTGCTCGAGATGAAAAAGATCGCCGCCATGGCCGAAGCGTTCTACGTCACGGTGGCGCCGCACAACCCGATGGGGCCGCTGGCGACCGCCATCAACGTGCACTTCGCCGCCTCGACGCCGAACTTCCTGATCCTGGAATATCACCCCGACGACGAATCGCCGCGCAAGGATCTGCTCAAGGAACCGCTGATGGTGAAGCAGGGCTACATCCCCGTGCCCGACAAACCGGGTTTCGGCGTCGAGTTGAACGAAGAGGCCCTCAAGCACTATCCGCCCAAGCGTTGGCATCGCGCCTTCGACTACCGCGCCGACGGCTCGGTGGCGTTCATCTGACGACCGCTCCCTGACGGTCGCGGCTCGGTTTCGCTCGCGGCGCGCATAGCGATACTGAGCCGCGACCGTCAGGGAGCGGTTGTCAGTCCAGATAGTGCTTCGCCGCCACCTCGCGCAACCGCGCGGCCGCCGATTCGGCCGTGATATCGCGCTGCGGCTGGCACAGCAACTCGTAGCCGACCATGAATTTCCGCACCGTCGCCGAACGCAGCAGCGGCGGGTAGAAGTGCGCGTGGAAGTGCCACGCCTCGTGCGAGGCCCCGCCCGCCGGCCGCTGGTGAAACCCCATCGAATATGGGAACGAGCACTCGAACAGGTTGTCGTAGCGCGTCGTGATCTCTTTAAGCAGCGCCGCCATCGCGTTGCGCTCGACCGCGTCGAACTGGTCGATCCCGCTGCGATGGCCCCGGCTTACCAGCAGAATCTCGAACGGCCAGATGGCCCAGAACGGCACCAGCGCCGCGAAGAACTCGTTCTCGCACACCACGCGCTCCCCGGTCCGGCGTTCCAGCGCCAGGTAATCGCACAGCAGGCAGCTTCCGCGAGCCTCGCGGTATTCGATCTGCGCGCGGTCTTCCTTGGCGACCTCGTGCGGCATCCGCTGGCTGGCCCAGATCTGCCCGTGCGGATGCGCGTTGCTGCACCCCATCATCTCGCCGCGGTTTTCGAAAATCTGCACGTAACCGATGTGCGGCATCGCCCCGAGCTCGATGTATTGCTTCGCCCAGGTGTCGATCACCGCGCGGATCTCGGCCGCCGCCATGCGCGCCAAAGTCAGATCGTGCCGGGGCGAGAAGCACACCACGCGGCAGCTCCCGCGCTCGCTCTGGGCCACCAACAGTCCGGATTCGTTGTGCGCGAACTCCGGCGTCGCGGCCGTGAGCGTTGCGAAATCGTTGTCGAAAACCAACGTGCCGGCGTAGGCCACGTTGCGCGTTCCTCCCGAGCGCGAATTGCCGGGGCAAAGGTAACATTTCGGATCGTACTCCATCGCCGCCGGTTGCGCCTCGCGCTCCACCTGCCCCTGCCACGGGCGCTGGGCGCGGTGCGGAGACACCAGCACCCACTCGCGCGTCAGCGGGTTCAAGCGCCGGTGCGGATGCTGGGTCCAATCAGCCACAGCGAGCCTCGGCCGCGATCTTCCGCAACGAAGGAAGCACGCCGCCCACGCCCACCGCTTCCGAATCCGGCTGGCCGAGCGCGAAGTACAGCTTTCGGTAAATCGCGAAAAGCCTGTCGTAAACCGCGGCCTCCCGCGCGTCCGGCTCCACCGTCCGGAATTTCGGGCACAGCGCCCGCTGCGCCTCTTCCACGCTCTTGAACGCGCCGCAGGCGAGAAACGCGAAGATGGCCGAGCCTAGGCTGGTGACCTCGCTTTCCGGCACCCGCACCGGCTTGTTGAACACGCTGGCGTAGACCCGGTTGAGCGTTTCGTTCTTCTGCGGGATGCCGCCGCCGTTGACCACCCGCCGGAGCGGCACGCCGTGTTCGGCCATGCGCTCGAAGATGATCCGCTTGTGGAAGGCCGTACCTTCGATGGCCGCGAACAGCTCGTCCTGCGCCGTGTGCGTCAGGTTCCAGCCCAGCGTCACACCGCCCAATTCGGGATTCACCAGCACCGTGCGGTCGCCGTTGTCCCAGCTCATTCGAAGCAATCCGGTCTGGCCGGCGCGGAATTTCTCGAGCCCTTCCGACAGCGCGGCGACCGTGGTTCCGGCCCGCCGCGCCACCGCGTCGAAGATATCGCCGGTGGCCGAAAGGCCCGCTTCGATGCCCGCGTAGTCCGGATGGATCGAACCGTTGACCACGCCGCAGACGCCCGGAATCAGGCTGGTCTGCTTCGCGATGGCCATGATGCAGGTAGAAGTTCCGACCACGTTCACCACGTCGCCTTCCCCGATGCCGGCGCCGATGGCGTCCCAATGCGCGTCAAAGGCGCCCACCGGGATCGGGATGCCGGCCTTGAGCCCCAGTTTCGCCGCCCACCCGGGCGCCAGCCTGCCCGCGATGGCGCGCGAATTTTCGTAGCGCCCGTTCAGCTTTGCCCGCACGCCCTTCAGCAACGGGTCCACCTGGACCAGAAAATCCTCCGGCGGCAGCCCGCCCAGCGCGGCGTTCCACATCCACTTGTGCCCCATGGCGCAGATCGAGCGCGGCGCTTCGGCCGGGTCCGTGATGCCGCACAGCACCGTCGCCACGTAGTCGCAGTGCTCCATGGCCGTCACCATGCGGTCGCGCTTTCCCGGATTGTTGCGCAGCCAGTGCAGCAGCTTCGAGAAACCCCACTCGGAAGAATACACGCCGCCGCACCATCCAATAACTTCCAGGCCCGTGCGGCGCGCGGTTTCGGTGATCAGCGCGGCTTCGCTCTTGGCGCGGTGGTCGCACCACAGGTAGTAGTCGTCCAACGGCGTCAGACCTTCGCCCAGCGGGATCACGCTCGATCCGGTGGTGTCGATGGCCAGGGCTTCCACCTGCTCGCCCTTCACGCCGGCCGCACTCAACGCTTTTCTGGTGGCCGCCTCCAGCGCGCTCATGTGGTCTTCGTGCCGCTGTGTGGCGTGGTCCGGATCTTCCTTCTTTCGAAACAGCGGGTATTCGGCGGTGGCCGAGCCGAGCCGGCCCTGGTCGCTCGAAACGATCGAAACGCGGACGCTGAGGGTCCCGAAATCAACACCTGCTACAATGGCCATGATCCGTCTCCTTGCTGGTGCCGCGACCGCACCGCAACCTAACAGATTACAGGAATCGCAGGAGCCTGATTTGATGATCCCTCGCCGTCTTGTACCTATTGCCGTTCTCTGCTGCCTGGCCTTTGCCGGCGCCGGTTGCCGCCACCAGCAACCCCAACCCAGTCCCGCCGCCACTCCGGAGCCTGTCACCAGGGTCGCGATCCGCGACGCGGATCAACGTGCCAGGCTGCGGCGCGGATTCCATGACCCCGGCGATGAATGGTGCTGGACCGCGCGCGTGTTTGCCGTTTCCCTGGACCTGCCCCGCACGGACCGCGCGCTGTTCCTGGTCCTGGATTTCTCGCTGGCCGAGGAGTTGATGAGCCAGTATCGCGATGTGACGCTGATGGCCCGGGTGAACGGGATCGAGATCGGCCGGAAAACGTACAACCGCGAGGGCCGCTACGAATTCGTCTCTCAGGTTCCGCGGCCCGCTCTCGCGAAACAGCCGGCGGAGGTCGAGTTCGAACTCGACAAGTCCGCCAAGGACCCGATTAACGGCCGCGACCTGGGCTTGATTTTTGTCTCGGCGGCCTTCCTGGAATACGAGGAGACGCCCCAATATCGCGCCGAGCAGATGGAGACCGCCCGCGAGGGCTATCGAAAGCTGATCGATGGGCGGCGCCGGCATCTGTCGCGGGCGGCGGAGATCGAGATGGTGAAGCTGTTTCACAGCCTGCCGGTTTGGGACAGCCTGTGGTACCAGAACGTCCGCATTATCAAGAACCCGCTGGACCTTTGGATGATGCAGCAGATCCTTTACGAGGTGCGGCCCGAGTTTGTGATTGAAACCGGAACCTGGAACGGCGGCTCGGCGCTCTACTTTGCGAGTGTCTTCACCTCCTTCGGCATGCCTGGCGGGCGCGTGCTTACCGTCGACCTTGGCAACTTCACGCAGGGCGCCTCGGTGAACCCGCTGTGGAAACAGCACGTCACTTTCTACCAGGGCAGTTCGGTCGATCCGGCGATTGTCGCGAAGATCGCGGGGCAGGTGCGGAACGCCAAGACGCTGGTGACGCTCGACTCGGACCATTCGGCCAGACACGTATTGAACGAACTGAAATCCTACGCGCCCATGGTCAGCCCGGGCAGCTACCTGATCGTCGAAGATACGCACATCGACGCCGTGCCCACGCACCCGGAGCAGGGACCCGGTCCCATGGCCGCCGTGGAGCAGTTCCTGAAAACGGACCTGGGCAAGCAGTTCGAGCGCGACGATTCGCGGGAAGCCATGGTGATGACCTTCAACCCCGGCGGGTGGCTGCGGCGCAAGGACCCCGCGGCCAAGCAGCAGCCTTAGTCCGCCCCCCCCCCCGGCGCGGTTGTGTCATCATTTTGGAATGCCGATGCGCGCCGTGTTGCTGGTCATCGCCGTGGCCGGAATTTTGCCGGCCCAATTGCCTGAGTTCTACAAGAAGGTGGACCGGGTCACCTGGATTGTCCCCGACCTCGACAAGACCGTCGCGGCCTGGCGCAAGGCCGGCGTCGAAACCATCGTCGAACGCGGCGAGTTGTCCGTCGATGTCACGTTTCGCGGCCAGATCGTAAAGGCGCACTGGCGCACCGCCAACGCGCGGGTCGGCGATGTGTGGTGGGATTGGATTCAACCCGTGTCGGACAACGACGCCTTCGCCGAATTCTTGCGCGCCTCCCGCGGCGGCGTCATGGCGCTAATGCACCGCGCGCCAACTCTGGCCGCTTTCAATGCCGAGATCGAGCGTTTGCGCGCCCTCGGCGTCCGGCCGCTTCAACTGGGAGAACTGGGGCCCGTCCGCTTCGCCTACTTCGACACCCGCGCCGATGGCAAGTATGTCCTCGGCCTCCAGTACATGGAACAGGCCGAGCCAGACCCTCCCGCCCCCGGCCCCATCCGCATCACTCAGTTCGCCTTCGTCGCCAAGGACGCCGAGCCGGCTTCAAGTTACTGGGCCAAGATCGGCTTCCCCAAGATGGCGGTCACGCAGTCGACCAGCACCGACCGGCGTTACCGCGGCGCGCCCGCCGAGTTCGAGATGAAACTCGGCTGGCACCGCCACGGCAAGATCGTCTATGAGTGGGCCCTGCCGCTCAAAGGACCCAGCACTTACGAGGACCACATCAAAGCGCACGGCGAAGGCTTCCACCACTTCGGCGTGAGCGCAGACGACATGGACGCCGCCATCGCGCGCTGGGAATCGCTGGGCTACAAAGTCGCGCAATCGGGCGGCTGGGGCGAGGCCGGAAAGCCCGGCTCCGGCCGCTTCGCCTACATCGACACCGACCCCATCGGCGGCGCGCTCATCGAATTGCTCTGGAACTACCGCGCCCCGGCGGCGAAGAAGTAGACATCCTGTTCCTCTCGACATTCGGACATTTCTGCCCTATCCTGGGAAGGTGAGAGGGAGCGAGTTCATCCGGAAGATCAAGAGGCTCGGCCGCAAGCGGAATGTCACAGTCCTTCTCCGTCCCGAGCGCGGCAAGGGAAGCCACGCCACGTTGTACTACGGCTCGAAGTACGCGGTGATGCCCGACGTCCGCGACGAGCTCAAGACCGGCACGCTGCACGGCATTCTCGATGAACTGGGCCTCACTCCCAAGGACTTCCGTTAGGAGACCGACCATGCGAAACTTCCGATACCCCGCCCTGCTGACCGAAGACCCGGACGGCGGCGGATACACCGTCCGCTTCCGGGACTTCCGGGAGGCCATCACGCAAGGCCAAACCAAGGCCGAGGCATTGACGCAGGCCGCCGACTGCCTGGAAGAAGCCATCGCCGGCCGGATCCGGCGCGGGGACGAGATTCCCGAAGCCTCCGCGGCCCGGCGCCGAGAGTGCGGCGTTCCACTCCCGGCGCCGATGGCGGCTAAGGCGGCGTTGTATCTGGCCATCAAGCAGGCGGGCATCAGCAACCTGGCGCTGGCCCGGCGCATCCACGTCGACGAGAAGGAAATTCGCCGCATGTTGGACCCCCGCCATCCGACCAAGTTGCCCCGCATTCAGCTAGCCCTGGACGCGCTGGGTGTCCGCCTGGTGCTGAGCATGGAGGAAGCGGCGTAGTCTTGTTGCATAGTCAACAGATGTGTTCTATGCTGAAACCGTGACGAGCGCCGAGCTCAGACGGTGGCTGGAGAGGCGTGGGTGCAGGATTGAACCCGGCAGAGGCGGTCATCTCCTGGTGCGGCGAGGACGCTTAAAGACTTCCCTGCCGATGCACGGCTCCGGCCATGATCTGCCCAAGGGAACCGTTAAAGGCATCAAGAAAGAGCTCGGTCTGAAGTGAGGCGGCCATGTTGACCTATCCCGCAAAATTCAAACCCGATGAGAACGGTGCGATTCTGGTGACTTTTCCAGACGTGCCCGGCGCAATCACCTTCGGCTACTCCGAACAGGACGCGCTGGCGCACGCCGTGGACGCGCTGGAGACGATGTTGATGGCTATCATCGAGGATCGCGATCCGATCCCCGCGCCCTCCCGCCTGAAGCGCGGCCAGAAGTCGGTGCGCGTGCCGACGCTCAGCGAGGCCAAGCTGAACCTCTATCAGGCCATGCGGGCGGCACAGGTTGGAAAGGCCGAACTGGCGCGCCGGTTGAACTGCCACCTGCCCCAGGTGGATCGGTTGCTGGACCTCAACCACGCCTCCCGGCTCGAACAATTGGAGGCCGCCTTCCGCGCGCTCGGCAAGCGCCTGAGCATCGTCATCGAAGACGCGGCGTGAGGAAGCCGGCCAGATCCGTCATCAGCCTCCATCTTATGCCCGCCGCGATCCGCGCCGCTACGCCTTGAACAGCGGCTCGATGCCCTTGGCGGAAGCGAGCAAAGCCTCCTGCTCGGCCTTCGGCATGGGCTTGAAGCCGGCGGCGATGTCGAGCGCCATGCGATAAATGCGCTCGTCGCCCGGCGGGACCGCCGCGGTGATCTCCTGCGACAGCGTGAACCGCAGCGCCTTGGCCGCCAGCTCCGGATCCGCAATGGGCCGGTACCAGCACTTCGGGTGCGTGCGCTTTTCGCCCTTTTCCCAGCGCGTTTGAGCCAGGCCTTTCAACGCCAGTCGCGCCATGCCCTTCTCTTTGGCTTTGGCCAGGATCTGCGGGCCGAAGTTGCCCTGCGAGAAAAGCACGTAGTTCACCGGGAACAGAATCGAGTCGAGCTTCATGCGATCCATCAGCGCGATGGCCGCTTCGGCGCTGTGCGCGGAAAATCCCAGGAAGCGCACCTTGCCCTCCTGCCGCGCCTTCACGAACGTCTCGGCCGCGCCGCCCGGCGCAAGGATCTTCTCGACGTCGTCCATCGAGCTGACGGCGTGAAACTGGTACAGGTCGAAATGGTCGGTGTGCAGGCGCTTGAGCGACCGTTCGAGTTCCGCGCGCGCGCCCGCCGCGTCGCGCATCTGGGTCTTGCAGGAGAGAAAGACGTTCTTGCGATGCGGCTTGAGCGCGGGCCCCAACTTCTCCTCCGCCTCGCCCTTCCCGTAGGACGGAGCGACGTCAAAGTAGTTGATGCCACGCTCGACCGAAGCCGCGACTTCCCTGTCGGCGTCCTTCTGCTCCATCCCCATGACGACGATGCCGCCGAAGGCGATCACCGAGAGCTTCACGTTGTCGCGGTAGGTCCGCTTGGGAATCTGCCTGCCGGCGGCCATCAGTTGCGCGGCGGCCGGGCCCGCCACCGCGGTCTTCAGGAAATTGCGACGTTCCATTCCCTCAGTTTACACGGTTGCGCGGACGCTTCTCAACGAGTGAAGATAAGAGAGTAACGGATCTTTACCGGCTGTCAACACCCCCAACCGGGGAACCTTCGAGGACAATAGCAATGAACCCTTCCTTCTCATCCAAACCAGGCTCGCAAATAAGTAAGAAGCTGGCGCGTCGCAGGGAACACCCCCTGGACGTCTTCTTCACGCCCAACAACATCGCGGTGATCGGCGCCACCGAAAATGTGGGCAGCGTCGGCCGGAACACGCTGCAGAATCTCATCAGCTCGCCGTTCGGCGGCGCGGTGTTTCCGGTGAATCCGAAACGCAGCAATGTGCTTGGCATCAAGGCCTACACCAGCATCTCGGCGGTCCCGGAGCAGGTGGATGTGGCCGTCATCATCACCAAGCCCGCCAGCATTCCGGGCATTATCCGGGAATGCGGGGACAACGGCGTCAAAGGCGCCATCGTCATTTCGGCCGGCTTCAAGGAAATGGGCCCGGCGGGCGCGGCGCTGGAAGTCAAACTGCTCGAAGAAGCGCGCAAGGCGAATATCCGCGTTATCGGCCCGAACTGCCTGGGCTTCATGTGCCCGCTGACGGGCGTCAACGCCACTTTCGCCGCCGGCATGGCGCGGCCCGGCAACGTCGGTTTCATCAGCCAGAGCGGCGCGCTCTGCACCGCGGTCCTGGATTGGAGCTTCCGGCAGCAGGTGGGTTTTAGCGCGTTCATTTCCATCGGCTCGATGATCGATGTCGGCTGGGGCGATTTGATCGACTACCTCGGCCGCGACCCCAAGACCCGCAGCATTCTGCTGTACATGGAATCCATCGGCGACGCCCGATCGTTTCTGTCGGCGGCGCGCGAAGTGGCGCTTACCAAGCCGATCATCGTCATCAAGGCCGGACGCACGGCGGCCGGCGGCAAAGCGGCGGCTTCGCACACCGGTTCGATGTGCGGTTCCGACGACGTACTCGAAGCGGCCTTCCGCCGCAGCGGCGTGCTGCGGGTGAACGCGATCTCCGAGCTGTTCTACATGGCCGAGGTGCTGGCCAAGCAACCGCGTCCGAAGGGCCCGCGCCTCACGATTCTGACCAATGCCGGAGGCCCGGCCGTACTCGCCACCGACACGCTCATCAACTCGGGCGGCGAACTGGCCGAAATCTCCCCGGAAACCATGGCCGCTCTTAACGAAGTGCTGCCCGAAACCTGGAGCCACAACAACCCCATCGACATCATCGGGGACGCAACGCCGGAGCGTTACGCCAAGGCGCTCGAGATCGCCGCGAAGGATCCCAACAGCGACGGCATGCTGGTTGTCCTAACGCCGCAGGCCATGACCGATCCGACCCAGATCGCCGAGCACCTGAAGCCCTACGGCAGGCTGGGCGACAAGCCGGTGCTGGCAAGCTGGATGGGCGGCCCGACTGTGGAAGCCGGCGAGCACATCCTGAACGGCGCCAACATTCCCACCTTCCCCTACCCGGACACCGCCGCGCGCATGTTCGAGTACATGTGGCGCAACACTTACAACTTGCGCGGCCTGTACGAGACGCCCATATTCCCCAAAATCCCCGAGGCCGTCGCCAACCGCGACCTGGTCGAGCAGATCATTCAGAAGGCGCGCGCCGAGGGCCGCACCATCCTGACCGAGTTCGAATCCAAACAGGTGCTTTCGGCCTACGGAATTCCGACCGTGCCCACCGAGATCGCCCGCACCGAGGAAGACGCCGTTCAGTCCGCCGGGAAGATCGGCTTCCCGGTTGTGCTGAAGCTGTTTTCGGAAACCATCACCCACAAAACCGATGTCGGCGGCGTCAAGCTGAACCTGGCGGACGCGGGCGCCGTCCGCGCCGCCTGGAACGCCATCCGCACCGGGGTCGCCGAGAAGGCCGGCGCCGAGCATTTCATGGGCGTCACCGTGCAGCCGATGATCAAGCTGGAAGGCTATGAGGTGATCATCGGGTCGACTCTGGACCCGCAGTTCGGCCCGGTCATCCTGTTCGGTCTGGGCGGACAACTGGTCGAGGTGTTCCAGGACCGCGCGCTGGCCCTGCCGCCGCTGACCTCGACCCTGGCGCGCCGCATGATGGAGCAGACCAAGATCTACAAGGCGCTTAAGGGCGTCCGCGGCCGCAAGCCGGTGGACCTGGCCGCGCTCGAGCAGTTGCTGGTCCAGTTCAGCCAGCTCGTGGTCGAGCAGCGCTGGATCAAGGAAATCGACATCAACCCGCTGCTGGCTTCCCCCGAGCGGCTGCTGGCGCTCGACGCCCGCGTCGTCGTGCATGGCCAGGACGTCCAGGAAAGCGAGCTTCCGACGCTGCCCATCCGGCCCTACCCCATCCAATACATAACCACCTGGGAAACGCGCGACGGCGCCGAGTTGTGCATCCGGCCTATCCGTCCCGAAGATGAGCCCGCGATGGTGGATTTCCACGAGACGCTTTCCGACCGCACCGTCTACCAGCGCTACATGCAGTTGCTCAAACTGCAACAACGCGTGGCGCACGAGCGGCTCACACGCATCTGCTTCATCGACTACGACCGCGAAATCGCGCTGGTGGCCGAGCGCAAGAAGGCCGACGGAACCAACGAAATCCTCGGCGTCGGGCGCCTGCAGAAAATCCACGGCACCGACATGGCCGAATTCGGCATGGTTGTCAGCGACTCGTTGCAGGGCAAGGGACTCGGCACCGAGCTTCTGACACTCCTCATCCAAATCGCCAGGGACGAGAAGGTCAGCCGGCTCCACGCCGACATCCTGTCCGACAACATCGCCATGCAGAAGGTCTGCGAGAAGCTGGGCTTCCAAATGAAGCGCAGCCTGACCGACCCGACGGTGGAGGCCGAACTGGCGCTTCAGTAGCACAGTGCGGCATGACCGCAAACAGAATCTGGGGACACTCCGGGCTGATCTTACGCAACCCATCGCCTGTCCCGGGACACAGGCGTGTCCCCCGCGAAGCCAGCCTTTGGGCTGTGTCTGGAATCTTTGTCTCTGTGCGCGGCGCGACGATTTCGCGCCGTGGGACATGACTTCAGTCTTGTCTCGCCGGCCGCCAGGCCGGCTATCTGTTCGGGGCGGTGGACAAGTCAGGAGACATATCCCACCGCGCGCCACGCCGCCGTGTTTGCGGCGAAGCCGCGCCGTGCCACCGCTGTCACAACCCTAGCTGCTTCAAGTACGGGACGACCCGCGGGTCGTCCCGTAAGTTTTTCAAGCGCGGATCGATTTTGAGCCAGACCAGCTCCGGGTCCCGCTCCTTCATGGCCTTTTGGAGGTAGCGAAAGGCCCAGTCCCGCTCGCCGATCACCGACAAGCTGTAGACCGCGAAGATCGACCGCATCCGGCTGAAATAGGCGTCTCCCCGCTGCGCGGCAAGTTTGCGCCCGGCGTCGAATTGGCCGGCCAGCCCCAACTCGATCGGTCCCGGGCGCCAGTCAGCGGCGGCGCGCATGCTCCCGGCCTTGCGGAAGGATTCCATCGCGCCGGCCGAGTCGCCCTTGCACGCGTAGGCCATGCCCAGATCCCACCACGTGTCCGGACGCGAGGGGACCAGTTCCAACGTCCGGCGGTACTGCCCAATCGCCCGGTCGCACTGGCCGGTAATCAGCAATGCGTACGAGTAACCCAGGTTGATGAGCACCGAGTTCGGATCGATGTCCAGCGCCTGTTTCAGTTCGGCCAGAGCCTGCTCGATGCGGCCTTGCGGCATTAGATACGCGATTGCGTACGCTCCGTGGGCGTCCGCCGAACCCGGGTCCAATTCCAGCGCCAGCTTGAACTCCTTTTCGGCCTCCGCCCACTTCCAGTCTTGCCAGGCCAAGGCGAACCCGCGCGCCGCGTGGGCTTCGGCCAGGCTCGGATCGAGCTGAATCGCTTTCTCCGCCGCTTGCCGCGACTTGACCCAGGGCTGCTGCTCCGGGATCTCGCGATAGTAGCCCAGCAACATGTAGACCGTGGCCAGCGTCGAGTAGGCGGGAGCGTAGTCGGGATCCACCTTGAGCGCCTGTTCGAAGTACTCGATGGACTTGGAAACTCCCCCCGGAGAGTACTGGTTCAGGTTGTAACGCCCCTTCAAGTAGAGATTGTAGGCTTCGACGTGCTCCGTGTAACGCTGGCCTCGGTCCGTTTTGAGCTTCAGTTTCAACGAATTGACAATGGCGCGCGAGATCTCCGCCTGAATGGCGAACACGTCCTTCAACTCGCGCTCGTAGGTCTGCGACCAAAGATGATAGCCATCGGCGGTGCCGATTAACTGCGCGGTGACCCGCAAACGATCCCCCGACTTGCGGACGCTGCCTTCGACAACCGCTCCGACACCCAGCTTCTGTCCGGCTTCCCGGACGTCCAC
>JAUYBU010000363.1 GCA_030693045.1 Bryobacterales bacterium | reverse complement strand
TCCGCTTGATCTGGCTTTGCGAATACATGCGGCCAGTATGCACCAGCGGGGTACCCTATGTCCAGCTTTATTTACGGGTAATGGGCAGGGCTAGCTTTACACAAACCACCGCTGCAACCACCCCGCAGGCGTGTCCCCCGTTTTCATCACCTTCGGTGAGCGCGACGCGATCATGACCACAGGCTACGAAATCCCGAAATTAATTTCGGGATTTCGTAGCCTGTCCCCGAATTAGGGTCGCCACGGCGTGCGCCATTGCCGGGGTGGTCGCTGCGCCGCCCAGGTCGTAGGTGCGGACGTCGCCGAGCGCGACCACCTGCGCCACGGCGCGCTCGATGCGCTGGGCGCGATCCGTCTCGCCCAGCCATTCGAGCATCATCTTCGCGGCCAGGATGGTGGCCAGCGGGTTCACCTTGTTCATCCCGGCGTACTTGGGCGCCGAGCCGTGCGTGGGCTCGAAAACGGCGTACCGGTCTCCGATGTTGCCCGAGTAGGCGAAGCCCATGCCGCCGACAAGCTGCGCGCACAGGTCCGACAGGATGTCGCCGAACAGGTTGGTGGTGACGATGACCGAATAGTTGCGCGGGTTCTTCAGCAGCCACATGCACATGGCGTCGACGTTGGCGGTGTCGAATTCGATCTCGGGATAGCCGGCGGCCACCTCCTTCGCCGCTTCCAGAAACACGCCGCAGGTGGCGCGCAGCACGTTGGCCTTGTGCACCGCGGTGACCTTTTTCCGCCCGGTGCGCCGGGCGAATTCGAACGCCGCGCGGACGATGCGCTGGGAGCCGGCGCGGGTAATCGAGCGGATCGAGATGGCGGCGTCGCGGGGCACGCGCTCCATCGCCTTTTCCGCATAGAAGCTCTCCGGGACGCGGTTGAACTCGACGCCGATGTACATGCCTTCGGTGTTCTCGCGGAAGACCACGATATCGACGTCGTCGCGATAGTTGAGCGGATTCCCGGCGAACGCTTTGCACGGGCGCTGGCAGATGTAGAGATCCAGTTGCTGCCGCAGGCGGACGATGGGGCTGCGATAGACCAGCCCCTGGCCCTGGAGTTCGGGCGTCAGCTCCCGCGCCGCCTCACCGGCGGGTTTCGACGTAATAGCGCCGAAGAAGGCGCAGTCGGTGGTCCGGAGCAATTGGATGGTGCGCTGAGGCAGCGCCTCGCCCTCCCGGCGCCAGAACTCCCAGCCGATGTCGCCGTGAAGGTACTCGGCCGGGAAGCCGGCGGCGTCGAGCACCGCGCGCGCGGCGTCGCACACCTCGACTCCGACGCCGTCGCCCGGCAGCCACGCGATGCGATAATTACGCGGCATGATGTTTCCTCGTTAGTACTCAGAAGTCAGAAGTCAGAAGTCAGAAGTCAGAAGTCAGAATGGTCTGCTAATAGGCTTCCAACAGCTTGCTGACCTCTTCAAGCAACTGGCAAGTTCTCGAATCTCGTCGCTGGCATCCTCATTCTGACTTCTGACTTCTGACTTCTGACTTCTGACTTCTAGCTACCTGAGTAGCTATGTTTCCTTTTGAGATACGGAATCAGCCCGCCGGCTTCGAGCAGTTCGACCGCGCGCGGGTCCAGCGGGGCGGCGTCGAACACTGCGCCGGTGGTCAGGTTCGCGATCCTGCCGGCCAGCAGGTCGATCTCGAGTTCGTCGCCCGCCCGCGCCTCGACCGCCTGCGCGGTGACCACGGGAAGCCCCAGGTTGATCGAGTTGCGGTAGAAGATGCGCGCGAACGACTTCGCCACCACCGCGCCAACGCCCGAGAACTTAACCGCCGCGGTGGCCTGCTCACGGCTCGATCCGCAGCCGAAGTTCTTACCTCCCAAAATTATGTCGCCGGGCTGCAACGCGGCGCGGAGATCGGGGTAGGCGAGTTCGAACAGGTGCTCCGCGGTTTTCTCGCGGTCGGTGATGTTCAGATACCGGCCGGGGTAAATCACGTCGGTATCGACGTTATCGGGGAGCACGACCACCACCCGGCCGCGCAACTTCATCGCCTGTTCGCTCATGCTGTCACCTCCGCCGGATGCGCGATGCGTCCCGCCACGGCCGAGGCCGCCACCACGGCGGGCGAAGCCAGGTAGACGCGGGAATCCTTGCTGCCCATGCGTCCGAGGAAGTTGCGGTTGGTGCTCGACACGCAGGCCTCGCCGGCGGCCAGAATCCCCTGGTGTACGCCGACGCAGGGTCCGCAGCCGGGCGGGTTCACCATGGCGCCCGCCTCGACCATGGTCTGGATGTAACCCAGCCGCATCGCTTCCAGATAGATGCGTTGCGAGGCCGGGATCACGATGAGGCGCGTTCGCTGGTGGACCCGGCATCCGGCCAGGATTCGCGCGGCGATCTCGAAATCCTCCAGGCGGCCGTTGGTGCAGCTTCCAAGCACCGCCTGTTCCACCGGCACGTTGCCCAGCGCCGAGAGCGGCTTGACGTTGTCCACCGCGTGCGGGCAGGCGATCTGGGGCTCGGCCACCTCGCGGGTGGCGTCGATCCGGATCACGCGCTCGTAATGCGCGCCGGGGTCGGGCGCGATCTCCTCCACCGGCGTGAAGGCCACCTTGGCGCCCATCTCCATCGAGAGATTCGCCAGCACCATGCGCGAGGCCACGCTCAGGCGGCGGATGGCGGGGCCGTCGAACTCGACTGCGCGATAGTCGGCGCCGTCGGCCCCCAGTTGTCCGATTATGTACAGGATCAGGTCCTTGGCCGAGACCCACTCGGCGAACTCGCCGTCGACTTCGATGCGCATGGTCGCGGGCGTCTTGAACCACAACTCGCCCTCGGTCCAGACGCCCGCCATTTCGGTGGCGCCAATCCCAGCGGCGAAAGCGCCGAAGGCCCCGTGCGTGGTGGTGTGGGAATCCGTGCCCACCACCACCATGCCCGGCTGGACGTGACCGTTTTCGGCCAGCACCTGGTGGCAGATGCCACCCCGCCCGACGTCGTAGAAATTTCGTATGCCCTGCTCGCGCACGAATTCGCGAATCGCTTTGTGCGTGGTGGCGGTCTTTTCGGATTCGGCCGGCACGCGATGGTCCAGGATGATGACGATCTTGTCGGGGTCCCACACGCGGGCCACGCCGATTTCCTTGAAACTCTTCCGCACCAGGTCGGCGTTTTCGTGCGACAGCGCCAGGTCGACGCGCGCCACCACAACCTGGTCCGGCGTCACCGTTGCACGGCCCGACGCGCGAGCCAGAATTTTTTCCGCCAGTGTCATGCCCATGGCTTAGCACTCCATTCCCCGCCTGCCACCCTATTTCGGGATTTCGTAGCCTGTCCCCGAATTAGGCGCCGTACTTGGCCTCGACCAGCGCGCGCGGCAGGTATTCGTTTTCCAGCGCCCGGTATTCCTTCAGGCCGGCAAACCCGGTGAATTCGCCAAACGACGACACCCAGTGGCTCTGGCCCTCGAGCAGGCCCGTCGGCGACGCCTTCAACGCCGCGAAGAACTGGGTGAGCGCGCGGTGCGCCACCAGAATCGACGCCACCGGGATCGAAACCCGCGCCACGCCCATGCGCGCCAGTTCCGGAAGCGGAATCAATTCGGTCTTGACGCCTGTGACGGCGTCCATCAGGTTCACCGACAGCAATCCCCTGGTCTCGCCCACGGCGCGCTCGATCTCGGCGCGGGTGCGGATGCCGTCGATGAAAACCATGTCGGCGCCCGCCTCCAGGTACAGGTTGCCGCGCCGGATGGCCTCGTCCAGGCCCAGCGGCGCCAAAGCGTCGGTGCGCGCGTTGATCACCAGGTCCGAGCCCAGGCGGCGCCGCGCATCCGCCATGGCGCGCACCTTGCCGGCCATCTCCGGGGCCGGAATCACCTGTTTGCCTTCCATGTGCCCGCAGCGCTTGGGGAAGACCTGGTCTTCGATGTTCACGCCCGCGACGCCCATCGCAATCAACCGCTCGGTGATGTCGCGCGCGTTGAGCGCGTTGCCGCCGCCGGTGTCGATGTCGGCCATCACCGGGATGCGCACGGCGCGCGCGATCTGCCAGGTGTGGTCGAGAACGTCCTTCATCTCGACCAGACCGACGTCGGGCCGGGCCAGCAGGCTGCCGGCGAGCCCGAATCCGCTCACCTGAATCGCCTCGAAGCCGGCCTCCTCGATCACCCGCGCGCTGAGCGTGTCGTGGCAGCCGGGCACGGCCAGCGCCCGGCGCTGGGCCAGTTTCTCCCGCAGAATCGAAGCCGGATGTTGCATCATGCCTCCGCTCACAATTCTACACATCCGGCGCGGCGGCGTGTTCGGCTACGTGGCCTTCGAAATCGAGTAGTCTATTTCGAGCCCGACCGGCGCGAAGCGGCGGCGGCCCAGCCACATCTCGAGCGCCTGCGGTCCCGCGGGAAGGCCCTCCGGCAAGCGGATGTTGATTTCGTGGCGCGGCGGCAGCGGGTCGGTGCGGAAGATGTCGATGTCGCGATCCGGGAGCCCGCCGATGGCCGCGCGGAACTCCTCGGGGCATTCGGCTTCCTCGATCGTGATCTTCACCAGGCCGGTGACGATGCGCGTGCCCGACAGCAGGTCGATGCCGTCGCTGACGGCGACGATGCGAGGCACCGCGGGGCCGGGCGGCACCACGCGCAGTGTGCCCGCGCACAGGGACGCCCCGAGCCAGGCTAGTTCCACCGGCTGTAAACCACTTGCCAGCCCGGGGGGCAGAGCGGCGTTTAACTGCTGAAGCCCGTCGCTTTCGGGCGCGCCCAGGTAAGAAGCGAACGCCTTGCGCCCGCCGATGGCGATGTCCAGGTGATTCAGATCGCAGTCCTGGGGCAGGCCCTCCATCCACAGCGAGATCGACGAAAACCTCCCGCGGTTGGGAGCTACCGGTTCGGAGCTGTGAGCGTTGGTGATGCGGCGGATGCGCACTCCGGTTTCCGCGCGGCGGCCGGCCAGGCTGGCGGCCCATCCTTCGGGCTTCTTGCGCCAGGTGGTCCACATGTACTGCGTCGAAGCGCCCTCGATCGCCAGCAACTGAAAATCGTTGCGCCGTGCGAACCCGGCGACTTCCCCGGCGCTGATGCGGACACCGGACCAGGTGTCGTAGCGGGCCGCGGTTTCCGGCAGCCCGTTGATCTGGCAGCGCAGAATGCCTTCCGGCTTCAGCACGCGCCGCGCCTCGGCCAGGTAGTTGAAAACCACATCCTTGCTCGGGATGTGCTGAAAGACCGCGTAGGAGTAGACGAAGTCGAACCAGCCGTCGTCGAAGCCCGCAAGGCTCGATCCGTCGCAGTGCCGGGGGTGGGCGTTGGGAAGGTCCTTGAGCCTTTCCCGCGCCAGAAGGATCATCTCGTCCGAGACGTCCACGCCGTGGACCTCGCCGAAGCGCCGGCACATGAAACGCATCAGCCGTCCCGGACCGCAGCCGATCTCCAGGGCCCGTTGCGGCGCTTTCGGCAAGCGCTTGAGTTCCTGATCGAGCCCTCTGACGACGTCGGCGGCCGAAGCCAGGAACTCGGCCTCGTCCTGGTCGCGGCGGCCGAAGGCGACGTAGTAGTTGGCGTCTTCGCGCGCGCGCCGGTTCCAGTCCTCCCGCATATCGGGGAACGTCCCGTCTGTCCCCTCTGTCCCCACGTTTTCCAGGATAGAACGGCGGACGATCAGCGCGCCATCGCCGGGCGCAGCCCGAGGGCTTGCGAAGGCGCCGGGGAACCGGTGTCCCGGCTGCCGGCGAGCCGAGCCGCAAAGCGGTGGAGCGAGGCCCCAAGTTCGGTGTCCCGGCCGGGGGTCTCACCGAAGCGTCTCAGGTCGTGGAGCGTGCGATAGTCGTTGGGAAGCGTCGCATAGGCCGGGCAATTCAGCACGTCGTCCACCACTTTCCGGTCCAGTGAGGCGGAAAAGGCGGCACGGTTGACCAGGAGCCGGCAGCGCTCTTTGCCAAATCCGTACTGGGCGAGCCAGGCGGACGCACGGCGCGCCAGGTGCAGGCTCGGGAGTTCGGTGGTTGTGACGACGAATCCCTGATCGGCTTCGAACAACACCACCTGGCTGCGAAGCTGGAATACGGCGGGCAGGTCGACCACAATCCAGTCGTAAGCCAGCCGCGCCGAGGCCAGCAGGGCGTGGATTGTCTCCGGTTCGACCTCGCCTTCGTAGGGGTCTTGCGGCGCGGCCAGCAGGTCGATGTGGCCGGTGTACTCGGTGAGCATGGACCATTTCGTGACATCCAGCGAGTGGGCCTGGTCGAGCGCGTCGATCACCGAGTAGCGAGGGGCGGGGGCAATCCCCGCGCCAACCAGACCTCCCTCGAAGTTGAAGTCCAGCAGCAGGATTCGTTGCCCGGTGAGAGCCCGCAACGCCAGTGCCGTCTGGGTGGCCAGCGTGGTGGCGCCGGCGCCCGGCTTGGCGCTCGTGAACGCGATCACCGTGCCGGAGGTCGCGCGGGCGGAACCGCTCGAGCGGCGCAATCGGTCGATGCGAGCCAGGGCGCCGCGCAACTCGGCCGGTTCAAATGGCGAGTGCAGGAACTCGGTCGCGCCCTCCCGCAGCACCTTCATCACCGTCTCCGAGTCCTTGCGCTGGTCCAGACCCACCACGTAGATGTCCGGATGATGCGCTGCCAGCGTGCGGATCAGCCCGCAGGCGGCCTCGATGTCGGTCGCCAGATCCACGAACACGAGATCCGGCTTGCTTGAATCGACCAGCGCGGCCAAAGCTTCTGGCGACGGATAGGAATCAAGCTGATGGGTCACCGCCAGGTCCAAATCTTCCCCCGTCCGGGCCAGCAATTGCCCGCCGAGGCTTCGGTTCGGGGCAATCAGCAGCGCCGAAAACCGCGCCGGCCTGCTCATCGGTGCGCTTTCCGGGTCTCCTGCGGCGGGCTGCGGGCGCTTCATCCTTAGCTGTAACTCCATCGGTTCCCTCTTGCCGAGTCTTGCTGGCCGAGAGTGGGTGCAAGTGTCGGGCCATTTTTCCCCGCTGAAAACAAGAGACTTAGAGGGCCGCGCCCCTCGGGACGCGACAGATTGTCCCAACCGCTTGGACATTCTGGCCCCGACTTTCAGGTATTGCTTTCGCCTCGTTCCGGGATTACAATTGCGAACGTCCCCTTTTTCGGGGTCCGGCCAAGGGGGAACTTGAGAGGATCTGGAGGGTAAGGATGAGAAACAAAGCTCTGTTTCTGTTGTGCGCGACGTTGCTGTGCGCGCCGCTGTCCGCGAAGGTCATTGGAATCAACGTGGTGCTGAATACGCCGCTGACCGGGGTGGTGTTGACCGACCTGGGGCGGTTCGGCAAGGTCCGCGACGTTGTGCCCGAGATTCGCGCGGTTACGCTTCAGGCGGACGATTCGCGGCTGGCGGCCATCCGGGCGCTGCGCTACGTGGTGGCGGCAAACCCGGACATGGAGCGCAAACGCGGACCCGTGAGGACGGCGGCGGTGACGAGCTTCACTAGTACATTGACAAGATAATAGCGAGGCATGTAGAATGGCCGCATGAGGCAGACTGACTTGCACCTGAAGGAAGCTGATCGGCTTACCTTGAACGCCTTTCGCGGCAAGGGAGTGCATCTGGCGCGAGAGGTCAACCGCGCTCATGTGTTGAGGGCGCTGGATGAGG
>JAUYBU010000350.1 GCA_030693045.1 Bryobacterales bacterium | reverse complement strand
GTTCAGGCCAGCGCCGCCCCCGCCCAAGCCGGGTCCCCCGGCTTCGAGTTCGTCGACCGCGCCGGTCTCGACATCCACGCTGAAGCGGCGCGGCGGCTGGCCGGGCACGACGGCCTCGAGGTCTCCGCCGGCGCCGGAGCGAAGGATCGAGACGTTACCGGGCAACTCGGCCTTCAGCGGGGCGTCCTTGGCCGGGTGGAAAATGACGACCTTATTGCTGACGCCGGTTTGCGCGTCGCCTTGGGGCGGGCCCACCAGCGCGGCCAGGGCCGGGCTTTCGTTGAGCACGACCAGGGGCGAGATGGCGTTGCGATTGGCCGCCGTCAGGCAGTCGTCGATCCGGGTGGCCTTCTTCTTCGCCATGTCGAACACGAAACCCGGCCAGCAGCCGGCGTCGTCGCGCTCGCCGGTGGCGATCAGGTAAGTTCCGCGCAAGTCGCTGGTCGAAATCGAGTGCAGCTCGGGAGTGCCGTCGGGGAGCGGCAGGTAGGAAACCTGTGCGTCGCGAATGCTCTGGAAGGTGGCGCGGTTGGCCACCTGGTTGCCCGCCACCACCGTGACGACATCGCCCGCCAGCGCGCCGTCGGGCACCTCGAGCTTGATTTCGAACTCGCCGGGGCGGTCCGCCGAATGCGTGGTTGTGGCGGCGGCCGGCAATCCGCCGACGTACACCCGGATGGGCTGCGCGGGCGTCGCCGCTGCAGCCTCGCCTGAACTCAGTTTCGGTTCGGTCTGGCCCAGGCCGCTGGCCGTGATGGTCAAGGTCTTGCCGGCCGGCGTCCCGGCCACTTCGCCGTAGCCTTTGTCGCCGGTGGTTCGCAGCGCCGGTTCCAGCCGGTTGATCACGACCCGCGCCGGCTGGCTGCGGGCGGTGCCGCGGCGTACCACGACGTTGGCCAGCCCCAGCGGGACCTCGAAGGGGACCTGGGCGACGATCCTGTCCGTGGCGATGGAATAAAGCGGCATCGCGTGCGGGGACCGCTCGGACAGGGACTGGATGAAGACCTCGGTGGGCGGGTTGCCCAACTGCGCCGGCAGCGGCGCGCCCGGGGCTTTGGCGCCCTCGGCCGGGCCCAGATTCAGGCCGGTGATCCAGAGGATGCCGCCGGGCGCCACGGTAGACGGCGCCGGCTGTTGCGTGAATGCGTTGACGACGCCGCGCGGGGTCACCACCGGGGCCATCTGGGCGCAGGCGGCCAGAGCGCAAAATCCAAGAAGCAAGCGCATATGGGTTCAAACCCAGGATACTGCAACAGGTTCCCCCGGAAATGGGGACAGTAACATATAACCCCTTTTCCGGGAAAACGTCCTGCGAACTCCTGTTGACGGCTACCGGCAAGGTGGCGAAGGCTGGAGCCCCGACCGGACCCACGCTGCGGCTGGCCTCCACCTGGCGGGCGGGAATTCGTCGAGCCCGGCCACTGGGCGCTCGACCGCATCCCAGTGTACGTCGCGCTGGCAGGTTGTCAACTACATCGGCCAAAACCGTCACAGGACCGGTGGCGTTGGCGCCCTTTTCGCGAGCCGAGCCGCGGGCAAAAGAATGGCACGCTGTGCGCGGCGACAGCGCCGAAAAACAGGTTGATGGGTTGATGGGGGCTACCAAGCCAACGTCTGCAACCTTGGCACCTGGACAAAGTGCGCGTCCCTGGTTGCGACCGGCAAGTCATACTGCCTGGCCATCGCCGCTATCCAGAGGTCGTTGTCTGGGATGGGCTTGCCAAGCTGAGCGAGCTCGGCTTTGACCTCGCCGTAAACCTCGGTGGTCTCCTGGTCGGCGTACAACACCACGGCGTATGTCAGAAGATCGTGAATATATGCGAGTTGTTCCTGGCGCCGCTGCGCCCTTTGGGCGCCAAAGTGGAGTTCGCCGAGCACCACCCAGGGTAAGTACACCGGGGTGATTCCGGCGAAGTGCGGCTGCAAACTCTTGTCACCGCGAAAGTATGCGACCACGACGTTGGTGTCCACCAGGACACTACCAGCCATGTTCATTGACTTGCTCGCAGCCTTCCTCGATGACTCTTTCCATTTCGTCGGCTTCTTCCGGCGAGAGGCATCCGAACGTGCGGGCGAGGGCCGCTTCCCGTTCAACCTGGCTGATCGGCTTGAGCCCGCGGATGTAAGTGGCTGCCATTTCCAGCCTGTCCGGCGGCAGCGTCTTCAGGTCCTCGACGATGTTTTCGAGAGGGCTCACAACTTCAAGGTACACCGGCATGACCGCTCTGGCAAGCGACGGCAGGAGTCGGAGAAGACCACGATGGACGGCCAGTCGCCCTCGATCTACGCCCAGGCAAGGCTCGCCGACATGGTCTTCCGTGCCAAACTGCGCCGCTTGGAATTCGAGATCCGGCAGGGCGAGCTGAGAGGGCTGAACCGGCGGGGGACGGCGCCGGGGCATCCGACGGGGGCGGGTTCGCCATCAGCCCGGACTGCCGATCGGCGTCACGTCGGAATCGTGATCGGCTTCGGTGGAATACGCAGGTCCGTGTCATCCGCCCGCAACTGCGCTCAGGTGACATCTTTCTCTTCTCGCTGGGTGGCACCGATCGGTTCGGCGATCAGGGAGAAAACCAGGAGGAATAACAGGCAACTTGATCTCAGTGTCCTCTCAACGGTCTTTCCCGGTCCGGGTGTTGATCCGGTTATTTGTTACTGTCCCGGTTTTCGGGGGAGAGGGATGCGGCGGCTTCGGGGAGGAGGAAGCCGCGCTGGATCAGGCCGCGGGCCAGGGCCAGGGAGGGCGCGGCCACACGGTCGAAACTCAACCGCAGTTCCCGCGCGATGGCGGAGACGATCTCGGCAAACTGCACCTCGCCGGTGCACCGCGCCACCAGCCGCGTGGCGTGTTGGTCCACTTCGCCGTGAAAGCGAATCCCCCGCACCAGGCTCAGGCGGGTACCGACCGGCCGCCAGACGCCGTCGTGGCATTGGAGCTGTTGCTCCAGGCGCACGTCGGGCGCCAGGCGCAGGCGCTCGGCCAGCAGCAGCCGGTCGTCGCGCAGGCGCTCCAGCGCATCGGCCAGTTCGAAGGCCATGGCAATCGACTCGCCGAAGGGCTCGGGCTTCTGCGGCGGCGCATCCTCGAAGCGGATTCGGTTGGCGGTGGCCGAACGCCGCCGCATGGCGATCACTCCCGTGCCGATGGCCTGGATTCCCAGGCTCCGGTAGTAGTCCACATACTCGTCGTACAGGCGCACCCACAACTCGGGGTTGTCCTGTTCGGTGTCGCGGAGCCATTGGTCGGCATACACCGCCGGACTCTGCGTTTCGGTGCGCAGCACCAGCACGTCGCAGCCGGATCCCTCGAACCACTCCGCCAGCCGTTCCTGCCAGTCGGCGTTTTCCGGGTGGATCCACTCGCAGGTCATCTGGAAAAACCCGCCTTCGCGAAGATAGCGGGGCGCTTCCCGGGCCAGCTTGCGGCAGAATCCGTCGCCCTCCAGGCCGCTGTCGCGGTACATGTAGCGCATGCCGGGCGAGATCATGAAGGGCGGGTTCGAGACGATCAGGTCGAACTTGCGCCGCCGCGCCGGCGCGAAGGCGTCGCCCAGGCCGAAATCGATATTGGCCCGGCCGTTGAGCGTGGCGTTGAATCGGGCGAAGTTGATCGAGCGCGCCGAGCGGTCGGTGGCCAGAACGCGCTGGCCGTGGCCGGCCGCCAGCAGCGCCTGAATGCCGCAACCGGTTCCCAGGTCCAGGATCGACCGGAACCGGCGCCGGATGGTGAAGTAGAGCAGCGTCAGCGAACTGCCGGTCATGCCTGTAACTATGTCCGGCGCGGCGCCGGTTTCGACCAGTTCGGGCGGGTCGATGGTCAGCAGGATTTCACCGTAGGGCACCAGGCGGACCAGGCCCCGGACCAGGCCATCGGCGACCTGAAGAAGATTCGCCTTGGCCCATTTCTTCAGCGGCACGGGTTCGAGCGCGCGCTCGGCGGCGGACACTTCCACGGGCAGACCGATGAAGAAAAGCCGGATCAGCGCGTGCAGGCCGGAATCTCCGTGACATGAGCGCCTCAGCCGCGGCAGGTTGCGCGCCCGGCGCGTGGGCATCTCCAGAGCGCCAAGCACGTTGGCGACGTTGAGCTCGGTGTAGCCGGCGGCGTCGAGGGCGGCGCGAAAAGCGCCCGCCTCCGCGACGGAGGTGCGGGCAAGCTGAACGTCGTCTGCGATCATGTCGCGACTATTGTAATGCCCGGCGGGCCTCGATGTGCTCGGCCATGGCGGCGGCCAAAGCGTCCACGAAGGCTTTGCCGCCGGACTTGAGGTTATCGCGAGTCATGTAGTCCAGATCCAGGTCCGGCTTGACGCCGATATTCTCCAGGTAAGGAGCCGCGGGCAGACCCTCGGAATCGATCGGCCACTTCCGGTTCATCAGCGAGAGGGTGACGCTGGCCATGCCCTCGGAGTAGCTGGTGGCGTCGAAGTAGGCCACGCTGCCCCCCGCGCCCATGGTGCGCACGCCGGCGATCAAACCGCGGCCGTGGTCCTGGATCAGGGCGGGGAACATGTCGCCCGCCGACGCCGAAAACTCGTCCACCAGCACCATCAACGGCTTGTCGTAGGCGGCGTACCTGCCGGAGCGGTCCTTGACCGGCTCGACTTCGAGCGATATTCCGCAGAGAGCCAGCGGACCGGTGCGGCCGCGGTTCGCGAGATACGCCGATTCGACGTCCTTATAGCGGGCTTCCAGCATGTCAATGATCGACTTGTCGGCCTTCTGCTCCTTGGCCAGCGCCACCGACTCGGCGAACGCCGCGAGCCAGTTAGCCGTCGCACGGATCTCGAAGCCCATGCCACGGAACGGCTCGGCAATCACGCGCGCGGCAAGCGCCTGCGCATAGCAGCCGCTCCCGCCCGGGTTTCGCATCTGGTCCAGAATCAACCCGTCGGTGTTTTCCTTGAAGTAGGCGATCTCGGTGTCGAACTGCTGCAGGGCCAGAGCCTGGCTGGGCGGACCGTAGTCCGGGATGCGCAGGTAGCCGATCCTGAACCCGCCGGCCGTGAACGTGCCCGAGTAAAACGTGTCGCTGGACAGGCGCCCCAGCCGCTGCGTAAAGCCCTGCGGCCTGGCGGTGAAGACCGGCGAGCGCGAGCCGATGCCGAGCGTGGCGTCGGTGGCTCTCGTGCGCCGCAGGTTGTAGAGTCCGGCTAGGGGCTGTAAGTAGGCGGGCAAATCGGAATCCCCGGCGCGCGCCGCTTTCCGGGACGCCGCTTTGGGAGAAGCTATTGGACCCACCACCGTGATCGGCGTGCCTCGTTTTTGCCAGGGGATAGTGTAGGTTTCCTCGTCGCCACTCTGGCGGCGAATGACTACCGACGCGGACTCGCCGATCTCGTGCGCGCGCGGGATGTAGACCTGCGGCCGGTCCGTGATCAACGCGGCGGCCTGGCGGCGCGTGCTGCGGTCGTTGGCCGAAATCGAGTACTTCCAGTTGGCGCGAATCCATTCCTCGACCGGCTTGCCGTCCAGAGACACCAGCTCGTCTCCGGTCCTGAACGGATAGTCCTCCAGCGGCAGCGTCGGGCGGCTGATCTGATCGATTACGACCCGGCCGTCGTACAGGTCGACCCAGAACCCCAGCGAGGCGGAAAACCGCGATGGCAGCACGAAGACATCGTGCGCGTCGTTCAGGCTGGCGACATATTCGGTGCACACTTCGTAGAACTCGAGGTCGTCCTTCGACCGGGCGGCGCGTTCCAGCCACGGGCCAATCTGGTACAGATCGAAGCCCAGCGCATCGCGCTTCCATTCGTAGGGAGCGTAGTTCTTGGCATAGACCGCCGCCAGTTGCTGGAAGTCGGCGAGCTTCTGCTCGCGCGTCATCTGCGCGGAGACCGGCAGAATGGTTGCCGCTGCCAGAACTGCGAAAGCGATGGGTATTCTCATTCCTGTGAGGCTCCTGGCAACCAGATTAGCGCACAGCGCCGGCCGGGAACTTGCGCCGCCTCGAGACCGTCTATGCCTTGCAGCATGACATTCCGATCCAAATGCCTCCTGCTGGGGGCCGTTCTGGCGTTGTCCGGGTGCGCCGCCAAGCAGCGGCCCGCGACAAACTGGCGGCTGGGCGGCAGCCTGCTCCTGCCTCCGTTGCCCCCGCAAGGCCGGTCCGTTCTCTTGCGCAACGCCAGGAGCGTGAAGAAGGCCGATACGGCCTGCGACATCGCCGGGCGGGAGATCCAATTGAGCTGGCGCGGACGCACGGCGCAGGTAGCGATCAGCCGCGACGTGACGGGTCCGGCCGCCGCTGTGGTGTTGAAAGGCGGCCCGGCGCCGCTGGTGGGCACGCCGGTGCGCGATCTGGGCTGGTGGCCGCGCTTCAGGCAGGACCTCGATCGGCGCGCGCAGTCCGGCTGCCTGGCCGCGCGGGAGGCGAAGAACCTTTCGGCGCGCATTGAAAATACGCGCTCTTAGCTTTGAGAACCCACCGCTGCGGAACCGATGGCGCGGCGTTCCATGGGAAGAATTGCCGCGACGAAATTGCCAATGTGAAGATCTTGCCGGTCGTCCGCCATAAGCCCGTCTGATTGGCAGCGTCGGGCGCTACAGCAAGACCGCGCGCGGGTCGCGGCGGGCGTGCGCGGCCGCCGCCGGTGAGACGCCGCCACTCGCTCTCTAACCCAACCGGCTCTGGGGCGAACTCGACCCGCGAATCGGACCGGATCTCATCGTACACGCCCCACGCCCGGCTCGCGTCGAGGACCTCGGCGCCCATCACCGCCGGATTCGTCAACAGCCGCAGCAGCGCCGCCTGGGTGACGCGGCAGAAACACGCTGTGCGGGACAGGCTGTCCATCCACTTCGCCGCCCGGCTGGCGTGCGCGTGACGCCGACTCGCCAGCGCCAGCCAAACGTTCACGTCAGGCAAGCATCCGGTCGATTTCGTCATTGGTCGGATTGAGCGATCCGGGCTGGGTGGAATCCAATACCGGGAACGCGATTCGCTTTGCCGTCTGATCCCAGGTGCGGCTCAACTCGTTCACCACAGCGCGCTGAAGGAACTCCTTGAGGCTCTCGCCCTGCCGGGCGGCGGTCGATTTCACCTCGCGAAAGAGTCTGTCCGGCAGGTCCACCGTCGTGCGCATAGGAACATATTGGCATAAATGGCTATGCACTTGACTCATGTAGCCCCAACATCTTGCGGTGCCGCGCTGTCACGCGCCCATTCCAGATGCACGAGAGGGGGCGGCATCGCGCAATACGGGACTTTCAGCGGCGCTCTTGGCGGGAGAGTGCCATGGAAAGGCCCTCCCTTCTTGCGGCCTCGCTGTGCGCGCCCTGCGGCCCACTGGCCGCAGGGAAGCGGGCGCATTGGGACGCGGGCGGGACGCCAGGACCACAATCGGTAGGGGCTACATGAGTCAAGTGCATAGCCATTTTGGCATATATGGCAGCCGAGAGAGTATAGTCCCGAAGTCCCTCAGATGGGACTAAATTCGCCGCGGGCCCTCTTGTCAACCATATCTGGCTTACCGAGAGTCTGGAGTGCATCTTCGGGTGTGCTTAGCCCCAGCTTCAGGCCGTGCCACTGGTCAATTCTCACGGTCGCCGCCGTTGATTGAGCAGAAACCAAGATCACACGTGCTACGATGCCCGCCAACAGGAAACTTGCACGCACTTGGGTCAATAGTACGACTCCGCTCATAGCGTTGACAATGCCAGTTGCTCGCGAAGAACTGGCGGGGGAAACCCGGAGACAGACAGAACGCATTCGCGCAAGTCAATCGCTTCCGCGGGCCTCACTATCCTCCTTCGAGCGACCCCGCCTCCTCGTACACGCGAATACGGCCCGCTTCGACGACCCAAAGCCGACCGGCAATCGATGTGGTCTGAAGCGCCGCCAGCAGGCTCCGAACCAGGCCCGTCAACAGGCTCAGAGACGCTACTCGCGGCAGGCGCAACACAGCTATGCCGGGCGTATTGCGCGGCGGGAATCGAAGCACGTCGGCGAAGTCGAGGTCCAACGAAATCAGGCAGCGGTGCTCCGCGATACAGATCTCGAGCAGGCGCGCGTCGCTGGATCCGCTTAGCTTCTCCTGCGCGACGGTTTCGACGTCGTGCCCGGACTCGGCAATCAGCCCAGCAGTCCGAAAACCGAGGTTCTCATCCAGCTTGAACTTCATGCCGCGCTCTGCCCGGGCAGATCGACAAACCGGCCGCGACTCATCTCGGCGCCGTAGGCGATGGCCGCCAGGATGTCATCGCAGGTCAGTTGCGGATATTCCTCCAGGATCTGTTCCATGGTCATTCCAGAAGCCAGGAAGTCCAACAGCAAGGAGACCCAAATTCGCGTACCGCGAACGCACGGTTTGCCGAAGCAGACGTTGGGGTCGACTGAGATCCTGCTCAAGAGCGGGTTCATGGCGTGCCGATCCTTTCGAACTTCAGGATACCAGTCCTGGCAACCACGGGGGCGTGCCATCCGCCGAGCCCTGAGGCCTTCGAGGACTGTAGATGATTTTGTAGTTGCCCGGTGCTTCCAGGTCCAACAGGCATCAACCGGGTGCCCGTATTTGATTGACACCTACGTGGTTGAAAATGAGGCGTCTTCGGAGTGTGCCGAAAACTGCCTTGGGCGCCGGATGGCGGCTGTTCGTAGTCGCGCACGCTACTTCCCGCCGTTGGCGTTTTGCAGGTGGCTGTGCTGGCGGCCGTAGCCGAAGTAGATGGCCAGGCCGATCGCCAGCCAGACGAAAAGACGCAGCCAGTTGCTCCAGCCCAGGCCGAACATCATGGCCAGGCACACCACTATCCCCAGGATGGGAACCAGCGGCACCAGGGGGGTGCGGAACGGCCGCGCCAGACCGGGGTTGGTCTTGCGCATGATCAGCACTCCGCCGCACACCACCACGAAGGCGAACAGCGTGCCGACGCTGGTCATGTGGCCCACCCAGGAAATCGGCGCGAAGGCCGAGAACAGGCTCACGAATACCATGAACACCAGGTTCGAGCGCCAGGGGGTGCGGTACTTCGGTTTAGAAGACAATGACCTTATCGGCCTCCTGGGTCCAGCAAGTCAGTTCGTCCATCGAGCTTCGATGTGCGCTCTCAACGAGGCTTTCCGGTTTCATGCCGCGAGCGTCCATACACGTTCCGCAGACGCCGATCTTTCCGCCTTTCGAGGCCAGGATCTTCATCATGCGCTCGATGTTGTAATACCCGTTCGGGGTGGTTTGGCCGGCAACGCCGCAGGACGCGGCATCGCCCATCAGGAACACCGCCACGGTGGTCTTCTCGTCCTTGGCGAGCGAATTCGCCAACCGAAGGCCGTTATATACAGCCGCGCATTACCATGGAGACATCAGGCGATCCGAAAACACCGTAAACATGGCCATTTGGCGATGCTTAGATGTCCCTTGAATTATGCGCGGCTGTATAGCTGCGTTCGGTGCCGTACGGGGGCTCATTCAGAATCAGAAGATAATTCATAGGTTTCTTTTCGCGTGCTTGAGGCTGTCAGTCAAGAATCGCTTTCAGGCGCTTCACAACCGCTTCGATTTCCTCCTGGGTCGTCGTGCGGCCCAGGCTGAACCGGATCGCGCCCATGCCGGTCTCCGGAGGAATTCGCATCGCCTTCAAAACGGGTGATAGCTCGATCGAACCGGAGTGGCAGGCCGAACCCGTTGAGGCAGCCACCCCATCCAACGCGTGCAGAATCTCCGTCCCGACCTTGCCGGGGAAACTGACGCTCAGAGTGTTCGGCAAACGGTCCGTTGGATGCCCATTGAGAGCTACGTCGCCGTCGAACTCCTCGGTCAACTGGCGCCAGAACAGGTCTCGCAGTTCCTGTATTGACCGCCTGCCTATCCATGAGTGAGCCAGTTCGCAGGCTGCGCCAAGCCCTACGTCGAGCAGAACGTTCTCCGTACCCGCACGCCGGCCCGATTCATGCCCCGCACCATGGATGAGCGGTTCGAGTTGAATACCCGCGCGGACATAGAGAGCTCCGACGCCTTTCGGGCCGTAGAGTTTGTGGCCCGCCACGGACAACAGATCGACACCCAACTCTCGAACCTTCGTCGGGATCTTTCCCACGGACTGCGCGGCATCGGTATGAAAAACGATTCCGTGCTCGCGGGCGATACGGCTGATATCCGCAATGGGTTGAATCGTTCCAACTTCGTTATTGGCGTGCATCACGGAAATCAGGATCGTGGCCGGCGTCACCGCGCGCCGCAGTTCTTCCGGGTCGACGCGGCCGAGGGCATCCACCGGCAGGTAGGTGACCTTGGCCCCGAGCCGTTCCAGAAACCGGCAGGGATTGATGACCGCGGGGTGCTCGACCTGCGTCGTGATGATGTGCGGGTGGGCAGTCGCCTTGGCGAAAAAGATCCCTTTCAGCGCATGGTTGTTCGCTTCGCTTCCACCACTTGTGAAGACCACCTCGCCGGCGTCGCACCCCAGGAGGCCGGCAACCTGTGTCCGCGCCTTCTGAACGGCATCGCGCGCCGGCTTCCCCGCCCAGTGATCGCTCGATGGATTCCCGAACGGCGCCTCCAGCACCGCCTGCATTGCACCGGCAACCTCGGGCGCTACCGGCGTGCTCGCATTGAAATCAAGGTAGATGCGCATACTGCTCCTTGTGCGTCACAACTCGTTTACCACCCGAAATCCATCGACGGCAGATCGTGCCGAATGCGCGCCAGGTAGTATCGTTCAAAGGCCAGCTTCAGATACCTGGCCCACTTACCCCGTTTCACAATCACCTTGTTGCGCGGGGGCAAGAACGGGTCGGCAGACATGTAAAACGCCGTATCGCCGGCGTCGGCGATGCAGGTGGAACGTAATGTCATCCCATCAACTTTCACGCCGCCCGAGAACTCGGCTGCGATATTGCGGGCCGCAGTCTGGGCCATCAGCTCAGTCATGTGCCCGGTCTTCGGCACCGCCACCGGAACCGGTGTGGGACCCGGTGGAGCGATCGCCACGGCCACACCAGCCGCGTAGATGTTTGCGATTTTCGTGCTGGTCAGGTGAGGCGTGACCGCGATGAATCCTCTCGGGTTGGCCAGTCCGTCCACCCCGCGAACAAACGGGCTCCCAAGAAATGCCGGGATGATCAGAGAAAAGTCGAACGGATGTTCGGACCCATCCCCCAGAGTCAGGCGGCCAGGACCGGCTTCCGCAATCCGGGCACTCACGACGGAGTCGATATGGCGTTCGGCGAACTCATCCTGGACCATGCGAGGCGCGGCGCCAATGCCTCCAACGCCAAAATGCCCCAGAAACGGCTCGGGCGTGACGAACGTGATCGAGAAACGATGACGCTTTCTGGCTCTCTTCAGGACGGTATCGATCATCATCGCGATCTCGTACGCTGGGCCAACGCAACTCGCTCCGGCGGCAGCTCCGATGACGATGCGGCCCTTATCGGCGGCAAGCACCCGCGCCAGAGCGTCCCTCGAAGCCGCCGCTTCGGCGCGGGTAAAAGTAGAGTAGGTATGCCCGGCCTCGGGACCCAGGCCAGGAACAGCGGCAAAGTCGAGTTCCGCGCCCGAAGCGATGACGAGAGCGTCGTACGGATATTTCCGATCCGCCGTACGGACTTCACACGCCTGAGGATCGAGTTCCTTGACCTCGCCATGAACAAAACGGATCCTTCGGCGCTGGAGTGGCGCATCCAGGGGAACCTGAAGCTGCGATGGATCGCGCCACCCCATGATCACCCAAGGCAGCGAAGGGATGAACGTAAACTCCGCATCCCGTGAAATTACCGTGATTTCGGCGTCTTGCGGAAGCCTCCGGCGAAGTTCGTAGGCCGCATTGACGCCGCCAAACGACCCGCCCACAACCACAACTCTCTTGCGACCGATGCTCATAATCTCGGAAGTCCTGCTACAAAAGCTTCTGCGCACCTCATCTCGGCTCCCCGCCCACCGCAACCGGCAAGCCTCCCCAGCGCCATTGGGGCGCCCCGTCTCTGGTTGGCCTCTTCAAGGTGCGGGCGCATCCTCTCGATGACCTCGGCATCGTGCGTCGTTGTGACGCTGCCACCCAGGTAAACTGGCCCGTTGATTCCATCCACGCTCACTGTGCTCCTCTCAAAAATCGAATCTGATGCTCAGGTAGACGTTATCGTTCTTCGCCATCTGCCCGAAAAACGTGGTCTCGTGCTTGCCACTGAAGATGTTCGCGCCCACGGCAGCGCTGAGTCTGTCCGACAACCGGTGAGAGACTTCGGGCTGCACGAAACAGTCTTTGTCCGTGGGGCTGCACGCGACAAACGCCGAAAGACGCCAGTTCTGATAGCCCAGGAACTGAGTGAGCCGAACGGAAAACACTCCGCGAACGCGATCCTCCGGGCGGAACCCCGCAGGTAAATACTTGCGATAGCTGTCATAGCCTTCCATGACTTCGGCGTACCCCTGGAAAGTCGCCGTGAGTTCCCGAGCAAGTTGCCGTTGATAGGCAGCCAGGATGCGCCATTGGGAGTTCGGCAGGCCAGGCGCAGTGCCGCCGCGGTCATCGAGCGAGTTGTATCGCCCTCCCTCGAAGCTCACAACGCCATTCAGCAAATTGCGCTGGGCGCTGGCGCCCCACGTCACCAGCCTGGGATAGAAGCGGGTAATGCGCGGACCGTCATTGGCGGCGATGCTGGCTCCGGGCATCCGCCAGAATCCGCGATATCCGTGGAGCGAGAAGTCGAAGGCTGCCATCCGCCGGTAGAGGCGAATGCCCACTTCGGTATTCTCCGCTCGCACCGGAGGGCTATACTCACGCTGTTCCGCTACGGCGGCGAACGGGTTGTAGAGGAAAAACCTCTTCGGCGAGGGCAGCGCATCGCCCGTGAAGAACGGGGTCGCGACCACATCCACGTTCAGGGCGCCCGAAGAGTATTGGAGTCGGACAGCGTCCACACCGCGCTTCAAGTACTCCATCGGGCGGCCCGAAAAGAAAGACTCCCAGTCCTTGGGGAAAACGTCGTTGATGAAGAAGAGGTCGCCCACTCCCCAGGTGACGATCTGCCGACCGAGGCGAAGGTCGAACTGGCCTCTGCGGAACCCGGCGTATGCCTCCCGCAGGTCGCCGTCAACCCTGTTCGCGACCGCGTCGTGGAAGATGTCCCCTTTGAACAGCAGAAACCCGCTGCCCGACTTGGTGGCGCCGCTTACGTCAAGGCGAAGTCTCTCCTCGCCGAGCAGGAAGGCGCCACCCTCTCCCATTGGAGGGCGCTTGCCGGTCGTGCGGATAGAAGCATTCCCCATCAGAAAACCATGGATCGTCACCGGCAGACGGTTCTTCTCCTCCGCGCCAAGCGTTCCCGGACAGAGAGTCGCCAGAACCGTCAGTGCCGAAGCGACGCGCATTACCGCATCCACTTCTCGGGCGCCTGCTGGAGCGATCGCTCCGTGAAAATGTCCGCCGGGATTCCAACGTCGTAGCTCACGCTCTCGAAAACAACCTCGGTACGGTGTCCGCTCTGCACGTTCTTCATCGTGCGCTTTACGGCTGTCGGGTAGGTTTTCTCGCCGGCGCCGATGGCCTCGATCTTGTCGGCGGTAAACACGCGGGCCAACTGATTCTGGGCGTCGTAATACTCCTCTTTCAGCGGCAGCCAAGAGGTTTTGGCGATCCAGGACAGCTTTCGGGAAAACTCAGCCGCCGCCTTCGGCGTGCTCTGGACCACGTAGCAGGCGAAATCGCCGAGTTTCTCCTCGCGCAGCAGGGTGTGCGAGTCGGCACCAAGATCGCGGCCAGAGATGTCTTCGTACGAAAAATCAGATCCGACGAAGCTGGATCGGCTGTCCCGCGCGGCGATCCGGCGCGTCATGTTGACGGCGGGGATGAAGATCCAGCGGTCGTCATCCTTCTCCGGGTATTTCCAGACCAGGAACGCGGTTCGCCGGACGTCGCCCGGCTCGTGGAAGTAGAGAAAGTAGCGCTGTTCCCGCCCGCCGGGGAAGTTCTTGCGAAGCATTGTGAGCACGCGGGTCCGCTTCTTGCCATCGGCGTTGATGAGATCCATGACCACCCGCGCCTTCGTGTCCGAGCCGGGAGAGTAGAACGCGGCCTGGGCTTTATCCACAATTTCGGCAGCGGTCAGCTTCTCTTGCGCGTGAATGGCCAACGGGCAGAAAGCCGCAATCAGTGCGATAACGATCCTTGTTGACATATGAGTCACCTCATTCCACCTTCAAGCGCACACGGCGCTCGAAGTAGTTCCCAGCCATGCCCTTCTTCGCGTCGCCCTTTACGGAGTCTCCGCGCGTGAGCATCACCTGGAGCTCGATCTCGGCGTCACTGGCGTCATCCCCGGCCCGCAAAGTCATCGGAAGGGCGGTCAACTGCGCTCCCGCGTAAGCCTCCACTGCGTCGCCTACAATGCGGCAGGACATAGGCAGGTTGACCATCCAACCCGGCGCGAATTTGTTAAGAGAGCCGGGGTCGGGAATTCGTTTCGGGTCCACATACAACCAGGCGTTGCGGTAGGGCGACGGTCCTTCTTTGGCCGCCCTCCAACCGATGACGGTTACGACGGTCTTCAACTCGCCCCGTCGTGCCGAGATCAAGAAGGTTCCGTCACCTTGCCTCAAGGACTTCCCCGAGGACTTGTCGAGGATATCTATGATCAGGCCTGCCGGGTCCTTCCATGGCCCGTCGCTCGAGTGACAGCTCAGGCAGTTGCGGGCCGGGCCAAGAATGCCGACCGCGGGCGGATATGCTAGAGCCACAGGGGCGCTCATCACGGCCAGCAACGCCAGCAAGGCATACCGCGCCGCGACCGTGAGGGAGCGGAAAGAATGTCCAAAGGTTCTCATGTTGTCCTTCCTTTCAGCAGGCGCTTGTCGAAGATGCGGATCAGCGCCGGCAGCAAAACGATGGTGGAGATCGAAGAGAGCAGCATGATTGCGGCCATCAGCACGCCCACCGTGATGTAGGGCGTCAGATGCGCAAAGCCCATCACGGCGAAACCAAGCGCGAACAGGACGGCATTCCGCAAGATTCCTTTGCCCGGTCTGGCCGCCGCCCAGACCAGGGAATCGTCCAGCTCGGAATGTGTGGCGTAATATTGCTGGAAGCGGACGACGAAGTGCACGGCGAAGTCGATCGCCAGCCCCAGCGAGAGCGTGGAAAGCACAGCCACCGGCATGTCGAAGTCCTTTCCGACAAGCCCGACCATCCCGTAGATCACGGCGATCGTGAAGAACAGCGGCACGAAGCACACAAGACCCCAGCGCAACGATCGGGTCTCCAGCACCAGCAGAATCAGAACAAGCACGAGTCCCGACAGGAAGCTTGTGACCATGCCCCAGAGCACCTCGTCGTTCCACACCAGATTGAAGTAAGCAATTCCAGCAGGGCGGAGTGTCGTCCCTCCGGGCAGGGGGTTCGCTGCCAGATGGGCGTGGGCCCGGTCGAGGACGCCGCGCATGACGCCGGCGTCCCAGCTTTTCAGTTGGATCGCGATGTTGGCGCTTTGGAAGGGATAGTCCACGACATTGTTCAGATCGCTCGGTTTTGCTGACATCGAGAACAGGAACAGATACTGAGCGATTTCCGTGGCTGAATCCGGGACGCGCTCGAAGGCGGGATCGTCGTTATGGAGCACCCGGTTGATGCGCTTCACGAAGTCCGCAACCGAGTGGGTTTTGCCGACCACAGGATCTTTCTCCAACTCCCGCTGGAGGCTCTCGATGGAGCGAAGCATCCGCGGCTCGTGCATGGCGTTTTCCTCCGAGCCCCGTATAACGACGTAGCCGATGGACGTGCCGCCAAGATGATCATTCAGGACTCGATCCGCGCTTCGGATTTCGCTGTCCGGCTTGAACCAATGCACCATGTTGTTGTTCACGCGGACGCGTGTCAGCCCCACGCCGGCCACGACCAGCAACGCGCATCCTGCCAGAGCGACGGGTTTGGCATGCCGAACGCACAGGCTCGCGAGCTTCGCCAGCAGTGGTGAACCGCCGGCGCCTTGAGAACGCTCCCTCTGCGCGGCCGCGGCGATCCTGTCCTCGCGCATCAGGATCAAGATGGCCGGGACCAGAGTGAAGCTCATCAGCAGGATCACCAGCGTGCCGAATCCCACCAGCAAGCCGAAGACCCGGACCGGAACAATCGAGCCCGTGGCCAGCGCTGCGAAGCCCGCCGCCGTGGTCAGATCGGAGAGAACTACCGGCCGGCCCACGGCTGTCATCGTCTCCAGCACCGCCCGGCGCTTGTTCTTGACCTCGCCGTACCGAAAGTAAAACTCGTTGAAGATGTGCACGCTGTCCGTGGCGATGGCCATCAGGAAGACGGGGCTCATGGAACTCATGATGTGGACTGGGAAGCCGAGACCGATGAACAGCCCCATGGCCCAGACGATGCTGATCATCGCCACCGCCATGTTCGCCACGACAACCGCGAAGCTCCGGAACATGAACCACAGCGCGAGGCACATGACCATTCCGGCCACAGGCGAAAACAGCGCCATCTGCTGGAACATCTCATAGCCGAAGGTATCGCGGGCGATGGGATCGCCGGCGAGGAAATACTGATCGCCGGAGTCGCCCTTCGGCAGCATTTGCCGAATCCGGTCGGCGATCTCCCTACCGTTGGCGGACGGCTCGATCGGAACGTAGATTGCGGTGGCTTTCGTGTCCTCCGAGATCACGCGGTTCCGCAACAGCGGGTTCTCCAGCAGCGCCCTTCGTAGCGCCGCGAGCTCCTCGCCAGAGGTTGAAACTTCGCCCAGCAATGGGCGCACGGCCAGACTGCCGCCTTCCACCGTGACGTTGTCAATGGTCGTGAAGCTGGTCACGTCCCGGACCACCACGCCCGGGATCTTCTGAATCCGCTGTGTCAGCTCCGCGATGTGCGAGAGCGTCTCACTGTTGACAACACCGCGCTCGTTCACGATGCCCACGACCAGGTTGTCGGCGTGAAGCCCGAACTCGCGCTCCACTTGGTCGTTATACTGCCGAACTGGCGAGGTGATCGGCAGCATATGCTTCGGGTCTGTGTCGGTGGTCATCTTCGGCAGTTGAAGGCCGAAGGCAAGGGTGATCGCCAGGGTCAGACCGATAACTAGCCGGGGGTGATCCACCGAGAAGGACGTAAGTCCGTGAATGAGGCGGTCGCGCATGAGCGCCTACTTCTCCTCGCCGACGGCGACCGGAAAGCCTCTCGCTTGCCAGTCCCGGACCCCGTCCTCCAGCCGAAATGCCGTGAAGCCCCGGGCCCTGAGCATGTCCACCGCTTCCACCGCCAGCACGCAATAAGGCCCGCGGCAGTAAGCCAC
>JAUYBU010000345.1 GCA_030693045.1 Bryobacterales bacterium | reverse complement strand
CTATTTCGCATAGTCAATGGACAATCGCGCGTATTACGACGCCATGCGTGACACTAGGATTTCACCCTGACCGACACTGCCGGCAATAGAATCAACGGCCTACGGGGGGAACATGCCGGCCAACTGTCGAAGATGAGCTTGAGCAGCAATCGAACCATCTCCTCCCGCCCATAACCGGCGGCCATCATCAGCGCGGTCTCCTCGTGCGGCCCGCGCGCGTCGACCTCCGCGCCGCCTTCAATCAACACCCGGGCCGTCCCGGTCTGATTCTTGTGGACCGCGTGCATCAGCGGCGTCCAATTGTTGACGCCTTCGCGCCGGTTGGGGTCGGCGCCGGAGTTGAGCAACTGGCGCGCCCCGGTAACGTCCCCCCGGCGGACCGCGCCGATCAAAGGGCTGCCGCCCTCGCGCCCGCAACCGATGCCGATCGCCGCCAGGCCAATCCAGATCAGGAATGAGAGTCGCATGACATCATCATACCGTAGTGTACTTTGTCTTGTAAAGTACTTTTCTCGGCGGGCGGGGCGCCCGCCCCTACAGCGGTTTCAGTTCGACGACCGTGGCGCCCGTGCCGCCCTCGGCCGGCGGCGCCGGGTAAAACTTGTCCACATGAGGACTGGCCGCCAGCAGCCCGGCGATCGCCTTCTTGAGAATCCCCATGCCGTGCCCGTGGACGATGCGGACGCGGTCCACCGAGGCCATGGCGGCGTCATCCAGGAATTTGTCGACCAGGTCGCAGGCTTCCTCGGCGCGTTTGCCGATCAGGTTGATTTCGCGGTAGGAGACGTTCCAGCGCGGGCCGGCCTGGAACGAGACGCCCTTGGGCAGACGCTCCTGCTCGGGCGCGTCCTGGAGCACTTCGAGCACGTCGTCCACCGAGACCTGCATCTTGAGAAACCCGGCCTCGACTTCGAGCAGGTCGTGCGCCAGCAGGCGCCGTACGCGCGCCGGTTCGCGAACCCCGCGCAGCCGGACGCGCGAGCCCTCCCTGACGCGCGGCCGGCTCTGCGCGAGTTCCCCCTCGCGCGCGTCGCTTTGCGTCGAGAGCACGGTGGTTTCCAGTTCCTCGCGGAACGCCCGCTTGGCTTGCGTCACTTTGCGTTGCGCCTGTTCGGCGGTTTTGCGCTGGCCGGCGGTCTGGAGGATGCCCGAGATGGTCTCCTGCGCCTGCGCTTCGAAACGTTCCATCAACAGGTCCGAGCGGCGTTCGAGCTCTTTGATCTTGGCGGATTCGCGCTGCGACCAGTCGCGCTCGAGCGTCTTTTCGCGCGCGGCGAGATCGGCTTGCGCCTCCTTGAGCGCCTGCTGCTCTTCGCCCAAATCGGCCAGACGTTGATGGAGTTCGCCGATCAGGCGCGCCAGGTCGCGCTCGCTCGAGGTCATGGCGGCGCGCGCGCGGTCGATCATCGCCTTCGGCAACCCGAGACGGCCGGCGATATCCAGGCCGGCGGATTTGCCCGGCGCGCCCAGGCGCAAAAGATAGGTTGGCTCCAGCGTGCGGTCGTCGAATCCCATCGAGCCGTTCTCGACGCCCGCCGTGGTGGCGCCGTAAACCTTCAGCGCCAGCAGGTGGGTGGAAGCCAGCGTGAAAGCGCCCGCGGCGCGGAAGCGCTCGATCAGCGCCACGCCCAGCGCGCCACCCTCTTCGGGGTCGGTCGCCCGGCCGAGTTCGTCGAGCAGCACCAGGGAATTCGGCGTCACATCCGCGGCCATGTCGCGCACGCGCGTGATGTGCGCCGAGAACGTGCTCAAGCTCTCCTGGATCGACTGGTTGTCGCCGATATCCGCCAGAATCTGGTCGAACAGCGGGAATTCGGCCTCGGCGCAGGGCACCGGCAACGCCGATTGCGCCATCAGCGCCAGCAGTCCCACGGTTTTGAGCGCGACGGTCTTGCCGCCCGTGTTCGGGCCGCTGATCAGCAGTGTGCGGTGGTCTTCTCTCAGCTCGAGGGTGACCGGCACGACTTGTTTCTTCCGCCGCCGCAAAACGTCCTCGAGCAGCGGATGGCGCGCCTCGCGCAACATCAGCCGCCGCGCACCCGGCGGGCTGAAGCGCGGAATCACGCACCCGAAATCGAGGGCGAAGCCGGCCTTGCCGAACAGGAGTTCGAGTTCCCCCAGGATCTCGATGGCATCGGCAATGGCGGGCGCGTGCTGACGCAGCCGGTCCGTCAACTCGCCCAGGATGCGCGCCGTCTCGCACAGTTCCTCCTCGTGCAGGCGCACCAGTTCGTTGTTCAACTCGATGGTATCCAGCGGCTCGACGAACAGCGTGTGGCCGCTGCCGCTGGCTCCGTGTACGACGCCTTCGACGCGCCGTTCGCGGCCGGCGACGATGGGCACGACAAATCGGTCGTTCCGAATCGTGACGAATTCCTCTTGAAGCAGACCGTCCTCGCGGTGCTTGCGCAGGAAGCGCTCGAGCGATTCCTGGATGACCTTCCGCTGGCGCTCGATATCGCGCCGAAGCCGGCCCAGGGCCACGCTGGCATGGTCGGCCAGCGTGCCGTCGGGAAGGATCTTGCCGATGATGTCTTTGAGCACCGGCCGGAATTCGCCGATGCCCATGGCGCGCGCAGCCATTTTAGGAAACCGCTCGCGCACCGCTTCAAGAACCATGCGCATGTCGGCGGCGCGGTCGAGCACGTCGGTCAATTCGTGAATTTGGCGGCCATCCAATACCGCGCCCTGAATGCGCAACCGCCCGACCGCCTCGCCAATGTCCGGCAGCATGTCGAAACGCAGGCGCAGTGCCGCTCCGCGTAAGGCGGCTTGCGGTTTCGCCGCCGCGCTCAGGTACTCCATCGCCTCGGCCACTTCGGCCAGGTCCTCTTCCAGGCGCGCGCGATCGGACGCAGGCGCGACGTTTTCGAGTCCGGCCCGGCCCATCGCGCTCGAAACATACCGGCCCAAAAGTTGTTTCAACGCGGCAAATTCCAGCAGATCGTCGCCCGAGTACTTCATCTCTTCCGCATCTCCTTACGGAGCTTCAGCGCCTTGCCGATCGCTTCCAGCACGCCGTCGGTCAGGCGATAGTCCGCCAGGTCCATCAGCCGCACCCACTCGGCGCGCAAGACGTCGCTGGCCGGCGCCAGTTTCCCGGGCCGCGCGCGGCACAGGAAATCGATCAGCACGTAGTGGTACTCGGGCCGGCCTTGCTGGTCCAGGATCAGGCGTTCGAAGATCTCGACGAGCGCGACCGGCGTCACCTCCAGTCCCGTCTCTTCCTTCACTTCGCGGGCCACGCCGCATTCCAGCGTTTCGCCCACCTCGAGCACTCCGCCCGGCAGGGACCAGTAGCCCTTGAAGGGTTCGCGGCCACGCTCGACCAAAAGTATCCGGCCGTGCCGGAAGATCAAGGCGCCGACGCCCAGGATGGGGCGCTTCGGGTAGCGTCGGTTGTCCTTTGTCTGGCGCTTAGTACTCAATCGATCCTTTCACGTTCAGCCGCACGCGGTAGACCGACGTTTCGGCCGTGATGTAAAGCGTCTGGTAGTCCGCATCGCCGAAGGCGCAGTTGGAGGCCTTCTCGGGAATCTCAATTCTCGCGAGCGGTTTCCCCTCCGGCGAGTAGACCAGCAGTTCGTCGGCGGCCACGTACAGGTTGCCCTTCTCATCGGTGCGGATGCCGTCGGGAACGCCAGGGATACCGGAAATCACCACGCGCTCATTGGCGGCCTTGCCCTGCCGGTCCACATCCCAGGCGCGGACGCACTTGGCGTCGGAGTCGGCGACGTAAAGCGTATGGCCTTTCGGAGCGAGCGTCACGCCGTTGGGCCGCGTCTTCATCGCGGCAACCAATTCGAGCGCGCCCTTCGGCGGGAGGTGAAAGATTCCGTGGAACTCCAGCTCGCGAACGTCCATCTGGCTGCCAAAGGCGGGGTCGGTGAACCACACGTGGCCGTCGCGCCGCACCACGATGTCGTTCGGGGAACTCAACCGCGTGCCGTCGAACTTCTCGGCGAGCACCTCGACCTTGCCCTTCTTATCGGTGCGCACCACGCGCCGTGCCGTGTGCTCGCAGGTGTACAGCCGGCCCTGCGCGTCCAGCGCGTTCCCGTTGCCGAAGTTCTTGTCTTCGCGAAACACCTCGACGGCCTTGCCCGGCGTCCAGCGGTGGATCCGGCTGTTCGGGACATCGCTGAAAAGCAGAAAGCCATCCGGCGACCAGACCGGACCTTCGGTGAACCGGAATCCGCCGGCCACCTTCTCGACCGTGAGCTTGGAGAAGTCCTGCGCGACGGCGCAAGAGCAAACTAGCAAGGCGGCGACCACGGGTCTCATAAGATACTTGTATTGTATCGATTATGCTGCGGCTTCTTCTCTGTTTAATCTGTGTGGCGCCAATCTTCGGCGCCGATGCGGCTTATCGGGCCGAAATCGAACGCTGGCGGCTCCAGGTCGAACAGTCGCTCAAAACCGACGACGGCTGGCTGACCGTGGCCGGACTGTTCTGGCTGAAGGAAGGCGAGAACCGAATTGAATTGCCCGAAGGTTCGGGGCCGGCGCCCGTGTTCGAGTTTCACGCCGGCACCACCAGGGTGCGGATGGCGGGTCAGGCCGCGCGGGTACTGAAACCCGACTCATCCGGCAAACCCGACATCCTCACCATCGGGCCGTTGTCGATGTTCGTGATCAAGCGCGGCGACCGCTACGGCATTCGCCTCAAGGACCCCAACAGCCGCTTCCGGAAGAACTTCACCGGCTGCAAGTGGTTCCCCATACGAGAGAGCGCGAAAGTCGAGGCGCGGTTGATTCCTTACAGCCCGCCGAAGATGATCACCATCCCGAACGTGCTCGGCCAGAAGGAGCAGATGCCGTCGCCGGGCCGCGTGGTCTTTACCTGGCAGGGGCAGGAGGTCAGCCTGGAACCGGTCTGGTCCGGCAGGCAACTGTGGTTCATTTTCAAAGACCAAACCAGCGGCAAACAGACCTACCCGGCGGGCCGATTTCTTTACGCCGGCGCGCCGGTGGACGGCAAAGTCACCCTCGATTTCAACCAGGCCGTGAACCCGCCGTGCGCGTTCACGCCCTACGCCACCTGCCCGCTGCCCCCGCGGCAGAACTGGCTGCCCGTGCGCATCGACGCCGGCGAACTGACCTACCACACCGAATAATTTCGGGGACAGGCTACGAAATCACCAAATTCGGAATTTGGTGATTTCGTAGCCTGTCCCCGAAATAGGTGGTCAGAAGCTGTAGCGTAGCGCCAGGACGGCGTGCGA
>JAUYBU010000341.1 GCA_030693045.1 Bryobacterales bacterium | reverse complement strand
CAAACGCTGCCACATCATCAACCACACCACAACGGTCAGCGAATATATGCCTCGGGCCGGCATGCCCACGCGCTCGCCCAATTGGTCGAAAAACGGACGGCGAATCGCTCCGGCGAATAGCTCAAGCAGAATCGGTGCTTCAGGTATGTTCACCCATCAAAACATAACCGATCTCTCTTGTTTTGTCCGGAAAAAACCGCCGGCCGGCCACAGGAGGCCTTCCTCTTTACCCTGCAATGTAAGTGGCATTGGCCTAAAGGCCGTGCCACTCACCGCACCAAGTCATCGCTTCTTCAGCGTCACGGCCATCCCGTTGCCGGCCTGCGCGGGCAACACGGTCTCCAGGTCCGGGTTGGTGGTGACGGCCGTGAGGTAGTCCGGCGCCGAATCGATGTTGTGAGCGATGATCAGGCCGCCGGGGCGAACCAGCGGCAGCAGCTTGTTCAGGTAATCGACATAGCCTTCTTTGTCGGCGTCCACGAAGACGATGTCGATCGGGTCCTTCAGCCGGGCGATAGTCTGGTGGGCGTCCCCCTGAACCAGGGTCACAAGCCGGTCGACGCCCGCTTTCTTGAAGTGGGCCATGGCGGTTGCCGCCCGCCCCGGATCGATCTCGAAGGTGGTCAGCCGGCCGCCGGTCTTCTCCAGCGCCAGGCAAAACCACAGGCCGGAAAGGCCGGTCGAGGTGCCGATTTCGACAACGCTCCTGGCGTTGACCGTCTCGGCGAGAAGCCGCAGCATCCGGCCGTCGGAGGCGGGAACGTTGGCGTACAACTCGCCGGCTTTCACGGCGTCGTTCAGCACCGCCAGGATTCGCTTTTCCACCTCCGTCTTGGCCAGCGGCGGACTCAGTTCGCCTCCGGGCCCGGACCCGCGCGGTCCCCTCCGCTGGCCGGCGGCCGTGGTCGCCACAACCAGCAGGACCGCCAGGATTGTAAGTGTGTGTCGCATTCGCAGCTCGACTTGTTCCATCATAGTCTGTCAGACGCCGGCGAACGCAATTCGGGTTACACGCTTTCCGGGCCGGGGGCCGGCGCTGCGGACTGGGCAACTTTACAGGCTTGGCGGGACAAACAAGGTGGAGGCGAACAGGCGGCTGAAGAAGCCGGGCGCGGCGGTGTTCACGCTCACCCAGCGGATGGCGGCGACTTCGCCCTTGTCGGCGAAGAACCCGACTCCGCCGTGCGTCAGCCGGCGATCGCTCCAACTGTCGACCACCTGCCCGTTGACGGAGGTGACAAAGTACGCACCCTTAACATTTACTTTCACGTGGTAGACCCGCTCGTCGAGCACTGTCGGGGGAAGAGGCAACTCGATCCGGTCGCACTCCTTGCCGCCGAGCACCACGTAGCGCACAATCGCGGCTCGCGGCGCCGGAGCCGGACTCGCCACACTGATCTTGGTCGCGTAATAGTTGCCCAGGTCGCCCGACCGGAACGTCCAGCTCATCGCCTTCTGTTCAATCTGGCCTTCAAACTCAAACTGATAGTCGGCGAGCTTCAGCGATGGCGCCCACAGGCGCAGCCTGCCGGGCCGGACGCCGTTTCCCTCGCGGGTCCAGTCCAGGGCCGAGCCGGCGCCAACCCAATCCCGCAGACCCGAGTCGAAATCGTCGCGCAACCGCACCATCTGCCAGCCCGGCAGGGTGCTTCGCAGCGAACTGCCAATCCCCGAATTGGGCAACGTATAGTTGATTACGGCCTTGGCCGTCGGCCCATCCTTCGGAATCACCCACAGCAGAACCAGCATCAGGACACAAATCAGCGCCGCGGCCAGCGCGCCCGACCGGGAGCTGGGGCGACCCCTCTTCGGGTCTTCCAGGTCCTTGGCGGGCAACCACAAACCGATCGGTTCCAGTTCGCCGGCATCCCGCAGTGCGCGCGCCGAGCGAACCATTCCCTTCCGGCGATGCTCGGCCGAACAGAACTGGCCGTCGAACTGTCGCCGAAACCACCCGATCCTCCCGCGACAGTAATGGCAATCCACGGTCACCGCTCCAGTTTGTCCAACCCAATCATAACAGGGAAAACTCGCGGGTCAATGGTACTAGGCGTCAAGTCCTCCCCCGATGAGGGATTCGCTATCGCCACTCTAAGTGATTACACTGAGATTGAAGCCTTGGCGGTCCCAAGAAGAATGGACCTGGAAGATCCCGTCCGAATCCCGATAACTGACGTTTTCGACTTGCACAGCGTTCCGGCCCGGGACGCCGAAGCGGTGGTCGAAGCGTATCTCGAAGAGGCGCAACGACTTGACTTGAAGGCGTTGCGCATCATTCATGGACGTGGCATTGGAGTGCAGCGCGAAATCGTCCGCTCGGTGTTAGCTCGTACACCGTTTGTCGTATACTACGCCGACGCGCCGCCCGAAGCCGGAGGTTGGGGCGCGACCGTGGTCACGCTGCGATGACAAGGCGCTGGTCGGTGCCGGGACCTTGCCTGACCATCCAATAGCTGCGCCGGCGCCGCGCAGCCAGAATCCGGGGACACTCCGGGCTAATCTTACGGAAACCATCGCTTAACCCGGGGCACAGGCGTGTCCCCCGCGAAGCATGTCCCCAGATTAGCCCGGAGTGTCCCCGAGTCTGTTGCACCGTGTCAAGTTTTGAGACACAGGCGAAGGGGACACTTCGCCATTCGCTGCATTTTTCTTGGCAGCGAGATTCCTCTATTTCAGAATGGTCCTGGCAGAAGAAGCGGACGCGGGCTCTGCTGGAGAGCAACCCGCCAGGAGTGTCCTGCCGGAGACTGATTCCGATGAGTGCAGGGGAGGAGACCTTCGTTGCCGCCTCCCCTGTTTTTGTCAAGGCCGGATGAAAATTCCTCGTTTCGCCGGTCGAAAATTCCCCACCCCTCATTCGGTGGTGGTTGACGCCAACCGCCACTTCCTTGAGTACGGATAACAGCCGGCGAAGCGGAGGCGGGCTCTGGTGGAGACCAACCCGCCAAGGAATAGCCGGCCGCAGACTCATCGAGACGATGGCCGGGGCGGCGGGAGACCGCTGGCCCCGGTTTGCCAGTCCATCGGATTGATAGATCTGCCCATGCCCGAGAAAACTCATTTTCGTTCCTTTCCCCGGCGCTGATCGTTCGGGGCGCCGACCAGCGCGGTGGCGGCGGACTGCTGATCTTCGGGACGCGGCAGTAAGCCGGCTCGCCTCCGGTCCTTCAGCCGATAGCCACGGATGTTGACGGTCGTCGAGTGGTGCAGCCGTCGGTCCAGGATGGCCGTGGCGATGATCGGGTCGCCAATGATCGAGCCCCAGTCGCCGCAGTTGTTGTTCGAAGTCGGAATGATACGACCCCGTTGGTAGCGCGCGCCGACCGGTTGGAGGAAGATCGTGGCCCCCAGATCATCCAATGGCAGCTCGCCCATCTCGTCGATGGCGAGCACCTTCGGCGCCAAGCAAATCCGCATGCGCCGTTTCAGCCGTCTTTGGCGATAGGCGCTGCCGAGATCGGAGACCAGTTCGTGCGCTGTCATTGGATGTTGTTGCACCGGCGCCGACATTTTCCGCACCCTGGTCAACATCGGCGCTTGCCTCCGGGTGTCTTTGAAACAGCATCGGGATAGATCTCCCGATGCCTGCGAAAACTCAACGCCGCGGGGAACCCGGACATCTCGGGTTTCGCCTGGATCTCGATTTGCCGTTGTTTGATCGGCGACAATTAGATCTCCCGGCTAATCTGTAGTTGACGCGGCCGGCGGTGGCGCGGCCGATCGCTTCGACGGCATCTTCCCGCTCGGCGTCGCACGAACCGACGCTCAGCGTGGCGTTGAAGTGGCGTGCCACCGCCGCCAGTTCGGCCACTGCGTGATTCGGTTCTTCCGCTTGCTGACGCGCGCGGCTCAGAATCGTTTCCGAGCCGCGACCGTTAGGGAGCGGAACTAGCGGTCGCGGCACTAGTTCCTCCACTGCGTCCAGGTTCAGGTTCGGCGAAACCAACTGCGCCGCGCGGCCGCGCGTCTTGAGCCAGTGCAGGCAGAAGATCAGTTGCTTGGGAGTCGTGGGCGTAGCGGCCGCTTCGAGCGACAGCTCGAAATCGAAGCTGCGCCCCAGGCCCGACTCGGCCTTGGTGCGGCGGATGAAATCGTACAACTCCTCGGCCAGCCGCAGGCCGTGGCCGAACATCGCCTCCAGGCGGGCGAGTTCCTCACGTGTGAAAACATACGAGACATCGCCGATGGCAAATGGCCGCTCGAACTCGCCGGCCTCGGCGTCGCTCCAGGTGCGCGGCTCGGCTTGAAGCCCCGGCGCGCGGGAGGCGTCGATGGTGAACCTCGAGCAGCCGGCGGAATCGCGGATGGCTTCGTGGATTGGCCCGGCATCGGCGTCGCCGCCCGCGACGATCGGGCCGGCGCCGGCGCTGTAGCCTTCGCGCCACCCGGCGCGTATCGCGGCCCACAGGCCGGCTTCGTAGGACGCCTGGATGGAGGCCCAATTCACGCCGGTGTTTTTCAGAATCTGGCGGAAGGCTTCGAAGGCGGCGGGCAGGGCCGATTCCGGATGGCCGCTCCCGACGACAATGGCGGGCAGCGCCCCTTGCGGGCGCGGGAGGAAGGCGCGATCCAGCACTTCGGCGAAGGCGCGGATGTTGGCCGAATCGCGGGGGCCGAACGGGACGGCGTTGACAACCACCTCGCGGCCGCTGGCCGGGCGCATGCGGCCGACCAGCAAGGCCCTGGGAAACACCGCGCTCGAGGGCGCCGAAGCCAGAGCCACGCGCAGCAGCA
>JAUYBU010000331.1 GCA_030693045.1 Bryobacterales bacterium | reverse complement strand
CTATTTCGCATAGTCAATGGACAATCGCGCGTATTACGACGCCATGCGTGACACTAGGATTTCACCCTGACCGACACTGCCGGCAATAGAATCAACGGCCTACGGGGGGAACATGCCGGCCAACTGTCGAAGATGAGCTTGGAGTTGGTTGGATTGGGGAGGCCCAGGCGGTCGGCGTAGCTGACGCTGGGGTCGCCGGTGCCGCTCCAGCGGCTCTCGCGCGCCCCGCTGGCCAGGACCTCGTTGAACAGTGTGGGGGAAAGCGTGCGCACCCACGAAATGGCCAGGCTCTTGTTGGGCGAGTACTTGTCGCTGGTTCCGGAAACGCCGTTGAGGGCGGGAAAGGTTTTGTAACCGCGCTGGCTCACTTGCGTGAGCGTGTAGTCGTGCCCCTGTGTGTACCGCCCGTAAACCTGGTCGTTATCGCCGAAGCGGTGATCGAAGCGGGAAGTGATGGTCCATTGCCGCTGTGCGTCGGGCGCGGGCCCCCACCAGTTGGGGTCCACCAGCGGGTTGACGCCGGGATGCGTGGGCAGGGGTGTGATGCTCAGGAGGTATTTCGCCAGCGGGTTCATGCGCGCCGGGTCGATGACGTTAGCCCGCCCGCCGTAAGAAATCGGCTGGCGCGTCCAGGTGCTGGAGTCGGTGGTGAGGGGGTCGTAAACAACGTACTGGCGGCCCTGGGCGTCCATCAGGCCGCGGAAGTCGCCGTTGCGCATGGCCTCGGTGGGCACGCTGTAGCCCTCGGTCTCCCCTGCCACGCGCCGCATGTCCTCGTAGGAAAAGAACCAGAACGTGCGGTTGCGGCCGTCGTAAACCTTGGGGAGCCAGACGGGGCCGCCGCGACGCGCTCGCGCCGGCAGCGCCGCCCACCGCCACGGATTGCACGAATTCCCGACGGCTCAAGCCGTGGTTCCGCATAGTTACTCCCGCTATCGCCGCGTAGCGGCTTTGTCTATCATACCCAGAAGTCCGTTAACGATCGCCTTCTCCGCGCAGCCCCGCTTCACGGACGCGCTCACGATTTCGTAGCTCACTTCGTCGTATGCCGCGTCGTCGGGGATGTAGGAGCTGTACCCATTGCAGTTGGTCACCATCATGGTGCGGGCGAGCGGCGATTCCTTTTTCAGGCGCTGCGCGATCATGGTCAGCACTTCGCCCGAAACACCGGTGATGGCGATGTGGTTGATCATCAGGAGCGACAGGCGGATGGCGACCGGCGCCGCATCTTCGAAGCGATACCCGGCCGGGTCTTTCTGCGAGCCGGCCGTATGTTTCTGTCCCGGGCAGGTGACGGTGGTTTGAAACCCAGCCACGCGGTCGGCGGCGGACATGCGCAACTTGGCCGACACGCGAATGACCTCATCGCCCAGGATCCGGCCGAGCTTGGCCACGTCGTCGTAGCTTTCGGCGCGGTTGTAGATGGGCGCCTGATCGCCCGCCGCGCCGCTGCTGAACACGGCCACCGCCGGGCCTCCGAGCCGTTCCTCGACATAGTGCGAAGCGGCGCCGGCGAGGTCGCCCGAAATCCGCAGGTTCTTGGGCCCGAACACGGTGCAGTGGACTCCGTAGTTCATGATCAGGGCGATTGGCGCGCCCGCCAGCGACTCGAACTTCATCACCGCGACGGTCTTGTCGGAGGGCCCGTCGGGATTGCGTCCGAGCCACAGCGCTCCGTTGGTCATGCGGGCGCGCCGGTTGACGTTGACGTTGGCCGAGCCGTCGCCGGCCCCCACGCGCGCCGGTTGCAGGTTCGCGCGCGCCTGCCGGATCGCCTCGACGAACTTGCCCTGCACTTCGCGGGCGTAGGCCTCGTTCTTCGGGTCCGGGCGGTCGTCGGAATACCGGCCCAGTGAGGGTCCGGCATGGGTGTGGGTGGCCGCGATCAGCACGTTGCGGCGCGAGATGTTCATCTCGCGCTCGATCCGGCCCGCCAGTTCGTCCCAGAATGCGTGGGAGACCTCGGCCAGATCCGCGATGGCGACCGCGCCCTGTTGCGCCCCATCATCCACCACCACGGCGCGGATGAACAGACGATCGTGAATCCCCTCGAATCCGGGTTCGCGTGCCGCGTAACCGCTCATCCGCAAGGCCGCGCCTTCGGGCGGCGTGATGTCGACGCGCGCGGCCCCGGCGCGCAGTGCGCCTTCGGTTTCCGCTCCGCTCACCGAGCTTGCCAGCAGCGCCGACAACAACAGAAATGTTCGCACCTTCACGCCCTCCATACCGGTTCCCTGCGTCCGCCGGTGTCCGCCAGAATCTTCCATAGCCGGTCGCGAAGGCCGCCCACCAGGCTCTTCAGCTCCGGGTCCTTGATCCGAGTGAATAACTGGCCGTCGTCGGTGGTCACCCGCACGTTGCCCATCAGGTTATTCATCTGGTTGGGGTCTTTCTCGACGTCGTAGAGTTCGTCCAGATCCCAGATGCCATGGTAGTGCATGTAGCTGTAACGCGCGGTGCGCAATCCGGTGACGGTGGGAGTGTGAGGATAATTGCGCTCCCAGAAGTACTCGTACAGGAACTCTGTACGCCACGATTTCTCGCCTGCCAGCAGCGGCGCCAGAGAACGGCCGTGCAGGCCGGCCGGCCGCGGCGCGCCCGCCACATCCAGAAACGTGGGCGCGATGTCGATGTTCAGCGCCATTCCCTCGGGCCGTCCGCTCGCGGCGAACATGTCCGGGCAGTGCGCCAGCATGGGCACTCGGATCGACGGTTCGTACATGCAGCGCTTGTCGATCAATCCGTGGTCGCCCATCAGGAAGCCGTTGTCGCTCATGTAGACCACCAGCGTGTCGTTGAGCAGGCGCTTCTCCTCGAGTTCGTTCAGTACGCGCCCGATGCTCTCGTCCAGCGAGGCGATGGTCCGGCAATACTGGCGATAGAACGGATCGAAGGCGATGACGTTGTTGAACATTCCGTCCACGCCGTGAGTGGCCTTGCGCTGCCGCCGCACCCAGTCCGGTCTGCCGCGGTAGTTCTCCTCGGTGTCGGCCATGGAGTTGGGATACGGAATCGGCTCGTTCTGGTACAGCGCCTTGTGCCGCTCCGCGCTGACATTGGGACTGTGCACATTCTTGTGCGAGAGGTAGAGGAAGAACGGCCGTTCCGCATTCTGCCCGATGAATCGCAGGGCCTCGTCGGTGAGGATGTCGGAGACATATCCCTTCGTTTTGCGGCGGTCGCCGTCGAAGTTAATCAGCGGGTTCTCGTATTGGCCCTGGCCGCGGAAGGAAACCCAGCGGTCGAATCCCGGCCGCGCCGCGTCGCCTTCTCCGCCCATGTGCCACTTGCCGATGAACCCGGTGCGGTAACCGTGTTTTTGCAGGATTTCCGGAAACGTGGTGAGGTTCGCGGGCAGGGGCGTCACGTTGTCCATGACCCCGTGCGCGTGGGCATAAAGCCCCGTCAGGATGCATGCGCGGCTCGGCGAACAAAGCGAAGTGGTGACGAAGGCGTTCTGGAAAAGGACGCCGCTCCGCGCCATGCGGTCCATGGCCGGCGTCTTGAGCCACGGATGGCCCGTACAGCCCATGAAGTTCCAGCGGTGGTCGTCGCTGAGTATGAAGACGATATTCCGTTTGCCACTCCGCGCGAGCAGCGCGGGCGCCGCCGCCGCGCCCGTGGATTGCAGAAAACCCCTGCGTGTCATTTCAGGTCCTCCTCAACGCAGCCAGCGCTCGAACCACGCCGCCATCTCGGATTTCATCTCGGGGGTGTATGTGTGATCGACGCCGGGATAGACGACGCTGCGGAACTTTTCGCGCGCGCCGTACAGATCGTAGATCGCGCCGAGCTTCCTTTCAAGAATGCGGATGCCGTCGGGCGGCGAGGTGGGGTCGCTGTCCCCGGTCAGCGCCAGAAACGGGCGCGGCGCAAGCAGGCCGAGCACGGCTTCCGTGTCAAAGTGCTTCAGAATGCCCGGAATGAAAAAGTAGATCGCGTGCGCTCGAAGCTGGCCGTGAGCGACCAGCTCGCGATAGCGCATGAAACAGGCCACTCCCACCACAGCCTTCACGCGTTCGTCGAGCGCGCCCAGCCACCACGCTCCGGTGCTCCCCATGCTCATGCCGCTGGCGCCGATGCGTTTGCTGTCCACCTCCGGGCGGGAAGCCAGGTAATCGATCGCGATCATGTCGTCCCGCAGCATCATGCCCATGAGCGTGCGCCCGAACCACAGGTCCAGCTTGAACAGCGAGTCGCGCTGGTTGTCGATGTTGTCCTCGGCCTTGCCCGCCGGCCCCGTCCCGAGGCGCTCCCCGTTAAAGTAACTGTCGATCGAAAGCAGAATGAAACCGCGCTTCACCAGCGGCTCCAGCACGTTCTGGACCTGGTCGGAGAACAGCGGACCGGCCTTGTCGCCGCTGTGCCAGTGCAGCAGGAGAATGGCCGGAGCCGGGCCGTGGAGGCCGTCCGGGATCACCAGGTAGCTCGGAATCACCGTGTCGAAACCGTTGTCGATCTCCACTTTCTCCACGGTGTATCCGGAGCGCTTTTGCCGTTCGAGAACTTTCGACCGGAGTCGCTCCGGCCGCGGCGGCATTTCCCCCAGGCACTCGCGAAGGATCTTGCGAATCTCGGGACGCCTGCCCTCCCAGGCGGCGCGCGTGGCCGGAATCGGCATCTCCGGAAAAGGCAGTTTCCGGTAAGGATCGGGCACGCCTTCCCACGCCGGGCCGTACTTCACCCGGCCTTCCCATTTCAAACGCGCTTTGGCAGGTGATTGCGCCGCGCCGCAAAGCCACGCCGACGCGAAGACGGCGGGTAGTGCCAGATAGATGCTCATGCGACCGGCCGCCCCATATCAAAACTTGTAATGCAGCCCGAATTGGATGATGCGCGCCTGGTTGCCGTCGATCAAGCTGGAGATGCGTCCAAACGTGGGACTGCCGCGCTGCAGCCCCGGCAGCCCGAAATTGGGATTGTTGATGGAATTCAGCATCTCGGTCCGGAACTGCACGCGATGGCGCTCGTGCACCACGAATTCTTTCAGGATCGAGATATCCACGATGATGGCGCCAGGCCCATAGCCGACGGTTCTGCCGGCGTTGCCGAACTTGTACTGCGCCGGTTGCGCGAACGCACTGGTATTGAACCAGCGCTCGATCCGCTCCGCGCGCGAGCGGCCGCCCGGCAGGCCGGGGCTCCCCACCACGTCGGGCCGCTGGCTGTCGGAAAATGCGTTCGTCCGGTTGACCTGCTCCACCACACCGAGGGGCGAACCCGTGCGGAACTCGGCGATAACGCCGCTCGACCAACCCGCACCCACCGCCTTCCAGAACGCCCCGGAGGGCTTGACGGGCAGCTCGTATACGGAACTCCAGATGAGACGGTGGGAGATGTGGTTGCCCGACAGGCCGCGGTCGCCGCGCCGGTTGTAGTAATCCTGGTAGCCGCTGCCGGCGCTGCCCCCCAGTTCAATCCGCGACTCGATATCATCGATGAATCGCGACCACGTGTAATTGGCCTGGAAGTGCAGTCCTCTCGAATAGCGTCTGTCGAGTTTGAAGTTCAGCGCGTGGTAGTTCGAGTTGCCAATGGCCGGCGCCAGCACCAGCACGTCGCTGAATTGAGGAAAAGGCCGCTTCACCTGGGCGTTGCCGGCGCCAACCCGATCCGGCGCCACCTGGTTGATGGTCCGGGATGCCGAAGAGGTCAGCTTGTGGCCGAGCGTGCCCAGGTACCCGATTTCCAGCGCCAGGTTGGCGGTGAATTGCCGCTGCAGGTTCAGATTGAAGGTCTCCATGTATCCGTTGCGCCGGTTCCCGGGCTCGAAGAACGTCACCGAAGTGCTGGTGCTTCCGCCCACCGGGACGGCGCCGAACGCCGGTGTCAGGCCCGATTCGCCGGGCGTGTTGACCGGCGGCAGTCCGTCGCGGAGCAGAAACGCCCGAGTCAGGCCGCTATCGGGCGAGACGAACAGGCCTTCGATGCTGAAGCCCAGCATAGCCACGTTCTGAACAGGTTGATCGTACTGGCCGGCGTAGATTACGGCGGCGCCGCCGCGCGCCACCCACTTCGGTCCCAGACGCAACGCGAAACCAAGGCGCGGTCCGAGGTTGTTCCAGTCGCGGTTGTGCGCGTACTTGCCCAACCCGTTGCGCCCGGAAAACGTGACCACCCCGGGCGTGCCCGAGACGGGGTTGATGGCGTTCCGGTCGAAAGAATTCTGGCGGTTGTCGATCTTCTCCCACCTGGGCTGGTCGAGGTCCCAGCGAAGGCCGAGATTGATGGTGAGGTTTGGCGAAACCTTCCAGTCGTCCTGGACGAAGCTGCCGATAGTGTCCGAACGCGTGCGCAGCGGCAGCGCCTCCACGCGCGAGCCCTGCTGCACCCAGCCCAGCAACAGCGAAGCCAGCGCGTTGCCCGTGGCGGTGTCGTTGAAGGCGAACACACCGCCCGCGGACGTTCGAGCCAGATCGTCATTGCGCGCGTACCGCCACTCGAAACCCGCCTTGAAGCGGTGTTTGCCACGAATGTAGCTGAGGTGGTCCAGCAAGTGGAGGTCATGGACCGGTTCCTGGAGCCGGAGATGCGCCCCGGCGCCTCCCAAACCCGCTAATCCCGTCAGGTTCACGCGCGGGAAAAACTCCTTCGCGGTGCCTTTCAACCCCAGTTGGTCCAGCAGGCTCGGCTCCGGTTGCCCCGTGTACGCCTTGTACCCGCGCCACACAAAACTGCCGCGGAATTCGTTGATCAGCACGGGCGTGAAGCCATGAAACCAACTTGCCGACAGGCTCTGGTAGCTGTTCCGGGTGTAATTGTTGAACTGGTCCACGCCGGCCTGGGGAAAGATGGGAAGGTTGTCCACTCCGGCGGGTTTGACCAGGAATCGGCCGTAGGCGCGGTCGTTGTCGCTGAACGTCTGGTCGATCCGCAAAACGTAGTTGTCGTTATACGCGTGGATCGGCTGGTTCTTGCGGTAGTTGCTGTTGGCCGAGGGCCGCCCCGGAACGTTGGGTGCGGGGTAGAGCGCGGCGAGTTTCGCGCCCACGGGGTCCATGCGCGCGGCCGGAATCACGTTGCCCGGGAACGGCGGCCGGCCCGCGGCCGAGGGGTCGCGAATCACGATGGAACTGCCCGAGAAATCGCCGCGAGTCTCCGCGGGCGCCGGAATGTTTACGATACGGGTGGTTTCGCGCCGGTCGCGCAATCCCTCATAGTTGAAAAAGAAGTGCGTCTTGTCCTTCCGAATGGGACCGCCGGCGCTGGCCCCG
>JAUYBU010000322.1 GCA_030693045.1 Bryobacterales bacterium | reverse complement strand
TGCTCTCCGCCCCGCTCATGCCGGCGTTCTCCGGCTGGCCTTGCTGAATCCGCCGTACGAACTCCTCAAGCGCGTCGATGGTGATCTCGCGCGGCTCTTTCTCCATCACCACGTCGTTAGGGCCGCGGTAGTGACGCCAGTACTCGCGATGCGTCTCGACGACACCCTTCTCACCGAAAAACTGTTCCTTCACGTCGCGATAGAACCGCGGCGCGATCATGGTGCCATTCAGATGGCCCTGAACATTGTTGGCGTAGTCGAAGGTGACGTAGCAGTGATCCTGGTTATCGCCATAGTTGATAACCGTCCGGCCGCCCGTGCCGTGCGCCTTCGATGGATGCGCGCCCATGAACCAGTTCAGCACGTCGATGCCGTGGACATTGTTCTCGACGATATAGTCGCCGAAGTACTGGCGCCACTCGTGCCACTGCTTCATGATCTCCAGTTCGGTCTTCGGGGGCGGGCCGGACGGGCGGCCCGGGTTCACGCCTCCTTTGACCCAATAGGAATGGGCCGCCACCACTCGTCCGATGCCGTTGGCTTCGACCAGCTTTTTCGCTTTACGGTAACAGGGTCCGGAGCGCTGCTGGAAGCCGAAGGCGATGTTGAGCTTGCGGTCCGCCGAGTCGGCGGCGCGCATCAGGCGTTTGACTCCCGCCACGTCGGCGCCGGCCGGCTTCTCGATATAGATGTGCTTGCCCGCGCGCGCCGCCGCTTCGAAGTGTTCCGGGTGAAGAAAGACCGGCGTCGCGATGATCACCGCATCGACCCCGCTCTTTTCCAAAAGCTCCTGGCCGGAATTGTACCCCTTCGCATCCGGCACCCCGGCGGACTTCCTGGTTCTTTCGATCTTCTCGGGGAACAAGTCGGCCAGCGCGACCAGCCGCGCGGCGCCGACATGCTTGGCCACCAGTCCGGCATCGAAGGTTCCGCGGCCCCCGCAGCCGATCAGCCCGACGGTCACGGCCGAATTGGCGGCGCTGCCGCGCACCGCGCCAATCGGCACGACGGCCGCCGCGGTCACCAACGCGCGGCGGGAAATACGGTCGGATTCCATGTGGTGTGTCTCCTTCAGGCGAACGTCGCCAGTTCCTTGATCAGCTCCAGATCCCGGAAGGTGTAATCGGTCGGCTCGTATTCGGCCGTGACAAACCCCGTGTACCGGTCTCCTAGCTCGTAGATGGCCTTGAACACGTTGCGGTAGTTTATCTCTCCGGTCCCCGGCTGGTGCCGGCCGGGCACATCGGCGAAATGGATCTGGCCGATGCTTGCAATGTGCTCGCGCAGCTTGCGGATGATGTTCCCTTCGCCAAGCTGCACGTGATAGATGTCGAACAGCAATCGCACTCGCGGGCTCCCCACGCGGTCTATCAGGGCCAGCGCATCCGGCACCGTGTCGAGGAAATAACCGGGGTGCTCCTGGGTCGAGTTTAGCATCTCGACCACGGCCGTCATCCGGTGCCGCTCGAGCAGCGGAACCGCCGCCCGCAGCGTTTCGACCGCGCTGGCCATCTGTTCGGCGCGCGGCAGATTGGGAAGGAGGTTGCCCGACAACACCTCCAGCCGGTCGCAATTCACCGCCTCGGCGGCCGCGATGCAGCATTGCAGCTCGCGCAGGAAGCCTTCGCGGTCGGCCGGGTCCGACAGGCTGCACCCGAGTGCGTTGACGTCGGGCACCTTGTTGATTACCAGCACGCCGGCGCCGAGGCCAAGGCGGGGAAGATTCTCGCGATAGATGCGGAACTCGGCCGGGTCGCGCCAGTTGAAATTATCGACCGTGTCGAAGCCGATCGCGGCGATCTTCTCCAAGCTCTCCAGCGTCGGCACGGCTGCGAAATTCCGGGCCGCAACCGACAGACGGAGCCGCTTTTCGGCTTCCGCTTTTCCGTTCCGGACCACTGCGGTGGTTGTCGAATCGCTCATAGTCTTCACGCTGGAACGGACGGCGGCGTGAGGTTGGGAGGCACGGCCCCCAAGCCCGGGCCGTCGAGAACGCCCGTTCCTATCGCTCCCTCCTTGACGATGAAAATGCCTGGAAAACGCCCTTTCCAGGCCTGGTTCGCGGCCGGAACGTATTGGCGGGCATTGGATTCGATGGCCGCCACCTCGGGGATGTGCGCGGCCAGCCCGGCCGAGTGGATCAGCGATGCACCGGGGCAGGTGAGGTCCTGCACGCACAGAAACATCCCGAACTTTCTGGCCGCCGCGGCCATCAGCAAGGCATTGCCCTGGCCTTTGCACGCCTTGAGCGCGACGCCGGTGTAGCCGAGTTCGCGGGCCATCAGCAAGCTTTCGTAGTCCACCAGCGATTCGTCGATGACCACCGGCTTGATTTTCGCGGCCTCGTGCATGTCGTTGCGCGGGCCCGACTTCAAATTCCGCGCCGTGGGCTGCTCGATGTACTGAATGCGGTCGAACATCGCCGGGGAGTGCTCCCGGGCGCGGCGCAGGCACTCCAGCAGGTAACCCACGTCGGGGCAGCGTTCATTGAAGTCCAGGGAATAGAACCAGCGCGCGACGCCGCGGCACGCCTGGGCCTCCGACGCAGCGCGCTCGACGGCCTGCATGCGGCCGACGTCCCAATCCGGATCGTCGCCGTTCAGCTTGATTTTGATATGCGTGAGGCCGTCCGCCAGAATCCACTCGGCCAGCGTTTCGGGCAGACCGTCGCCGACCCGCCTGCCGATGTCGGAATCGAAGATGGGATCCAGCGCGCCCACCAGGTGATAGAGCGGCAAGCTGGGCTTGGGCTCGGCGGACACGTAGCGGTCGAGGTACTCTCCCCGAAACTCGCCGCCCAGGTAATGTCCCACGTCATGGTCCATGTATTCGGCGGAGTATCCCCGGTAGCAGTTGATACCGGCGGCTTTTCCGAAGGCGTCGTGAATGGCGGCGTCGAAAGCGCTGGCCACCACCAGCACGCAGAGTTTCGGGATCGGCTCGGCCAGGGCGAGATCCCGCGAGATTTTGTCAGCGGCTTCCAGGTACAGCGGCTCCAGTTCCCAATTGATATCGATCGGGTGCGCGGTGCCGCGGTGGCCGGCGGTGATGCGGGCGACCTCGGCGGCAACCCGTTTCATCGCGTCAAGAGTTTGATCGTAGGAGAGCAGGCGCGAGGGGAACGACCAGACATTGCCCAGGGGCATCGAGCCGAAGCCTTCCGCCTCGTACCCGGCGCGGTTGCGGACCCTGACATTCACGTTCAGCAGCGTGACCCGGTCCAGCACCACGCCGCCGAACTTGATCGGGGTCCGGTAGCCGTAATCCTCGTACTGGAAGCGAACCTCCCCGACCGAGACGTCTGTGGGTTTCATGGTGTTTAGAAGACTATCCGCAGCGCCAGTTGCATTTGCCGCGGATTCCTGGCGGCCGTCAGGGCGCCGAACCGGGTGTTGGTCTGCTGGCCGTCGGGGGTGAGCCGGGCGCTGGTATCGACGGACGAAAACTGCGTCTTGTTCCAGACGTTGTAAAGTTCCCAGCGCAGTTGCATCGAGCGCGCCTCCTTCCCGAGCGGGAAGTTCTTGAACAACGAGAGGTCCCAATTATTGATGCCCGGACCGCGGAGGACGTCTTTGGGAGCGTTGCCGTAAGTACCCACGGCGGGGCGGCCGAAAGCCGCGGTGTTGAAATAGCGGGTGAAGGTCCGCTCGCTCTTGGGCAGGACCGGGTTGGCCAGCATCACCGCGCGCACGCCGTCGCCGCCGCCGCCGATGTCGGCGCCGTCGCTGGTGGAGAAGCCGATGCCCAGGGGAGCGCCGCTGACGAAGCTGCTCATGCCCGCCAGTTGCCAGTTGTCCAGCACTTGCTTTGCGAACAGGTTATTCCATCTCTGGCTGGCCTTGGGAATGCTCCAGGTGTATGAGAAGGTCAGATTGTGGGTGCGGTCGAAGCCCGCCTTGCCGTAGTTCCACGAGCGCAGCGGCGCGTGGCGAGCGACGACGGTGGTGTCGCCGTCGGCGAAATCCAGGGCCTTGGACCAGGTCCAGGTGAGGCCGTACTGGAGCGAGCGGGCGAAGCGCCGGTTGACCTGCACCTCCATGGAATGGTAGTTGGAGGTGCTGGAGAATTCCACGAAGTTTACGCTCGCGAACCCCGAAAAGGGCCTGAAGAAGTTGGTCGGCAATGGCCTTCCGGGATTGCTCGCGTCCTGGTTCGCCGGAAGGAAGTTGGATCCGTAAGGCACTGAGTTGAGGTCCCGCCACACCATCAGGTGCCGGGCCACCGAGCCGACGTAGGCCACATCCAGCACGGTGTTGAACCCCACGTTCTGCTGCACGCC
>JAUYBU010000268.1 GCA_030693045.1 Bryobacterales bacterium | reverse complement strand
CGTGGTCCGCTGGACAATTCGCCGACCGCGCCGATCGGGCAGGGCCTGGCGTCGATGCTGCTGGGCATTCCGACCGGCGGGCAGGTCAACATCAATGCCTCGCGGGCGGAGCAGTCCACGTTCTGGGGGTTATACGTTCAGGACGATTGGCGCCTGACGCGGCGCTTCACGCTGAACATCGGCGTGCGGTACGAATATGAGGGGCCGACGACGGAAAGGCACAACCGGTCCATCCGCGGGTTCGACTTCAACACGGAGAGCCCGATCGCGGCGCAGGCGAAGGCGAATTACGCCAAGAACCCGATTGCCGAGCTGCCGGTGAATCAGTTCAAGGTAATGGGAGGTTTACTCTTTGCCGGCGTGAAGGGCCAGCCCAGGGGATTGTGGAATGCCGACAAGAACAACTTCGCGCCCCGCGTCGGACTGGTCTATGAGTTGAACCCGAAGACGATCCTCCGCGCGGGTTTCGGGATCTTCTATGACGTGATCGGCATCGACCGCCAGGACGTTCAACAGGGCGGTTTCAACCAGCCGACCAGCATTAACCCGTCGCTCGACAACGGCCAGACCTACCAGGAGACGCTCTCGAATCTCTTCCCCAGGGGGCTGGATGTGCCTCGGGGGGCGGCCGACGGTTTGGCGACATTTCTGGGGCGCGGACCGAGTTTCTTCGACGAGAATCCGCTGAATCCGTACATGCAGCGGTGGTCGTTCTCGGTGCAGCGGCAGTTGCCGGCGCGCGTGCTGTTCGAGACGACCTATATCGGAAACCGCGGGACGAAGATTGGGGTCCAGCGGCAGTTCACGGCGACGCCGGCCCAGTATCTCTCGACGCTGCCGTACCGGGACCAGGCAACCATCGACTTCCTGGGCCAGCAGGTGCCGAACCCGTTCTATGAGATACCGGAATTCGTCGGGTCGGGGCTGGGCAACAAGAACACCAGCCGGGGCAACCTGCTGAAGCCGTACCCTCACTTTTCCGGGATCACGGCGAACCTGCCCACCGGCTATTCCCACTTCCACTCGTTGCAGGTGCGGGCCGAGAAGCGGATGAACGCCGGGTTTACTTTCCAGGTGGGCTGGACCTACTCGAAGTACATGGACGCGATCGCTTACCTGAACGAGACGGACCTGAGGCCCGAGAAGGTCGTGTCCGAAAACGATTTTACGCACCGGGTGGTGATCAGCAGCCTCTATGAACTGCCGTTCGGGCGGGGACGGACTTTCTTCCCGAACGCGGGAGGAATCGTGCAGGGGATCATCGGCGGCTGGCAGCTCCAGGGCATGTACGAGGGGCAGACCGGGCAGGCGCTTGGCTTCGGCAACGCCATCTTTAACGGCGACCTGCACGACATCGAACTGCCGCTAGGCGAACGCCGGGCGGAACGGTGGTTCAATACCGACGCCGGCTTCGAGCGCGACAACACGAAGGGCCTGGGTTCGAACATCCAGAGGTTGTCGAGCCGGTTCAACGGGGTCCGCCGCGACGGGATCAACAACTTCGACCTGTCCATGATCAAGAACTTCCGCATCCGGGAGCGAGTCAAGGCGCAGTTCCAGTTCGAAGCGTTCAACGCGCTGAACCACGTGCAATTCGACAATCCGAACACCGGACCGGCCAATTCGGCGTTCGGCACCGTCACCGGAGAGAACGGCCACGGCCAGCGCCAAGTCACCCTGGGATTGAAGCTGCTGTTCTGATCGAGGGGTGATCGGACCGCGCCGAAACCCCCGCTTCGGCTTCCAACGAGGTCCGTCCTCGTAATTAAAAACAAAAACCGCACCAAACGGTCTTTTTTCTTGTGGCTAACCGTTCTTGGCAGGCTTGTGTGTTGGGAGTATAGAGAAGGTAGTAGTACCTTGACAATTGAATGGGCCAGCCCGCTAAGCGGCGCTATGGCGTGCTTCAAAACCGAAACTCTGCAACCTATGACAGCCTAAAGGAGGCAAGTCATGACTATCCGAAAAGTAGTACAGGTCGCCTGCACTCTAGCACTGCTGGGCGCAAGCGCGTTTGGGCAGGTGGATGTGGGTGCGATTACCGGCACCATAACCGACGCCACCGGCGCCGTGATTCCGGGTGCTAAGGTGGTCATCACCCACGAAGAAACCAAGGTCGCACTGACGCTCATCACCAATGAAAGCGGCTTCTACACCGTTACCGCGTTGCGTCCCGGAAAGTACCGCGTCGCCGCCTCGAATCCCGGATTTCGCACCGAGACTCGAACCAGTATTGAAGTAAGAATTCAGGAGCGCCTGAAGATTGACTTCAAGTTGGAACTCAGTGCCGCCACCGCGGAAATCACTGTCTCGGCAGCGCCTCTGCTGCTGGAGTCCGAAACCTCTTCACTCGGGCAGGTGATCGAGAGAAGAACTATCACCGAACTGCCGTTGAGCGGGCGCAACTTCATCCAACTGGCTACACTGGGCGCCGGCGTGTTACCGTCGAACCGCACGGCCGAACGCGACAACTTCGTCTCCAACGGAGCGCGTCCGATTCAGAACAGCTATTTGCTGGACGGCGTCGAGAACAAGAACCGGATCATGGGTTTTGACAATAGCTCGGCGCAGATCATCCAGCCGGTAATCGACGCCATCCAGGAGTTCAAGATCCAGACTAGCACGTTTTCGGCGGAGTTCGGCCAGGCGGCCGGCGGCGTCGTCAATGTCACATTGAGATCAGGTACCAACAATATCCACGGCAGCGCGTTTGAATTCCTGCGCAACTCCTATATGGATGCGCGCCCGTATTTCCAGCCCGCCGCCGGCGGCAATCCGCAGTTCATCCAGAACCAGTTTGGTGCAACCCTGGGCGGACCCATCCTGAAGGACCGCGCGTTCTTTTTCGGAAGCTGGCAGAGCTCGCGCGAGTCCAACGCCGCTCCCCAGATTGCGTCAGTTCCCACGCCGGAGTTTCGCCAGGGGGATTTCGGGACTGCGAAACTATTTGATCCCGGCACGACGCGCCCGAATCCGGCGGGTAGCGGGTTTATCCGCGATCCGTTCCCGGGAAGCAAGGTGCCTTCCACGCGCTGGGACCCGGTGGCCACGAAGCTGGCGGCGCTCTACCCGTTGCCGAACCTTCCGGGGAACGTGCGCAACCATTTCTACAACCCCAAGGAACGCATCAGCAACAATCAGTTCAACATCAGGGTGGACCACCGCTTGGGGGACAAGGACAATCTGTTCGGCCGCGTCTCCACAAGCTCGAGCGAAAACACCCTGCCAGCGTCGATGCCCCAGCCGGCCAATGATCTGATTATCGCTTATCCGACTTCACAATCTGTGGCAGTGAGCGAGACGCATACTCTCACCAATGCCATAGTGAACGAGTTCCGCTTCGGTTACATTCACACGCTCCTGAAACAGAACTCCGTAGCTCCCCGCCGGTTCGAGGAGTTCGGGATCAAAGGCGCGCTGGACGATCCCAACATCCGCGGCCTGCCGCAGTTCGGCATCTCGGGATTGAGTACGCTCGGGACGACCGGCCCCGGCAACCTGCCCATTGCCGCCACCGGAGGCGGCAATCTGCCGCTCGAAAAATGGGGACGCATCTTCCAATTTCTGGACAACCTCTCGTGGGTCCGGAACCGCCATACCGTGAAGTTCGGCGCGGACATGCAGCAGGTCAGTATCTTCGTATCGGCCACCAACGCCGCCCGGCCGAACATCAATTTCAACGGCGTCTACACGCAGAATCCACAGTCGCGGGCCGGCACGGGGAACGCCTACGCCGATTTCCTGCTCGGGCTGTCCAACAGCTCCACCATCGCCACCCGCTCCATCAACACTATTCGCCAGCGCATCTTCCAGGGCTACATCCAGGATGACTGGAAGGTCACCTCGAAGCTGACGCTGAATTTCGGCCTGCGCTACGAACTGACCAAACCGTTTGTTGAAGTCGATGACATCCAGAGCAACTTTATCACCGATGCCGGGCCTTACTATGGCACCATCCTGCTCGCTTCTGACCGCAAGGACAGCGGGCTGGGGCGTGCTCTGGTGGGCACCGACTTCAACAACTTCGCGCCTCGCTTTGGCTTCGCCTACCAGTTGACGCCGAAGACCGTGCTGCGCGGAGGCTCGGGAGTTTTCTACGGTCGCGATGAAAACATCGGCGTCCAGCGGCGCCTCACCAACAACCCGCCGTTCTTTGTCAACAAGCAGTTCATCAGCGACCAGGTGACGCCGAATATCGTGCTCTCGGTCGGTTTCCCGCCCAACTCGCTCGACCCCAAGACGGCGGTGAATCCCACGGTGAATAGTTATCCGCGCGAATCGCCGTCGCCCTATGTGCTACAATGGAACATTAACCTGCAACGTGAGTTGCTGGGTCAGATCGTGGCGCAGCTCGGTTACACCGGCTCCGGCGGTCACAAGTTTTATTTCCCGAACAATCTGAATACGCCGTTGCCGGGGCCCGGCGCCATCGACCCGCGCCGTCCGTTTCTAGGTTATGGTTCCGTGATGCTGTACGGGCCTCTGATCAACTCCACCTACAACGCGTTGCTGGCAAAAGTCGAGCGGCGGTTCTCAAAAGGCTTTAGCCTGCTCGCTTCCTACACCTGGGGCCATTCGATCGACGGCGGTCGCAGTCAGAACGACAGTCAGGATCCTGGGCCACAGAATCCGCGCAATCTGCGCGCCAACCGCGGCAATTCGAATTTCGATGTGACCCATCGCTTTGTCGTCAGCAACATCTACGAACTGCCCTTCGGGAAGGGAAAGTTCTTCTCTTCGCGGAGCACCGTGGTGAACGCGATCGTCGGCGGATGGCAGCTTTCCGGAATCACGTCCATGCAAACCGGGCAGCCCTTCTCGGTCACCCTGAATTTCGATCCAACCAACACGGGCGCGACGTGCTTCCCCGACCGCATCCGCAACGGCGCGCTTCCCGCCAGCGAGCGGGACCAGGCGCGCTGGTTCGATCTGGCGGCTTTTGTAGCGCCACCCCAGTACACTTTCGGCAACTCAGGGAGGGGCATCCTGAGAGGTCCTGGGCGGGTGAACGTTGATCTCAGCCTGGCCCGCAATTTCCAGGTCCGCGAGCGCTTCCAGATTCAGTTCCGCGGGGAGGCGTTCAACCTGGCGAACACGCCGCAATTCGATATCCCGGCGTTCACGATCGGAGCGCCGGGCGCCGGGATTATTGGCGGAGTCAACACGCCGGAACGGCAGATCCAGCTCGCTCTGCGACTGACGTTCTGAGCCGCTCTAACCGTTGAGAGACCACTGCTGGTTCTCAACCATTTGCACTTTAACAATTTCCCCGGCCGTTTGTGGTTTAACCACAGATGGCCTTTTTTTATTGCATGATATTGTAGTTACGCCAAGCGGGAGGGGGGCGTCCCGCGCGGACGAGGGCGCCCGCCCCAGCGTGCCCGGCATGGGCAGAATCTATCGGGATGAAGGGATCTCGACGGAGTAGATGACGACAACCGTGGCGTGGCGAACCTTCGACCGAGGGAAAACGAACCGGCAGGGAGGCCTGATGCGGGCGGCGCGAGGGGAAAGATTCCGCGCCTTACCTGGGGAGATCTTTCCCGTGAGAGCGGGGAACAAGCCGGCAGACGCCGTAGTAGCGAAGAAGCGGGGTAATGCCCGTGGAGCCAGGGGCGGAAGAAGCAAGACAGAGCTGGAGAGGAGACTGAAGGGAAGCTGAGGAGGGATCTGAGATCGAGGGGCGCGACAACTGCGGTCGCCGCCCCGGGAGTGCAACGGGCCGTCCTCGAAATGGAGGGTGGTCGCTCCCAGCACGTTCGCGCGGAGTTCTTCCCAAGTCTCGGCTTGGGTGAAGATCGCATGCCCCAACGCCCGCCCACGAAAGCCGCCCTGTTCCGCGTCGCGAACCTCGAGAATCAACTCCATGCGCTATTTGGAGATAGGGACAGAGGTACCCCCTGCGCCATAGAGGGTGCCTCTGTCCCTATCTCTAAGCCAACTGCGCGCGGTTTGCCCAGACCTTCTCGAAGGCTTTTACCCACTGGTCGAGCAGCTCCGGCGCCTCGCCGTGCACCAGCGGCAGGAAAATGTGCGTGCTGTTGACTTGAGCGTTGCCGGGCATCGACGCCGGAATCACGGGCGGATGATGCCACCACTTCGCCTCGGAGTAGATCCTGAGCTTGTGCTGCTCGGGATAGTCCCAGACGCTGGCGCGCACGCCCTCGCCCCGCAGCGCCTTGAGCAGATTGTCGCGCGTGAAGCCCGCTTTCTTCTCGTCGAGCAGCAGCATGCTGGCATTGTAGTAAACGCGCTTCT
>JAUYBU010000199.1 GCA_030693045.1 Bryobacterales bacterium | reverse complement strand
CTATTTCGTCCGGCGGACGCTACGATGCGGCGTGCCGAGGTGCGCCTGCCGTGTCCACCGATCTGTCCGGTCTACCCACACCAAACAGCGAAGAGCCCATAAATTTCTATGCACGCCGCTCCCAGGGCCGGCGGCGCTGCGTTTCACCGCAAGGCCGGCTGCAGCACCGGCGCGTAGCCGCTGCCCGCCCGGCACAATGCGGCGCAACCGATCCATCAACCGCTGAAACAAGCCCTGCTCCTCGTAATGATCGCTGTAGCTCACTCCCGTGCGGCCTGCGTGGCGCCAGATCTTGGCGGCAATGAACAGAAACCGCAGCCGCGAGGTGGCCAGAGTGGTGTGCCGCAGTTCGGTGGCGTCGTCCTGCGGTTCGCGGTTGAACAACATCAGCCAACAGTTCAGGTTGTAGGCCAGCATGGCCAACTGAAAATGATTCCGGTTCACATCAAACCGGCCCGACGGACGCGCCGCCAAGCCGGCGTCGTTGTTGGCCTCCTTGATTAGGTTTTCCGCGCCGCCCCGTTGGTTGTAGAACCAGACCACGAAGTGAATCGGCTCGGCCATGCTGGTCACGAAGGCCCGGTATTTGTACTGACTAGGTCTCCGACCGCCTGAAAAGGTTCTATTATGGCAGGCGGCAGACGAGGGGGCGCCGGATTTCGCGGCTGGCTGACGCTCGGGGCGGCGTGCAGTTCCAGAAATTGCCTGTTTGGACTTGGTTCCCGTCGGCGGCCGCGTTTTTCGGGCGCAACCTATCCCGGCTCGCGACCGCCGAGCCCGTTTGGTTAGTGTCGGGGTGTTATGGGTGGCTGGGCTTTCAGCCGGCGCTACGAGGTTTCTCGTAGTGGAACAGCTTTCGAGCCTTGGTGCGCGTGAACTGCCAGTTGATTTTGGTCCGCTTGCGGTCGGTCTTGCGGTTCCAGACCCGAGTTTCCCGTTTCAACGTGCTCAGGTCCGGTATCCGCCGGTTTCCGAGGCATTGCCGCGAGAACAAGCTGAGTTCGATCTCCGCCTGATCGAGCCAGCTTCCGTGTTTGGGGGTGTAATGCACGGTGAGCCGATCCCAAATACTACCGCCCTCCTGCTCGCCGAAGTAATCGATCGGCGGTTTGCAGCAGTGTGTATTGAGGTTATCCATGACCAGGTGAATCGTCCGGGCGGCAGGATACTGCTCCACGACGTGCCCCACCATGCGCGCGAACTCGGCGCCGGAACGGTCGGGTGTGGCAGTTGTGAAGTGCCGGCCCGCCTTCGGCTCCACAACGCCAAATACGTTCGCCGTGCCGCACCGTTTATACTCGTTGTCTTGCTTGGCCGGTTTACCGGGCTTGGCTGGGATCGGCGCTCGCACGTCGGCGTGCGGCGACACCGGCTTCTCGTCCAGGCAAACCACCGGCTCAGCCGGATTGTAGGGTTTCTCGTACACGGCCAGAACGTCTTCCATCCTTTCGATGTACTCTGCGTTCAGCTCGGCCACGCACCACATTGTTTTCCCGCCACGGCTTCAAGTCGTGGCTTTCGAGCAGGACCCGGATTGTCTCCCGACCGACGCGGGGAACCAATTTGCGTTTGACGGCCTCCTCGACCACCAGGCGCAGGGTCCAACGTGCCCGGCCTTCCGGCGGATCACTGCACACCATCGCGATGATGCGATGCTTCCGGGAATCGTCGAGAATCTGCTTGGCCCCGGGCCGCTGCTTCTCATACAGGGCGCGATCCAGGCCGCCCCCGTTATAGCGATGGGCAATCTCGCGGATCGCTTTCGGAGTCAGCGGGACGGTCTGCGCGACTTGAGGAGATGTCACTCCACCGGCCAGCAGGCGCAGCGCAAGCGCACGCAGAACAACGCGCACCTGCTGCTCTCCGCCTCGTAACAAACCTCGGAGTTTAACGCGATCCTGCGCCTTGACTTTGATGGGGATGGGGCGACGGGCCATACCCAAGTATGGACCAAAACATTTCTGAATGGAAGTGTTTTATAGAACTTTTTCAGGCGGTCGAAAACCTAGTTTCGAACAACTGGTACTGCTCGCTTTCCTCCGCTTCCACTTCCTCGCGCGGCTTCTCGTAGCGCACGGCCACGAACCGGTATTCCTTGCTCCATCCGTCCGGCTGGTACCAGAATTCGCACTGCGCGTCGGCGTCCGTCTTGGGCGACGGCTTCCACTCGGCCTGGCGCAGTTGCTCCACCAGCCGGGACGTCTTGCGCGCCGAGATCACGAACTGGACGTGACATTTTTCGTAAGCCTCGACGGCATCCCGGCAGTAGAAGCCCGAATCAGCCCGGCCGAAAATCTGCTTCACCCCCGGCGGCAGGGCCGCGCACGCATTGCGCAAATGATCGCCGATCTCTTTGCCCGTGGGCCGGTCGCCGTTGTGCAACTCGCCCCAGATGTATTCCCGCGTCTCGGCCAGAAACGTCGGGGCGCCCCCTGGGCCGGGCTGGAAACTGTTCTTGCCTTTGTTCTTGGGGTTGTAGCTCTTGCGTCCGCCCATCTGCCGGCCGTACAGCGTGTGCACGGTAGTGTCGGTGTCGATGGTGACCACTTCCAACTTCACATTGGCCGCCGCCCAGACCCGCTCTCGCATGGTTCCCGTAACGGTCAGGATCTGCAAAGCCACATTCAGGTGGAGCGCGGCCAAGAAACGCCAGAAAGTGGATTGCACCGGCAGCTTGCTGACTTGGAGAATGCCCGTCAGGACCGGGTTGCGCGCGATGAAGCGCAATTGGTTCAGCCGTGGAAATCCGATGTAGAGGCCCAGTACGATCCCCAGCACAAACCGGTACAGGGCCATCGCACGCGGGATGCGCTTCGACGTCAGCGTCTGCTCCACCACGGATTGGAACCCGAGTTTCTCCAGCATGGTGATGACCGGCAGCAGTCCACCGTAGGGAGTCAGATTCTTACCGGCGAAGTCAAAAGGCGTGGAAGCCCCGATTCTATTGGGCTCGGGCGCGATCTCTTCCGGGCCTTGATTGACGGGCGTTTTAGCGCTATGCTGTTTTCTGTTCGTAACCATTTGGGTGACCTCCTTGGGGTCGGGTTTGCGAAGTGGCGACTTCGCCAACCTTCTGTTTTACCCCAATGTTCACGGGGTCCCCAAATGGTTCATCGGCCCGCCGCCTTCACGCGGGGGCTGGCTGGCGTGCATGGATCGGGTGATAGGGACCTGAGAATCCAATGGAACGCCGCCGACGGATGAGTTCGCGCCAGCGCTACAACTCGTACTACAAGCGGGATTTCGACCACTCCACTCTCTAGCTGGGTGCCGGGCCACCTTTTGCACTCCCGAGATCTCGCAGAGGTCTGCCGAACAGACATCCCCCTCAGCCAAACTCACAATGGGTATCCCTCTTAGATCGAAGTACTCAAGACTGCGCATTACCGCCGACAGCCGGGGCGAAAGGCCCTCACCATGGCTGTCCCTGTTCGCTGGCGGAGTCGTGCTAACCGCGCCCTTCTTTTATGCACGGCTCGTACGCGCAACGAAACATGTGACTTTGGCGCGGGGCATGGCGGGAACGGGTTCGCAGGAGGGCGATGAAGCAACCAGAATCGAACTGACTTACTCAACCACGGGCGGGATCAGCCGAGCGAAGCGGGCGCTCGGAACGGTGATGGTGTGCATAATTCAGGTGGCAACGAGGAGTGGTTCGCGGATGGCTCGGTCACATTCCCCGAATTGTTGCAGCGGGCCGGCTATCGCACGGGGTTCGCGGGCAAGTGGCACATCGGAGGCGATACCGACGAGCCGCAAAACGGTTTCGAGCGGTGGGCCGCGTTTGGCGGCCAGGGCACTTACACCGACCCCGTGCTGAACATCGACGGGGTCCGGTCGCAGGTGCGGGGCTACACCACCGATCTGCTCACCGAGCACGCTCTGGACTTTCTGCGGCAGCCGGATAGGCGTCCGTTCTTCCTGATGCTCTCTCACAAGGCAGTCCACAACTTCTACGTTCCCGCCGAGCGGCACCGGGATCTCTACAAAACCGAGCCGCTCCCGATACCGCAGTCCATGCCGGATTCCGAGCTGAATTACGCGGGCAAGCCGGATTGGGTGCGCCGCCAGCGGCGGAGCTGGCACGGTGTCGACGGAATGTACGATGGCCAGGTGACCTTCGAGCAGAACTATCGCGACTACTGCCGCACGCTCATGGCGCTGGACGACAGCGTCGGCAGCGTCCTGGACCTGCTGGAGTCCCGGCAGCAGCTCAACGACACGCTGGTGATCTACATGAGCGATAACGGCTTCCAGTTCGGCGAGCACGGGCTCATCGACAAGCGCACCATGTATGAGCCTTCCATCCGGATTCCAATGATGGCCCACTGCCCGGACCTGTTTGCCGCGGGCCGGCAGGTGGAAGAGATGGTCCTGAACCTGGACCTCGCCCCAACCCTGCTCGAGGCCGCTTCGCCGGGAATTCCCGGCTCCATGCACGGCCGCTCGATGCTCGAGTTGCTGCGCGGGACCACCGGGTGGCGGCAGGACTTCCTGTACGAGTACTTCTGGGACCGGACGTTCCCCCAAACGCCGACCGTGACCGGCTTGAGAACCCCGCGCTACAGCTATATGCGCTACCACGGTGTGTGGGACACCAACGAACTCTACGACCTGCAGTCGGATCCCGCCCAGATGCGCAACCTGCTGGCCGACACCCGGATCACCACGCAGCCCGGGCCGCTGGTGTCGAACATCCATAACCAGCAGTTGCAGAATCTGGTCGCCGGTTGAAGCCAGCGAATCGCCGCCATCCTCGACGGCACCGACGCGCAACTCGACGCCGACTGGCTCACCTAATAAATGCGTCAGCCCTTTGTTTCTGGGGACACTCCGGGCTAATCTTACGCAAACCCCGCCCCCGGGGACACTCCGGGCTAATCTTACGCAACCCATCGCCTGTTCCACGGACACAGGCGTGTCCCCCAAGCCCCCTGGGGACACCGGCTAATCTTACGCAAACCGCCCCCGGGGACACTCCGGGCTAATCTTACGCAACCCATCGCCTGTTCCACGGACACAGGCGTGTCCCCCAAGCCCCCCGGGAACACCGGCT
>JAUYBU010000171.1 GCA_030693045.1 Bryobacterales bacterium | reverse complement strand
ATGACCGAGTAAGTGTACTCCAAACCGTAACCCAGTCCGCCAGTAAGTGGATCGATCAACATGCGATTGGGGTCCATGTTCGAGTCCGCCAGCAGGATGTTAAGCTGCTTGGCGATGTTCATGTCGATGGGACTCTCGGCAATCAGCACGTGGCCGTAAGCCACGGCGACGGCAGCCAGGGTCGTGTACTCTTCCTGGCAAGCCGAGTGCAGCGCCAGTCCCTCTCCGGTGCATTCTTCGGCAACTCGCGCCAGCACGTCATTCTGCTTCTGACTGGCGCCCGGTCCCTTCACGATCAGCGGAACGCTCACGCTGTCAAGCGCCGCGCGGACGTCGGAGGCGGCCTGTTCGGGAGAGCGATTCCCGCGGTCGGGGTGGGTTCCGGCGAGGTGCAGCATCACCAGGTCAGCGCCATGTTCTTCGACCGCGCGCCGCGCCTGGGCGGCCGGGTCGGCGTCGGTGATCTCCAGCGCCAGCACCGGCCGATTCGGGAAGTTGGCTTCGAAGGTATGCAGCGGCAGGCCGTTGCCGCCGCCCACCGTAAGCGCCCGCCGGCTTCCCGACCCGAGGGTCACCGTACGGATCGCGCCAGCCCATTTTTTCGGTTTCAGCTCCAAAGTCATATCAGATCATTTCACCCATCTCGAGCGCGGGGTGCTCCACCGCCGCCAGGTGCTCGATCAGCGGCTCCAGTTCGGTACACACGGACTCGTCGGCGATCTTGTAGTAGAGCTCGGGCTTCCCGATCTCTTCACAACGCGCGCGAAGCGCGTCGCCCAGCCTGTGTTTCACCCTGGTGGTGGTCCAGACCAATCGCGCCAGCCCTCCGTCGGCGCTGATGAACTTCCTCGACAGGATGTAGAGCGTGCCGATGCCGATGAAGCCCGGTGTCTGCTGGCCGCCTCCGGTCATCTCGGCCAGAGAGGAGAAGGGCATTCCGACCGGAGTTTGTCCCTGGTATTCGCGGTCGACCACCATGATGCCGCCGGTGCCCGGGAGCACGCACGCGATGCACTCGAAACAGCCGCAGGAGGTCATTGGATCGTTGATCATGGAGTAGGCCGAAAAGCGCGAGAAGGCGCCGTTGGAGGCGTTCCGGATGAAGTCGTTGACGCCCTTCCACTGGCCCAGCACGGGATCGGTCACCTCGATCTTCTTGACCGGAAGGTTCCCGCCGTGCGGATTGATTTCGTAGGCCGCTTTCCCGTCCAGCCAGTTGTAAGCGCCGCACAGACCGGGGCGCTCCGGCGTGATGATGCAGACGTGATTGGGCGCGTAGCTCTGGCAAAGGGCGCAGGAGTAAAGAATGTCCACGCCCTCGTCGGTCAGCGCGCCCATGCGCTGGTCGCGATGCCGATAGGCGGCGACGGCCGCGGGGTAGAGCTTGTCGACTTCGCCGGGGTCGGTGAACAGAGTTACTTGAACCTTGTCGACGATGGCCGGGAAATCGTTCTTCAACTTGTGCAGCAGGACCGTGCCCAGGTGCTCGATGCGGAAGCCGGCGTCGCGGGCCTTCTTCGAGATCCGCAGCCACACCGTATCGCGCTGCCCCAGGTGCATCACGCCCATTGGCTCGGACAGGTAGGAATGAATGTGACGCTCGAGAATGGATTCGAATTCGGGCTGCATCTTGCGGCCGGCCATCTCGACATAGATGGCCAGCGGCAGGCGCGTGGCTTCCGGCACGTCTTTGATTTCGGGGCCGACGACGCGGATGAGCCCATCCTGCAACTGGTCCATCGGGCGGCTGGTGAGGTATTCGAAGCAGCGGGTGTACTTGCCGCCGAACTCGATGGCGAGGTCCTCCTTGCGGACTCTCTCGCCCTCGAAGGCGGGGCCGTGGCGCACGGGAATCGGGATATCGACGGTCTTGATTTTCACGCCGCGCACCTCGACGGCGCGCGAGGGCATGTCGCGGTGCGCCACGTTGGCGACCACGTGCTCGTACTCGCAGATGCCGCTGGGCAGGATTTCGGGGATGTCGGTGTCGGCGATCACGGGGAAGCCGAAATTGATCGCGCCCGCGGCGGTGGCGTACTTCTCGTCGTCCACTTCGCCCAGCGCCAGGACGAAGGCGAACACGCGCCGCTTGTTGTAGAGCAGAATCTCGCGCGATTCCTTCAGGCCGCCCGGCTTGAGCCCGCCGAAGGTGAACGCGGCGCGGCAGGCGAAGCCGAGTGCGTGAACGATGGACGACGTATCGGGGCCATAGGGAACCAGAAACGTTTCCCAATTCATGTCGACGCGGCGGCGGTTGAGCTGCGCGGCCATGGTGTCGCCGGCGGTGTTCGATCCCATGAAGACCAGGATGTTGCGCTCTTGCAAATCCCGCGCCAGTTGCTCGGCGACCTCATCGTTCGGCAGCGCGCCCACGCAGGCCGCGAACCCCGGCATGCGCCCGTCCACCAGTTTGATGCCCTGCTCGCGGAGGATGCTGTCGGGCGTGGGCCCGAGCCAGAAATCGGACGTCAGGGAGATGCCGCAGAGCGGCTTCATCGCCTCGACCGCCTCGTGGGCCACCAGCGTGGCTGCGCCGGCATCCAGTGCCCCGCCCAGGTAGGGGAGCCAGAGTTGCTCGGTGGGCATGACGGGCAGCCAGCCGCGCGCGCTCCAGAGGACCTCCTCCAATTGGCCCAGCTTCTCGACCCGCTTGCCGGTCAGCGTGAGGATTACGGGAAGAGCGTAGGCGGTGCCGGGGAACTCGATGGCTTTGTCGCGGCCGTGGCGGTTGATGGCCTCCGACAGCATTGTCTCGGCCCGATCCATGCACTTGTAGGCGCCGCGGATGGCCGCGGTTGCGATGATTCTAGACATTGGCTGGGTTGCTCCCTTGTCCGCTCCCTGACGGTCGCGGCTCGGTTACGTTGCCGGGCGGGGCGGTTACGTTGCCGGGCGGAGCGGGCGCCGTTTCTGAGCCGCGACCGTCAGGGAGCGGGGTGTCTGTTCGGTAGCGGCGATAAAAGAGTCCGGCATCCGAGATGTCGCCGTAGAGGATTGCTCCGGCCAGGCGGCCCTGGTGGTGGACCAGCTTGCGGTAGACTCCGTCGCGGTTGGCGAGCACTTCGGCGGTTGCGCCATCGAGGCGCTCCGGGCGCACCTCGCCGATCGAGATGAGCGGGATTTCGAAGAATCGCGAGGCGTTCATGCGCAGGGCTCCGGCGGATGGGCGGTCCATTCCCACGGCTGTGCTTCCGGCGGCGCGGCCGGTTTCGTATGCTACCGGCCAGATCCCGCTGATGGATGATCGGCCGGTGAGCGGGTCGATGGTTTCGGCGCAATCGCCGGCGGCGAAGATTCCCGGGATGTTGGTTCGCCCGCAGAGGTCGGTCACGATTCCGCGCGCGACTTGGATCCCGCTGCCTGCGAGCCATTCGACATTGGGGATGATTCCTTTGCCTATTACTACCAGGTCGGCGTCGATCCGTTCGCCGTTGTCGAGACGCACGCTTTCGACCCGCCCGTTGCCGGTGATCTCGACGGCGTCGCGTCCGGTGCGCACGTTCAGTCCGTGGCGGATGAACAACTCGGCTACGCGCCGGCCGGCTTCGGCATCCACCATTTGCGAGAGCAGCCACGGCGAAGCCACCACCACGGTTACCTTCATCCCGCGCGCCAGCAGGGCTTCGCAGGCTTGCAGGCCGACGTTGCCGCCGCCCAAGACCACCGCGCTCCGGCCAGGCTCGGCCAGTCTCTCGATCTTTTCCAGATCTTCTAGATTTCGGAGCGAGCAAGCGCCCGCCAGGCCTGCGGCGGGGCGCGCGCCGGTGGCCAGGATGAGGCGGTCGTAAGTCAGTTCCGTGCCGTCGTCGAGAGTGAGAGGTCCCGCGTCGGGCTTCAGTGCCGTCGCGCGGCGGCCGCGCAACACACGGACCTTGAGTCTGCTCTCGAGGTAATCATCGGCGCGCCAGTTCGTCTGGGCCGGGGCGATTCGCCGGGCGAGAACATACGGCAGCAGCGGCCGCGAGTATTCAGAAGCGTCGTCGGCGGTGACCAGTGTGATGGAGCACTCGGGCGCAATCTCGCGCGCCGCTTCGCAGGCGGCGACGCCGGCGGCCGAGGATCCCACCACCACCACATGACCGTCGAATTCGCTCTGAATCCGGCAGTCCGGCCGCGACTGAGCAATCAGCGCGCCGGACGGGCACGCCTCGACGCAGGCGGGAATGTCCAGGGTTCGGCAAACATCGCAGCGCACCACGCTATCTCTGGCCGGATCGGGACGAACGCCGTGCGGGCAAACCATCAGGCACATGTAGCAGGCCACGCAGCGGCTTTCGTCGAGCAGGGTTTGCCCGCTGATGGGATCGCGGTGGATCGCCCCGCTCTTGCAACTGAAGGCGCACAGCGGCTCCAGGCATTGCTCGCAGCATAGCGCTTCGATGGCGTCCTTTCCGGCGGCCACCCTGACGCGCCGCCGGGGCGAAATTTCCTCGTCGATGGCCGTCGCCAGCAGGCCGCTGCGCGAATGCACCACCGAGCAGGCGAGCTCGCAGTTGAGG
>JAUYBU010000113.1 GCA_030693045.1 Bryobacterales bacterium | reverse complement strand
CTCGACGAAGAGCGCCCAGCCCTGCAAACGAGCGGTCGCATCCAAGAGATTCTGGAACGCGGAGCGGAGGCCGAGTTCGTGTTCGACGCCTAGCGAGCGGTACTCTCCAAGCGCCTTCAGGTAGGCGCGAATGGCCGGGTGAGCGGGAGTGAGTGAATGCGCGGCGCGGCTCATCGCGTCTATCATATCCTGCCCGGAGGGCGCGAATGGCGCCAAAGGGCTATCCGGTTGACTCAGGCAGTAGCCCCAATCCAATCTACCGGAGGCTCAGCCTGCCCAGGTTCGCGCCCAGGGTTCGCGGCAGGCCGGACTTACGAAGTTAAGTTGGACAAGAGTGATTCCATGCCGGTTTATCCCGGCGCACTCGGTGGCCATCCGTGGCCAGCAGATTCTTCACCAGTGGTAAGATGCCCATGGAGTTCCTATGCGGACCATTTCCACCCGCCGAGCCGGCCAGTTGGGTGATGCCGCAAGGAATGTCCTGGAAAGCCTCCTCGGTCGAACGGTTGGCGACGAAGAGCACATCACGGTTATGGCCCATCCTCCTCAACCACCCCTGACGGAAGACGACCGCAGGACGGCCGCTCAGGCGCTGGCTCAGAATTTGGATACTCTGGCATCCCGCGCCCGCCACATCCCGGAACAGGAAATGGAGGCCTTAATCGACGAGGCGATGGAGCATGTTCGGCCGCGGCGGCCGTGATGCGCATCGTCCTCGACACAAATGTCCCAGTGCGTTCCACTGCCAAGGCGGATGGCCTTGGTCGCAGGTTGCTCCACACCATCTCAACCGGCCCGCACCGGTTGATCATGTCCCCCTTCATTCTTGACGAAGTCGCCCGCGTGCTCGCCTACCGGCGGATACGCTCCCGTTGGGGCCTCACCGACGAGGATATTCAAGAACACTTAAACCTCTTGGCTGCCGCGGCGGAGATCGTGGATCCTGTCACTGTCGACAGAGTCGTCCTCGCCGATCCGGATGACGACGCGATCGTTCAAACCGCTCTTTCGGGGCGCGCTGACGTGTTGTGTACCCGCGATGTGCATCTGTCGCATCCCAACGTCCTACAATTCCGCGCCCGCCACGGCATCCGGGTCATGGACGACATCGACCTCTACCGCACCCTTCACCCCTAAACGGTCGCGTCCATCCGTGGCCAGGGTCTTCTTTCCACAAAAGCCTCCCGTCCCGCTCCAACCACCACGCCGCCAACGCCACCGCCTGTTCAGCCGCGATAACAACTTCCTTACGGTCGCGGCTCGGAAACGATTCCGGGCTGCGTGGGTTGCGTGAGGCAGCGGCCTTTGCCGGTGCTTACTCCATCACGTCCAGCGCGTTGGCCACTGCCGCGCCGGCCACGACAATCAAGGCGTCTCGCAGAACCCGCCACGGTCCAGCCAATCCTTGACCAGCGCTTTCGGGGCGGGTTCGGGCTCGGTGGCCGGCAACTTGTGGCGTCTTCCTTGGTCACGGCACATCCAACATAGGACTTTACTACCCGCATCCAACTCGGCACAGACGAGGACGGCAGAGGCTCTACAATACGGGTTATGGACCGTCGGCCCTGCGTTCAAACGATCACTGAAGAACTGATCGACGCGGTTGTGGCGCAGGCCCGGCAATCGGCGAGGCGGCGGAAGAACTACAACTTCCACACCGGGGACCAGGATAATCCGCATCGCTTTCTGAACGCGTTGCTCCACGGGTCTTACGTGCGGCCTCACCGGCACCTGACGCCGCCGAAGGCAGAGTCGTTTCTGGTGCTACGTGGGCACGCGGCCGCGTTTGTGTTTGACGACCACGGCGTGGTGGTCTCCGGCCACATTCTCGGGCAGGGCGCTTATCCGGGGCGCCGGCCGTCCCATGTCACGGACGGGAGCGTTGCGCGGGGGATCGATCTCGCGCCGGGCCTGTGGCATTGCGTCGCGGCTCTGACGCCGGTCGCCGTCTGCTACGAGGTGAAGCCCGGACCTTGGGACCCGGCAACGGACAAGGAGTTCCCGCCGTGGGCGCCGGACGAGGGGTCGGCGGAGGCGGTTCGGTATTTGGCCACTCTGCTCGGGTGAGGGGGGGCTGACGGGCCGCCCCCGGCGTGAATTGCAGGTTTGGAAGAGCTATCATAGGACAAACGTATGTCGAAGCTGTTTCCGATTTTGGCGCTTATTGCCGGTTTGGGTTTCGCCGCCGAAAGGTCCGCCGACGGGGTGAAGGCCGCCGAGAAGTCGTGGGCCTCGGCCACGGTGGCGGGTGATGAAGCGACGCTCAAGCAATTGCTGGCCAGCGACCTGACCTACACGCATTCCAATGGCGAGACGGATACGAAGGCCGTGTTCATCGACAACCTGAAGACCGGCGCACGCAAGTACCACACGGTGGATCACGAATCGATGGAGGTGCGGCTGTACGGAAACACGGCCGTGCTGGCCGCGGTGGCGCGGGTCCAAACCAGCCAAAAGGGCGCGAAGGCAGACCCGGTGCGTTTGCGCTTCATCCACGTTTGGGTGTGGCAGCAGGGGCGCTGGCAATTAGTGGCGCACCAGTCGCTGCGCTTGCCGTAGGCGTCGATCTCGAGTGGCCGTCGTCGCCGACGTCGCTCACCGTCTCCAGGACCCACATCGATCCGCCGCCCGACTGGGTCAACAGGTCCATCAGGCGCTTGAGTTCGCCCTTGTCGGTGGGGACGATGCGGCCGTCCGCTACGGCCGTGGATGTAGAAGCCGCGGCGACGCCTGCTCGAGCCGGGTGTTGTCAGAGTTCAACCAGATAGACCTCGCTCGAACCGCTCATGGCGCTGGTGAAGGCGACCCTGCGGCCATCGGGCAGAAACCGCGGATGAGAGTGGGCTTCCTGGGGCTTCCCGGACCAATCGGCTCCGGTCTGGCACAACAGCTCCGGCGTGGGCGATCCTTTGCGCGACGTCCACAGTCCGGTTTTGCAGTCGTTGTATAACTCGTCGATCACGAACCGATCTTCCTCGCCGTTGGCCGTGCCGTGACCGACGCAGGCGCCGGCGAGCACGCATCGCTCATTGCCGCCGTCCACGTTCATCGCCCAGAGCCCCTGTGGCTGGCGGCCGCCGCTGCAGGTTGCGTAGATGGTCTTGCCGCTGTCGCTCCAGAACTCGTGCCCGAGGCCTTCGAAATTCGTTTGTTTGAAAATCGGCCGGTTTCCCGTTCCGTCGGCGTGGATCATCCACAAGCGCTGCACGCGCCACCAGGGGCCGCCATAGCAGTAGAAAAGCAGGCTCGCGTCGGTGGGGCAGTACTGGGCGTGAGTGCGGGGCGTGTTGCCTTCCAGAAAATTGCGGGTGCGGCCGGAGTCGGTGGCGATGACCACCAGCGCGCTGTGGATCAGGAAGCCCTGGCCGACAAGGAAATCGTCTTCGTCCTTGTCTTCCAGGAAGACTCCGGTGATGAGAAATCGATTGTCCGGGCTGACACTCAACTGGTGCGGGCGGAAACAGCTTGCGATCCGGCAGATGTCTCTTTCCGCCAGCGTTTCCACGTTGACCGCGCGGACGTGGTTCCGGTCCTCGATGAAATAGACTTCCTTGCCGTCGGGAGAAAGGTGCGACCAGCGGGGCTTCAGGCCCGCGGCGGACGCAGTCATCCGGACGCTGGTGCCGGTGCCGAGGTCCATTTTGAACAGGTTGAGTTGTCCCTCGGCGCTCCCCCGGTCGGAACCATAGATCAGCCAGCGGCCGCGGGCGTGGCCGCGGGCTGGGTGAAATATTGCGCGTGGGAAGTGCGGCCGGGCGTATCGGTCATCCGCCAAACGGTGCGGCCGCTGCGGGAGTCCTTATACTTTTTTCGCTGATCGGGATAGACTTTGCCCTTCATAACTCCACCATGTAGACTTCGCCCGAACCGGTCATGGCGCCGCTGAATACGACCGATTTTCCGTCCGCGAGGAAGCGCGGGTGCGCGCTGGCTCCGGAATACAGGGGAAACTTGGACGGATCGGTTCCCGTGTAGCAGAGCAGTTCGGGTTGCGCCGAGCCTTTCCGCGACATCCACAGGCCGGTTTTGAAATCGTTGTAGATCTCGCTCACCACGAAGCGGTCTTCCTGCGGGTTGGCGGTGCCGTGCCCGGTGCAGGAGCCGGCCAGGACGCACCGTTCGTTGCGGCCATCGGCGTCCACCGCCCAAAGGCCTTGCGGCTGACGGCCTCCGTTGCAGAAAACGTAAATCGTCTTCCCGTTTTCGCTCCAGAATTCGTGGCCCGCGCCCTCGAACTGGGTCTGGAGAAAGATGGGGCGGTTGCCCGTGCCGTCGGCGCGGATCAGCCACAGGCGCTGGACGTACCACCACGGCCCGCCATAACAGTAAAGAACCAGGCTGGGATCGGCGGGGCAATATTGCGCGTGTGTACGGGGTGTGTTGCCGTCGCACAGCCGGTGCGTCTGGCCGTCGGAGGTTCGGATGACTACCAGCGCGCTGCGGATCAGAAAGCCTTGCTTGACCAGAAAATCGTCTTCGCTCTTGTCTTCCAGAAAGATCGGGCAGATCACGTAGCGGTTGTCGGGGCTGACGGTCAACTGGTGCGGGCGAAAACAGGGCTCGACGCGGCAGAGGTCGCGCTCTTCGAGGGTTTCGATATTCACGACGCGGAAGAGATTCTTGTCCTCGACGAAGTACACTTCGCCGCCGCCGGGAGAGATGTGGGACCAGCGGTACGTGAGATTGCGGTTGGACTCGGTCAACTGAGTGCTGACGCCGGTCCGCAGATCCATTTTGAACAGGTTGAGCTGCCCGCGTTCGCTTGCGCGATCGGAGCCATAGACCAGCCACCGGCCGTCGGGCGTGGTCATGGGTTGGGTGGCATATTGCGCCACTGTGGTCCGGCCCGGCGTGTCGGTCATTTGCCAGAGCGTGCGCCCGGTTCGCGAATCCCGATATTTGCGCCGCTGATCGGGATAGATCTTCCCCTTCTTGCCCAGGTCCGGATTGGGCACGAACACGGCCGGCGCGGCCACGCTCGCTCCGGCGGCGGTAACGGCAGCGCCTTTGAGGAAAGCGCGTCGCGTCGCGGGTTTTTCGTGAGTGCGTTCTTGCATCGATCGACTCCTCAACACATCAACGAGTTCAAGGACGGGGACGATAGATGAGGAGCGCGAGCCGGTAATGCGTGTCGCCGATCTTGCGCTCGGCCGCTTCGAGCGGCTTGCCCGGCTCGGGCCGCACCTCGATGGCGCCGACCAGGTAGATGGCGCCATCCGGGCCCGTATCGGCGGCGTTGGTGCCGATGACCCGCCGCCCATCCTCGAGCCGCATCTCGCCCAAATCTTCGATCTTGGCGGTTTTCAAATCGTAGGTCAGCAGGTGGGAGGTGCCCAGGCCCGCGCTGCTGGCGTAATCGAACTCGCGGCCGGCGGCCGCATAGTACAGTTTGCGGTCGTGGCCGAGGGTAAGGCTCAGGGTGGCGTAAGGGATGTCGCGGCGGTCCTCGAAGCCCGGCACGCAAAGCTGGCCCAGGCGGCGGATCTCGCCGTCCTTACCCGCCCGCGGGTCAAAGGAGAACAGAATCGAAGCGCTCTCTTCGACGCCGTAGAATCGCCGGGTCTCCTTATCCCAGACCACCGTGCGCCACGCGGTTTCGGACTTCGCATAGTCGCGGCCGAGCGAAATGCCCTTTTCCCGAATGGGCACCCGCACTGAAAGTTCGCGGATGCCGTCGGTGCGCGGATCGTACTGGAACACGTACCCGGCTCCGGAGCTTCCGTAGACATTCCCACGATCGTCGATGCCCAGCGTGCGGCAGATCGATTCGAAGTTGTTGATCCGTCCTTTATTGACCGCCCGGCGCGCGGCCACATCGTAGTAGACCAATTCCGCCCTCGGGTTGCTGAGCCCGTAAATGCGGTTGAACAGCGGATCGTAGTTGCCGGTATTGACGCCCTGGTTGGGAACGCCGAGCCCGAAATTCTCGACGTGTCCGGTCTTGGGATCGTACGCCAACCAATACGATCCGGGATAGCCTTCCTTGGTCGCCACGCGGGACTTCTCGAACCAGTTCCCGGCGTGCGTGGCAAAGTAGATGCGCCCGTCTTTGCCTTCGCCGAACTTGGAATGGATTTTCGACTGCGGCCCCCGCCGGAGATTCGCCTCGCCGGTCATTGTGTTCAGGTCGCCGACATCCTGCACGCGATCCGTTCGGGAGTCGTAGTAGACCAAGTGGCCGCTGCCGCCGTGATAGGCAAGGCCCGCGTAGACCTTGCCGTCGCTGGCGGCCAGCAACGCGGCCCAATTGCCGTCCATCGTGTGCAAACCGGGAAAGACGCGGTGATCCAGGCGCACCGTCCGGCTGGGCTGGCCCACAGCAACGCCGGCCAGCAATATCGGAATCAGAATTCGCACAATGGTTCGCAGCGAGCAATTCACTCCGGGGCCAATTGTCCTGTCGGGTCGCATTCTCAGCCAACCATTATATGTCCGGAACCAGCCGCACGAAGCGGGCCGCGCGCGCTCCGGCGCCCATCCGGCGCGCATCCGGCGCGCTCCGGCGCGCTCCGGTGCGCTCCGGTTGACCGGCCGGCGACTCAGGTGCTACGCTCTGACGCATGCGTACGCGGCGCCTGCTTTGGATAATGGTCTCTGTCGTACTTGCCGGGAACGCCCCGCTGCGGAGCCAGACGAAGCCCCGGTTGACCGAATGGGAGCGCGGTGTGGCGCTCGAAGCGCCCGATCGGCGCGGCATGGCCTTGTACTACTGGTTCTATGAATGGAACATGTTCGAGGCCGTCTCGCCGGGTCAGCATACCCAGGGCACTTTCAAATCGGTCAGAAAACTGAATCCGGAAGGAACCGAGGCGACCCTCGAACTTCCGGGCTTGCGCTTGAGCGTGGGCGCCGTTGCCGGGGGCGCCGACCTGCGGCTGCAGGTCACCAACACCACCGGGTATGATTGGCCCGAAACGGCCGGCATCATTCCGTGCTGGAGCCCGGGAAGCGTGGAACCCGCGCGCACGTCAGAGACGCCTACGTTCTTTCACGTGCCGCTCAACACGCAGTTTGCCGACCCGGAGCGCAAACGGACTTTCTTCCTTGCGGGGGATAGGCTGACGCCTCTGGCGTCGCGCGAGATTCATTTCAATGGCGATCTGCGGGTGGCCGTGGACCGCGCTTCCGACCATGGCCAGTTCGTCTTCTCCAAGAAGTGGCCGACGTCGGCGGTGAATGCTCAGGCCGGACTGCTGATCCGCGAATCGGCGGATGGACAATGGGTGACGGGAGTCGGGTGGGAGGACTATCTTTCCGTGCAGGGCCACAACCCCTGGAATTGCATGCACGCATGCGTGAGGGTGGGGCCGCTCGCGCGGAAGCAGACCAAAACCATCCGCGGCAAGCTGTATCTGTTCCGGGGCGCCAAGGGCGCCTGCCTGGCAAAGTTCCGGGAAGACTTCCCGTCGCGACGATGAAGAGCCCGCGCGCGGGCGCGGTTTGTCAGCCGAGCTTCGCGTACTTGCGCGCCAGGTCGGCATCCTCCCGCACCTCGTCCGAGAGGATGGGGAACATGCCCACGATCGTGCCGTCGGCCGGCTTGATGTTCGCGTAGGCGAACTGGAACGCTTTCTCGACGGATGCCTTGTTATTGCACAGGCGGCCGGCGGCGAGGATTTTGAAAGCCAGGCAGGGCTTGCGGACTTGCCGCACGCGCGCCAGCATTTTGGCGGGATCGGAAGCCAGGTAGGTTTCGCCCAGCAGGTCGTCGCCCATGCGGGCCCGAATCTCCTCGGACGGGCGCGTGAGGTTGTAACAGCAGGCCATGTAGAAATCGTTGTCCCAGCCGGAGTCCTCGATGCGCGCCAGGTAGTCGGGGTTGTGGGTGGAGATTCCGGCCGGCAAGCCCGCGTCGTGGATCTTCTTGACGAAGTCCTGAATTTTTCCGGGCTGGCCCGCGCGCATGAGCCGGTCGGTGTCGGAGCCATGGTGAACGATGGCGATGGGCTTGGTGTCGAGCACGTCCTGAAACTTGATGTTCGGGCGGTCGGCGGTGAGGCAGATGTACTGGATTCTCGATCCGCGCTCGCGGGCCGCGCGCAGGGCGTCCCGCCCCACCAGTTGGTACGAGCACTGCCAGGTGGTGATGCCTTCCTCCTCGCAGTGGAGAATGAATTCGGTGGTGCGTTCCACGGTGAAGTAACGGAGCATGAGCTCGGTCAGCCGCTGCGTGGAGTGCGAAAAACCGGCGATGGGATTGCCGCCCGCGATCAATCGCGTGACCTGCTTGTCTCCCAGTTTGATAGTGGGCAGGATTTTGCCGGCCGGAAGTTCGGCGGCCGCGGGCAGTATTGCCGCGCCGCTCATGCCCGCCAGAAAAGTACGACGTTTCGTCATTGACATGGTGTAGCCTGTCGGACAGTGTATCACGCGCCGCTCTTACTTGAGACTAGCGGCGGGCGTCAGCGACACGCCGCCCGCAAACACCGCGCCGCGCACCGGGCGCAGCGTCAGTTCCGGGGCGCCGGCGATCTCGACCGTGTAGGCCAGTGAGAGCAGCTTGTCTTTTCCGCCGGCGCGCGCGGCGACATCTACCGTATCCTTCACCGCGCCGCCCAGTGCAACCTCGACCACGCCTTCGCCGGCCGACGATGGCTGCACCATCAGCAACTCCAGCTTGTATGGCCCGGGCATTAGGAGCCCGCCCATCATCGGGCCCAGCGGCAGGACCAGCGGCTTTTCGACGCGCAGTCCGGTGCGGACCCGTTCATCCACTCCAGCGCCAAGCTCGAACACGGGCGCGCCGGTTTCCTTCTCGCCCATCACTTTCCACACCTTGCGATCCGCATCGAAGTAGAAGGTATTGGACCCCGGGCTCTGGGCCAGCGCTTCGTGCTGCGTGGGTCCGAACTTGATGCGAACGGCGTCGACGCCGGCGGCCTGGCGCGCGGAGACCACCTGCGGCAGCCAGCGCAAATTCAGCGACACCACCAGCGCTTGTTCGCCGCGGGTGATGCTGCCGCGCCGGGCCGCTTGCGCGAATTGAATGATGGCGGCCTCCGGATCGCTCTTGGCGATGACCCCGCGAGCCTCGTTCCAAGCGCCGCGTCCGGCCGTCTCCTGGGCGATTTCCAGCGCGCGGTGGCTCTGGAAAAACGCCAGCATGAACCGTTCGTAGTCGCGGAAATAACTTAACCACTCGCGGCTCTCCGCGGCGGTGCCGTCGATTTTCTCGAGCAGCGCCAATCGCTCGCGAGTGCGCGCCATGGTGACTTCCGGGTCCTTGAGCGGCACGTCCATGAATCGGGGGCCGGTTTCCCGGCCGATCAACGGGGAGTCGTTGACCCAGCGCAGCAGATACTCGCCGCCGGTGGCCCTGGCGGAAGCGCCGAACGAGCGCGCGGCCATCTGCTGGCAGGTGGTCTCCAGCGGCTGGTTTTCGGTGGCCTTCCAGACCTGCTCGCCCAAACTCTTGAAATACAGATCCAGCGGGCGGGTGGTCCAGTGAATGATGGCGAATCCGCGCGCGTCGCGCTCGCGCAACATGGTCATGAAATTCCGAAAAGGCAGGAACGGCCGCCCGACATAGGCGTGGTCGTCCTCGTGGGCCCACACGATGGGGATTAGCTTTCGGCCCGAGCGGGCCGCGGTGCGCAGCATCTCCCGCCCGGCATCGGTGTGGAAAATGGTGGCCGCGTGCAGTTGGTCCCGCCCCGTAACGGGGTTGATGAACGGGTGATTGTCGAACGGGAGCAGGGTGACCTCGCGGGGCAGAAAAACGTCCGCCGAGCGCATGAAGAGAAAGGTCCAGGAGCCGGTGGCCAATTCCACATCCGGCCGTCCCTCCTCGCGCAACGCGCGGCCGAAGGCGCGCACGAGTTTCGAGATGGCGAACATTCCGTGGGCGTTCTTGTCTTCGCGCATCCATGGATGGCGTTCGAGGGCGGCGGCGAATTCTTTTCGCCAGGCCGGCGGGAATTGGCTGAGTTCCATTTCGCGCCAGGGCGTAGCCGCGCGCCGGAACCATACCGCCAAGCGGTCGATCTCCGGATACGCCTCGAGCAGTTGCCGCACCTGGGCGCGGTAATAGGCGTAACCCTCCGCGGTGTCCGGATTGGCCAACTGGTACTTGCCGCCGGTGAGACGCGCGCCGGGGGGCAGCGTCTCCATCATGCTTTGCGGACTGGCCGCCGGCGTGTCCACGTCGAGCGCAAACGTTACGTGCATGCCGCGGCCACGCGCGTAAGTGAACACCTTCTTCATGAGCGCCATCGCCGCCGCCGCGCGCTCGGCTTCGGGAACCGATGCCGCGCTCGATCCGAACACCGGCGAGTTGAAGACCTCGCCGCCGTACAGCCGCCGGACGTCGTTCACGTGCTGGGTTCCCCAGTCGCGGCCGGACCGGGTGGTGGCCAGGTAGCCGACCGGCTTGGTCTGGCCGGCGAAACGAAACGTGAACATGGGATTGTTGCCGTAGGCATGCACCATGATGGTGTTGTAGCGCAGCTTGGCGCCCTGGTCGATGTAGCGCTGCCAGTCTTCCAATTCCCAGGTCGAGGCGCTGCTGAGAAAGTTGTGCCAGTCGAAAAGGATGCGATCGGCGGCCAATGGCGCATCCGCAAGTTCCCATCCATCGAACGTGAACGGACCGGGCCTGGGTGGCGCCAGCGCATCGTAGGACAGGTAGAAACCGCAGCCGAGTTTCTCCAGCAAGGCATAGACGCCGTAGAGGACGCCGCGCGGGTCCGCCCCGGCCACCAGGCCGATCCGCCCCGCCCCGCGCGCGGCGGTAGAGACGACGAAACTCTCTGGCCCCTGCAGCCGTTGGGCCGACACCAGGCGGCGCAGGTCCGGCTGGCCTTGCTGCGTGCCGACCAGAATGGCCGGTCCGGCCGCGGGCAAGGCCGTGCCCACCGGAAAGCTTCGGCCCGGATATATTTTCGCAAGGTATCGCGAGAGTTCGCCGGCGGCGAGCGCCTCGACGGCGGTGGCTTGCGGCGCGACTACCACCGGAATGCGTTGCTGCGCGTGAACTACGCCGCCCAGCAGCAAGGACACTGCGATTGTCAGGAGTTTCATGGAAGCGGCAGCGGAACGCCGTGCGTGGAGGTCCATTTCCGGACGTAGCCGGTGAACAGATATTCAATCCCGGCCGTCTCGAGCATGGCCGGTAGGGTCTGGTTGAACATCATGTATTCCTTGTCCGCGCGCGCGCAGTTGCCGTCGATGAATTCCTGGAGCCGCTTGACGGCCTCGCCGTCCCGCCCCGCTTCGATCAGTTTGCGGGCGTCCGCTTCCAGCCGGTTCTGGCGTTCCATCGCGCTGCGCTCGGTCAGGTCGAATACGCCCCGGATGGCCGGCGCCAGCGCGTTGTGGTTGAGGTCGCACAAAAGCTTCACGCGGTTGGCCAGCCACCACGGCGAATCGCCGGAATAAGTGCTGGTTCCCGCGCCATAATTCGCGGGAATCCTTGGGCCATGCAGGTAGAACGGCTTAAAGACGTTACTACAGGGATTGGAGAAACTCGCCCAGTAGACCTGACGCAAAAGCGCGGGCATGCCGGCGCGAAGATGGGCCACCATGGATGCCGCGCTGTGGTACCCGTTGCGCGCGGAGTCGTGCAGGCAAGGCGTGGACCAGAAGCTTTCCGAAGCGCCCCAGCGAGGCTCGGCGAGGGTCCCCTCGAGGTGGCTTCGGCTGATCTTCATCATGCTGGCGGGGGTGACTTGCGCGAAGTCCTTGCGGAGGCAGGCCAGGCTCATGTTGCGCCGGATCTGCATGTTGCCGGGATCCTTGGATTCCTTTCTCCAGTAGTCGCCGTAATCGCGGGAGAAGTTAAACGTCTGCGCGGATTTGGTCCAGCCCATCTCAACGGCGTGCTCCACCAGGCCGGGATGCGCTTCGTCCCAGTCCTTCTCGATGGAATAGATATTGGATATCGAATAAACTCCGTGCGTGATCTTCTTGGCCACCCAATAGCGCCCCGCGGTCTCGAGCACCCAGGCCTCGGTCGGGTCGGCGATGAGAAAGCTGTTGTGATAGTTGGCCTTTCCCCACTCGCCCTCGCGTTCGCAGTCGCCGCTCTGGCCGTACTTCCCGAGCAACCCAACAATCACGTGCATGGCTTCGTAAGCCGTTTTGCCGCGCTCCAGGCCCAACCGCACCAGGTCCATTCCCAATAGGCCGTCGCCCCACTGGTATGGTTCCTTGGAAAACACGGCTTCGTTGCCGATGGCCACGCCGTGCTCGTTCATGCCGTGCTCATAACCGAACGCCCACCAGATTTTGGAGCCGATGTGTTCGTAGGTTTCGGCGGCCTGCGGAACCGTGATGTAGGTGCATTTCACCGTCTCGCCGGGCTGGTGTTTCTCGCGAGAGACCTGCACCAGCGGCTGGGCCTCCATCGGCGGGCGGTCGCTGTTCTTGGCCAGGATGACGGAACGGTCGGCGGTGGCGTCTCGCAACGCCACCCAGGTATCGCAGGCGTGCGCGGCGGCCACGAACCCCGCGAGCCAAACCAGAGAGACTTGAAAATGTTTGGGTCTCATGAAGGTATTGGATGGCCGCCAGGTCAGAGCGGCTTCCAGTTCAGGATGCGCCGGGCGTTGCCGCGATAGAGGCTTTCCAGCACGGGCCCGGGGAGTTCCAGGCCGTAGTAGCGCCACCAGATGCGGCCGGGGATGTATTCGTCCGGGGTTTCGAGCAGGCGCCACCAGTCGCGGTACATGGCCGCGTCGCGCTCCATGTCGGTGCCGAACAGCGCGCGGTTGGCGTAGCGGGTGAGGAACTTCACCGCGGCGCGCGGCGTGCGCCCGATTTCGTAATCGCGCGCGGAGACATCCACATAAAGATTGGGATAGCGATCCAGAACCGCGGCGAGCGCGGTGAGATCGTTGCCCTGATTGCCGAAGTGGCAGGCGATGAAGGTGGTGCGGGGGTGTTTCGCCAGCAGGCGGCCGCGGGTGGCGAGCAACTCCTCGTAGGAGAGCACGTCCTTGCCGTACTGGTTGAAGTGCTGGAAGTCGGGAGTGCGCTCCTGGTGGATGCCCAGGGGACGCCAGCAGGAGGGATGGTCGGCGATATGAACGTTGACCGGCAGCTTCAGTTCGGCGCACTTCTCCCAGACCGGAGCCAGGCGCGCGTCGTCGAAGTGCATGCGCTTGGCGCGGGGCAGGGAAGCGCGCTGGATGCCGGTGCCTTTGTCGGTGATCTCGCCGACGCCGCGAGCGCCCTTGCTGTAGCAGCGCTCCAGTTCGCGCACGGCGCGCTGGGGGTAGTCGGAGGCTTCCAGGTCGGTGGTGTCGAGGGAGCACCAGAGCTGAAAGCGTTTGGGATAGCGGGAGAAGAGTTCGGCCTGGCGGTCGAACTCCGGGCCAGTCGCGCCGGTGAAGACGATGGTGGTCTCGACCCCGACCTGGTCCATGGTGCGGACCCAGGCATCCACGTCGGCGGCGGTTCGGACCTGGCTCTGGCTGGTGTGGGCGTGGACGTCGATGACCGGGAAGCGCGCCTTGTCCACGCGGGTTACGGGGACCACGACCGAGGATTCCGGAGCGTAATCCTTCAGCAGGACCGTGTCCATCGGACCAGGCTGGACCCTGACGCCGTACTTCATAACCGGAGTCGTCTGGCCGGAGAGAACGGCGGTCAGGATTGCTAAGAGCAGGGCTGTGCGCATGAAGATCACTATATCGCAAGCCGACTCCGCCGCCGCGAGCGCCTCAGCCGACCATCTGATCCGCGGCCTGAATCAAGGCGCGGATATAGCCATAAGCGAAGGCCGCATACTGCTGCCCCCCCGGATCGCCGGAAGCGCGCACCGCGTGGTCGAAGTGCAGCATGCCGTCATAGCCGACCTCTTTGTAGACCCGCATGGCTTTGAGCATATCGACATCGCCATCGTCGATGTCCACTTCCATGAAGTCACCCCGGCGGCCACGGATATTGCGGAAGTGCACGAGGAAGATCTTCTTCCGCGAACCGAAGTAGCGGATGACGTCATAGACTTCCTTGCCTGGATCCTGCAGCATCGAGGATACGGTGCCCTGGCAGAAGTTGAGCCCGTGATAAGGGCTTTCCTTGATCGAGACGAACTTCTTCAA
>JAUYBU010000093.1 GCA_030693045.1 Bryobacterales bacterium | reverse complement strand
GTGGTTTCCTATTTCAAGAGGCACGAGCAATTCAACGCCGGCGATTTCTTCGACAACCGGCTGGGGCGGGTGAAGCCGCGGTACCGCTACAACACTTGGACCTACACGGTGGGGGGCCCGGTCTTCATTCCCAACCGGTGGAACCGGAATCGCGAAAAGCTTTTCTTTTTCTGGGGGCAGGAGTACTGGCCGACCAAGAGCAGCGCGACGGTGAGCCGGACCATGCCCACCGAACTGGAGCGCTCCGGTGACTTCTCGCGGTCAATGGACCTGAACAACAAGCTCATTGTCATTCAGGACCCAGGCAACAACCGGCAGCCGTTCCCAGGCAACATCATTCCGCGGGACCGGATCGATTCCAGCGGCCAGGCGCTTCTTAAGGTGTTTGACGCGCCGAACTTCCTGGACAGGAACCTCTCCAAGGGAATCTACAACTACATTGCAACCACCCCGCGGGACCTTCCGGAGCGGACCGACACCCTGAAGGCCGACTATAACTTCACCAGCAACCACACGGTGGTCGGCAGTTACTCGGGATACTACCCGAATAACAGCGGTTTTGGCGTGGGCGGCACGAACGCCAACTGGCCGCAGATGAAAGCGACGTACAGCGCGCCCACCCGGACGATCGCGGCGCGCTACACCGCTGTCCTGAGACCCACCGTGGTCAACGAATTGCACGCGGGATGGTTGTACCGCAAAGAGACGAACACCTTGGAGAGCGCGCAACTCGAGCGCAACCAGCGCGACAAAATCGGGTTTCGCGCCGGGCAGTTCCACCCGGAGATCAATCCGCTCGGGGTGATCCCGAACGCCACGTTCGGCGGAGTATCCAGCCCGCCCACTCTCAGCATCGAAGGCCGTTTCCCGTTCGACTTTTTCCAGAACGTGATCAACCTGGACGAGAAACTGACCGTGATCCGCGGCGTTCATACCATCAAAGCCGGTCTTTACGCGGAGTACTTCGACCGCAACATGCCGGTGCAGGGGCTTCTATTCAACGGCCAGATCGATTTCGGCCGGGACGCCAACAACCCGCTCGACACGGGCTATGCGTTTTCCAATGCCATTCTGGGAACGTTCAGCTCTTACTCGGAAGCTTCCGCAAAGCCCCGGATGCACGCCCGTGCGCACGTGCTCAACTTTTTCGCGCAGGACAACTGGAAAGTCACGCGGCGTCTCACGCTGGATTACGGGGTCCGCGGGTCCTGGCTTCCCCCAATCTATGACCGCGACGACCTGATGGCGGGATTCGTGCCGGACCGGTATGACCCGGCCAAGCGCGTCGCGCTAATCAAGCCGGGCCTGGACGCGGGCGGCAAGCGCGTGGGCGTTCACCCGGTGACGGGCCAGACCTACACGGCGTCCCTGATCGGGGCCATGGCGCCCGGCGTCGGCGACCAGGTGAATGGAATGGTGGTCGCGGCCCGGGACAAGAATTACCCTCGAGCGTTGCGCGAAAGCCCGGGCGTGGTTTGGGCGCCGCGCGCCGGCTTTGCCTACAACCCCTTCGGGGACGGGAAGACGGCGATTCGCGGCGGCTTCGGTATGGTGCACAACCCGGAAAGCATGGCGTTGGGTTACAAGTGGTTTGTGGCGCAGCCGCCCATCGTGTTCACGCCGATCGTCAGCTACGGCGAGTTGAGAAACCTGCTTTCGTCGTCGAGCCTGCTGTTCCCCTCCGACGTGCTGGCCCGCGACCGGTACAGCAAAGTCCCGACCATGATGAACTTCAGCCTGGCGGTGCAACGCGGCATCGGCTATGGGACGGTGCTGGATGTGGCTTATGTCGGCGCCCTGGGCAGACACCTGTACTGGACGCGGATGCTGAACCCGGTCCCCTTCAAGGCCAACTTCAACCCGGCCAACGCGGACCCGACGCTGGTGAACCGCCCGCTGCCTCCGGCGTTCCTGCGTCCGACGGTGGGCTACAACGACATCAACTATTCCGAGAACGGCGCCAGCTCGAACTATCACTCGTTGCAGGTGTCCGCGAACCGGCGGTTCACCAAGGGAGTCCAGTTCGGCCTGTCCTGGACCTGGTCCAAGGCGATGGACGTCGCCGAGGAAGACCGGCCGAACGCGGCGGGCTCCACTATCAGCCCGTTCGTACCGGTACGCATCTGGAACTACGGGCTGGCCAGTTGGGATCGCACTCACGTAGTGAAGGTCAATTTTCTTTACGAGGCGCCCAGGGTGAGATGGAACCATCCCGTCGCAAGGTATGCGTTGAACGGGTGGCAAGTGTCGGGAATCACGACTTTCCAGACGGGGGCGCCGGGCGGGGTCGGTTTCTCCACCACCACCGCCATGGATATCACCGGAACCTCGTCGCAAGGCGCGCGGATTGTGGTTATGGACAATCCGATCGTGCCGAAAAGCGAGCGAACCTTCAGCCACTACTTCCGCACCGAGGTCTTCCGGCTTCCGGCCGTCGGGACCTTCGGCAACGCCGCCAAAACCCTGATCCGCGGACCCGGCATTAACAACTGGGACGTGGCGATTTTCAAGAATTTCCCGGTCCGCGAGCCGATGCGAGTCCAATTCCGTTGCGAGATGTACAATGCCTTCAACCACACGCAATTCGACGGGTTGGACACCGGGGCGCGGTTTGACCCTTCGGGCAACCAGGTGAATGCCAGGTTCGGGGAACTGACTTCGGCGCGGTCGCCCCGGAGGATACAGATGGGCCTCCGGTTCGTTTTCTGACTTCCCGGCGGCCGCGAGGATCGAGATGCCTCAATCGAACAAAGGAGGAAACTGATGGGTAACAAGGAAGAGCGGGTTTCGAGGAGACGGCTTCTGCTGAGGGCGGCCCAGGCGGGCGCGCTGGCCGCGGCGCCCGCGGTGGCCGCACAGGCGCCGGGCGCCGGGCGCAAGAAAGGACCGCCTGGGGCCGGCCGCCGCGCGCCCGTGCCCGACGACAACGCGAGATTCGCGGCCATCTTCGACGGCAAGACCCTGAACAACTGGGATGGCGAACCCGGTTTCTGGCGAGTGGAAGACGGGGCCATCGTCGGCCAGACCACGCCCGAAAAGCAGTTGAAGCTGAACACATTCATCATCTGGCGGGGCGGGACCACGGCGGACTTCGAACTCAAGGCCGAGTACCGGATCACGGATCCGGGCAACAGCGGCGTTCAGTATCGCAGCGTCGCGCTGCCCGATGTCGGCAAGTGGGTCCTGAAAGGTTACCAGGCCGATATCGACGGGCAAAACAACTACACCGGCATGTTGTACGAAGAGCGCGCGCGGGCCTTCGTGGCGCAGCGCGGCCAGTTCGTCCGGATGGCCGAGGGCGGGGCGCCGAAGCTGATCGGCTCGCCGGGTGAGCCCGATGCCCTGAAGGCATTCATCAAGACCGGCGATTGGAACCAGATCCACATCCTCGCGCGCGGCATTGTGATTACGCAGGTGATCAACGGGCGCGTGATGAGCATGTGCATCGACGAGGACACCAAGGGCCGGGCCATGGAAGGGCTGCTGGGCCTGCAACTGCACCAGGGTCCGCCCATGAAAGTGGAGTTCCGGAACATCCTGCTCAAAACGCTATAATTCCGGGGACAGGCGCGGTTTTCGAGTGTCCCCAGGTCTTCGAGAAATGGGGGACACGCCTGTGGGGTGGTTGAAGCGGTGGTTTCCGTGAAGCCAGTCCGGAGTGTCCCCGGGTCTCTAGCGGAATTCACTCGTCGCGCAAGACCTCGAGCGGGCGCTGGCGCAGGATGCGCAGCGAGGCGAGCCAGCCGGCGGCGATCGCCAGGCCCGTCGTCAGCAGGATGGTAGCGAGGTTGGGGAGCAGTTCGAGGCGAAACCCGGCGTCCAGAAAACGAGTCAGAAGAAGCCGCGAGAACGCGGTGGCCAGCGCGCCGCCCATGAAACCGGCGACCGCGCCGAGGATGGCGAATTCGACCGAGAAGATAGCCACCAGGCGCCCGCGGCGCGCGCCCAGCGTCTTGAGCACGGCGGCTTCGCGGGTACGGCGCAGGCGGGTCCCCGCCACCGTGGATGCCAATATGATCGCTCCCGCCAGGATGGCGAAGGCGGAAATGAAGCGCACCACCAGCGCAACCTGGTCCACTACTTGCTGGACGATTTCGAGCACGTCGGCGGCGTTGATCACGGTGAGGGTGGGAAAGCGCCGGTAGGCCTCGCGCTGGAACGCGGCCACGCGGTTGGGCGCCATGCGGACCGCGCCGAACCACTGCGCGGGAAATCCGGCCAGCGCGGCGCGGTTGAAGAGGAACTCGTCGTCCGGCCCGGTGCGCACGGACTCGGAGCGGTGGATGGCCGCGACGCGCACGTCGAATTCACGATTGACCGACACCCACCGGAGAGTCGAGCCGGGGGCGACATTCAGCGCGCCGGCCGTGCGCTCGGAGACCGAGACGGCGGGCGTGGTTTCGGCCTCCTTCCACCAGACGCCGCGGCGGACCTGAACGTCCTCGGGCCTGGATTCGACCCAGGTGATCTGGCGGGTGTGCTGAGAGTGGTGGCGGTGGCTTCCCTGGGGCTCGATTTGCTCGACCGGCTTGCCATCCACCAGCAGCAGGCGCGCGGGAACCAGCGGGACTAGGCGCGGCTTGGCCTGAAGATCGGTTCGCGCGCCGAGAAATTCCGCGATGGCATCCCGATCGCGCGGCGTGATGTTGATGATGTAGACGTTGGGCGAACCGGGCGGCGCGGCGCCGGCCACATCCACCAGCAGGGACTTTTGCACCAGGTAAATCGTCAGCGTGAACATGACCCCGATGCCGATGGAGACCAGAACGCTGGAGGCGTGGTTGCCGGGGCGATAGAGATTGGCCGCGCCGTGCCGGAGCGCGACCGGCAGGCGCACCGGAGACCACCGCAGGAACACGCGCAGACCCCGCAGAAGCAGCCAGGCCGCCCCCGCCAGCGTAAGCAACGCCAGCGCCAGCGCGCCGACGAAGTAAGCGCCCATGCGAGCCGATTCCGCCAGCCAGCCGGCAATGCCGCAGATGCCGGCCAGAATGACCGCCCCCGAAATCAGCGATGGCGTCCGATTGCGGAGACGCACGGCGAGCTTCGGCTTCACCTCCGCCATTTCGCGCCGGAAGATCAGCGCGGGCTTGACCTGGCGGATGGCCACCAGCGGCGGGATGGTGAACAGCAGCGTCACCAGGACGCCCGCCGCGATGCCCTCGATGGCGAAGGCGGGGCTCCAGGGGATCCTGTCGAACTGGAAGTAGCGGGCCAGCATTAGCGGAAACAACCCCTGCACGACGGCGCCGACAGCGACGCCGGCCAGCCCTCCGGCCAGTCCCAGCAGCAGCGTCTGGAGCGTGTAGATGCGAATGATCCGCGCCGAGCTCGCGCCCAGGCACTTGAGAATGGCGATGGTGTCGAGGCGCTGCTGGAGATGCGAGTGAATCGCGGTGGCCACACCCAGCGCTCCGACGATCAGGGCGATCAGCGAGACCAGGCTCAGGAAAGTGGTGGAACGCTCCAGCGCGCGGGTGATGAACGGGTGCCCTTCGCGATAGTCGGCCACCATCGCCTCGGGGAAGGCCTTCCGGAGAGCGTCGCGCATTTCGGCGACGCCGACGCCCTGCGGGGGCAGTTTGAACAGCAAACGATGCGATGCGCGCGAACCGAAAGTCATCAACCGGGTGCGCTCGAGACCCTCGCTGGTGACGAGAACGCGCGGGCCCACGTTGAGGGAGCCGGTCATGCGGTCCGGTTCCAGGCGCACCACGCCGCCCACGGTGAACTCCGCCGATCCCAGGCGGATGGCGGCGCCGGAGGAGAGGTTGAGGCGGATCAGCAGATCGTCGGAAACGGCAATGGTGGCGGGCGTGAGCGCCTCCGCCAGAGGGCGCGCGGGCTCGAGCTTCACGCTGCCGTAGAACGGGTAAGCGCGCGGGTCTACCGCTTTGACGGAAACCAGGACCGGCGTCGAGCCGTCGGCGGCGGCCATCATCGACACGGTTTCCGTGATCCGGGTGAGGCGCACTCCGCGGCGGAGCCAGGGTTCGAGCGCCGCCAGTTGGGCGTCGGACGGGGCGTTGAACTGCCGCACCGTTAGATCGGCCGCCATCAGGGTGCGCGCTTCGCGCTTGAGGACGTCCTGAAAGGCGGCGGAGAAACCCCGAACGCCCGTAAGAGCCCCGACGCCGGCGGCGACGCCGAAGACCGCGAAGGCGAACTTGGGGGCCGCGGCGCGGGCTTCGCGCCAGGCCATTCTCCACGCCGGCGAGTCGAGGATCATGCTGGGCTCTTCCGTTCGTCGGCGACGATCGAGCCGTCCTTGAGCGTGATGATGCGGGTGGCGTGATCGGCGAGGTCGCGGTCATGAGTCACCAGCACCAGCGTCGCGCCCTCTTGGCGGTTCAGCGCGAGCAGCAGTTCGAGCACCTGGCGGCCGTTGGCGGAATCCAGGTTGCCGGTGGGTTCGTCGGCCAGCAGCACCGGCGGCTTGCGCATGAAGGCGCGGGCCAGTGCGACGCGCTGCTGTTCGCCACCGGAAAGCTGTACAGGATAGTGGTCGCGGCGATCGCTCAGGCCGACCGCACCGAGGAGGAAGCGGGCGCGTTCGGCAACCGCCGCGCCGGTCTCCCCGGCCAGTTCGGCGGGCAGCAGCACATTCTCTTCGGCGGTGAGCGTGGGGATGAGATGGTAGCTCTGAAACACGAAGCCGATCTTGCGGCCGCGCAGGTCGGCCAGGCGGTCTTCGGAAAGACGGGAAATTTCCGCGCCGTCCAGAAGAATCGAGCCGCTGGTGGGAGAGTCGAGCCCGGCCAGCAAACCGAGCAGCGTGGACTTGCCGGAGCCGGAGGCGCCCATGACGGCGACGTATTCGCCGGGGTCGATGTCCAGATCGATGCCGCGCAGAATGTCGACGCGATGCGTGCCCGTGTCGATGGATTTCGTCACGCCGCGCAGGGAGAGGATGGATCCGCTCATTTCTTCCTTTATGATGACAGGTGATGACACGGCGCTGGGTGGCGATGTGGATGGCGGCGATACTGGCCGGGTGCGGGCGGGAGGAGCAGCGCGCGCAGCCCGCTCAGCAGGTGGCGCAAACGCCGGCGCCGGCGGACGAGCGCCCGGTGATGGTGGCCTTCGGCGACAGCCTGACGGCCGGCCACGGCGCCGGTCCGGGCCTGAGCTACGCGGACTTCCTGCAGAAAGAACTGGACCGCAAGGGCTACCGCTATCGCGTCGTGAACCAGGGCATCAGCGGCGACACAACCAGCGGCGGAGTGACGCGCATGGACGCTGCGGTGAGCCTCCGGCCCGCGGTGGTGATTCTGGAACTGGGCGCCAACGACGGCCTGCGCGGTCTGCCCGTCGTGACCACGCGCGCGAACCTGGCCGAGATGATCGAGGCCTTTCAGAGGGCCGGAGCGAAGGTGTTGCTCTGCGGCATGACCCTGCCGCCGAACTACGGCCCGGACTACATCCGGAGTTTCGAGAGGGTCTTCGGCGACCTGTCGCGCGAGAAAAGAACGGCGCTGGTTCCGTTTTTCCTGGAGGGCGTGGCGACACAGCGGGAGCTGATGCAGTCGGACGGCCTGCACCCAACCGCCGCCGGCAACGCCCGGGTCGCCGCGACAGTGATGAAGTACCTGGAGCCGCTGCTGAAGTGAAATCCTATTTCGGGGACAGGCTACGAAATCCCGAAATTAATTTCGGGATTTCGTAGCCTGTCCCCGAAATAGGGCTGTCCCGAGGTTCAACGCGGTTTCGCCTGCGCCGCGAAGAAGTCCAGCATGGGCCCGAACTGGGGAACCACGACGTCGGTGTGGCTGCCGCCGGGCACCTCGATGTAAACCACCTTCGATCCGGCCTGCTTCGCCGCTTCCACCATGGCCCGAGATTGGGTGACGGAGACGGTCTTGTCGTTGTCGCCGTGGACCACATACTGCGGGATGCGCTTGATCTTCTCGATGCCCGCGGGGTTGCCGCCGCCAGCGAAGGGACCCAGGGCGGCAAACAGTTCCGGATGGTTCATGGCGATGCTCCAGGTTCCGAATCCCCCCATCGAATGGCCCATGAGATAGATGCGGTTGGGATCGACCCGGTAGTCGCGCCGAACCTCGGCCAGGACGTCCAGAACGTCGCGCTCGGCCGCGCCGCGATACATCGAGGTGGGTTCGCGGCCCTTCGGGCAAGCGACCAGCAAACCGAGGCGCTCCGCCTCGCGCTTGAGCGCGCCCCCGGCGTAGGCGTCGAACATCGAGTTCTCGTCGCCGCCCATGCCGTGCAGCGCGACCACCAGCGGCGCCGGTTTGGCCGGGTCGTACTTGCTCGGGAGAAAGAGGCGATAGGGCTGGAGCGTCTGGTCCTCGGCGGAGCGGTAGGCCTTTCGGATGTCCCCGCGCTTGTCCTGGAAGGGGTCGCGGCCTTTCTCGAACATGTACAGGATTTCGTGGGCGGCGGCGAATTCGCGCCGGATGTCGTAGCGATGAGGGCTGGCGTCGCTCCGGTCGATGCGCTCATAAAGAGCCAGGGCGTGCTCCGCACTGGGCGGCGCCGGCGCATTCCGTCGAAGACTGCGCCGCAGGCGATCGACTTCCGCGGCGAGAGCCTCGACATGTACAGGAATCCGTTTGACGAACGAAGCACGCGCGCGGGCGTCCAGGTTCCCGTCGGGCGAAGCCAGGCGAGCTTCGAGGAAATAGTCGCCCGCCGCAACGTCCGGCATGGTCACACGGAGCGAAAAGGGCAGGCGCGCCGGATCGATCGGCGCCGCGGAAACCAGCATCTTCTCCGGGCCGGGCTCCTTGGTTGCGGGCAAGAGGAAAACCGAGACGGTGAGTTTTTCCTTGGCCGCGCGCTCGCATGGGTAGAGCGGAGCGAGCGAGATGGCGGCGCTCGCGCCCGGCTCGATCATGGCGTGATCCACCTTGGCCTGCAACGACGAAGCCAATTCCAGCGCCGCGGTCCACTCCAGCGTGCGCATGACCGCCATGCCCTGGTGGTAAGAGCGGAGCGCCGCGCCGTAATTGCCGGCCTGCGCTTGCTGCCGGGCTTCCTGACCCAGCCGGCCGGCTTCCGCCCGCTGTTCGTCGCTCAGCGGAAGCGAAGCTCTTTGAGTGTTGTACGACACGGAGACGCCAAGCACCATGCCGGCGTCCTGTGCCCACAGAGCCAGGCCGAGGAAGACGAGGACAAACCGGGACAAGTTGAGCATGTGTTTGATTCTAGCCCGGCCTTCTCCGTTCGATCCACAACCAGACCGAGGGCACGACCAGTAACGTCAGCAGCGTCGAGGTCGCCAGGCCGCCGATGACCACCGTGGCCAGTGGGCGCTGGACCTCGGCGCCGGCGCCGTGCGACAGGGCCATCGGCAGAAAGCCCAGGCTCGCCACCAAGGCCGTCATCAGCACCGGCCGCAATCGGGTTTTTGCGCCCTGTTCCACGGCAACTTCGGCCGGCACTCCGCTCGCGCGCAACTGCCCGATGTGGGTCAATAACACAATCCCGTTCAGCACCGCGATGCCAAACAGGGCGATGAAGCCGACGCCCGCGGAAATGCTGAACGGCATGCCCCTGATCCACAGAGCCAGGATGCCGCCGGTGGCCGCCAGCGGGACGTTCAGGAAGATCAGCGCGGCCGGCCGCACCGCGTGGAAGTTGAAATAGAGCAGCACGAAGATGAGCAGCAAGGCGATGGGGATGGTGATAGCCAGCCGCTGTCCGGCGCTTTCCAGTTGCTCGAACTTTCCGCCCCACTCCAGCGAGTACCCTTGCGGGATTAGGACCTTTCTCTCGACCACGCGCCGAGCCTCGGCGACGAAGCCGGCCAGATCGCGGCCGCGCACGTTGACCTCGACGCTGATGCGCCGCTCGACGTTTTCGCGGCTGATCTGCGCGGGGCCCTCTTCCTCGCTGATCTCGGCCACCTGTTCGAGCGGAATGAAATGTCCCTCGCTGTCGCCCACCTTCAGGTTCCGAATGTCTTCGACGGTCGCGCGCTGGCCGGGGTCGAAGCGCACCTGCAACGCAAAACGGCGATTGCCCTCCACCACCTGTCCGACCACCTTACCGCCGATCGCCTCGACCGTGTGCAGCACGTCCTGGGCGTCCAGGCCATGCCGCGCGATGACGTCCCGGCGGACCTTGACGCGCAGATAGGGAAGTCCCGCGACACGCTCGGCGCGAACGTCGGCGGCGCCCGGCACCTTCTCCACCACGCTGGCGATCTGCTGCGCTTTTTCGCGAAGCACGCCGAGGTCCTCGCCGTGCAGCTTGATGGCGATGTCGGAGCGGATGCCGGCCTCCATCAACTCCTGCATGCGCATCTCGATGGGTTGCAGGAAGCTGTAAGCCGCGCCGGGCGCCTCCCGCTCCAGGGCCTGTTTCATGGCCGTGACAAGTTCCTCCTTGGTGCGCCTGGAGGGCCATTCGGAGATGGGCTTGAGCATGACGTACACGTCGCTCTGATCGATGGCCATCGGGTCCACCGCGACCTCCGGCCGCCCGGTGCGGCACACCACCTTGTCGACTTCGGGAAACTGCTTGAGAACCGTCTCGATGATCTGGTTTCCGTGCGCCGACTCGCTGGTGGAGATCCCGGGAACCCGGTACATCATCACCAGGATCGCGCCCTCATCCAGCCTCGGAAGGAACTCGGCGCCGAGGAATGGAATGATCCCAAGGGAAAACACGAAAACCAACGCGGCGGCCGCGGCGGTGACCGCGGGGAACCGAAGCGCGCGTCCCAGAGCCGGGCCGTAGGCCGCACCGATCTTGCGCATCATCCAGGTGGTCTGGCCGACCGCCTTGCGCCGGAACGCGTACCAGCCGAGCACCGGCATCAAGGTCAGTGCGATCACCAGCGACGCGCCCACGGCAAACAGGACAGTGATGGCCATGGGGTGGAACATTTTGCCTTCGACGCCGCTCAGCGTCAGAATCGGCACGTAGACCAGGAAGATGATGAGGACGCCGAAAAAGATCGGCCGCGCCACTTCCTGGCCCGCCTCGCGCACGGCATCCAGGGCGTTCTCCCCCTCACGCCGGCGGCTCAGCCGGCGCAGGATGTTCTCCATCATCACCACCGAGCCGTCCACGATGAGGCCGAAATCGATGGCCCCCAGGCTCATCAGGTTGCCCGATACGCCGGCGCGCACCATTCCGGTGAAGGCCACCAGCATCGACAGAGGGATCGCCAGGGAGACGATCAGCCCGCCCCGAAAACTTCCCAGCAACAGAAGCAGGACCGCGATAACCAGCAGGCCGCCTTCGACCAGGTTCGTGCCGACCGTCCGGATGGTCCGCCGCACCAGGTCCGTCCGATCGTAGAACGCCTCGACGCGCACGCCGGAGGGAAGCGTGCGCTGGATCGCCTCGAGCCGCTCCTTGACCCGATCGACCACCGTGCGGGAGTTCTCGCCGAGCAACATCATCGCGATGCCGATCACCACTTCGCCCTTGCCGTCCTGGGTGGCAATCCCCTGCCGCACCATCGGAGCGAAGCGCACCTCGGCGACATTCCGGATCAGAATGGGTGTGCCGCTTCCGGACGAGCCGACCACGATGTCCCCAATGTCGGCGAGGCTGGAAATCAGCGCTTCGCCGCGGATCAGGGACTGCTGTTCGATCCGTTCCAGGTAGGCTCCGCCGGCGTTGGCGTTGTTGCGCTCCAGCGCCTCCAGCACCCGGCGCAGAGTGATGTGATAGGCCATGAGCTTGTCGTTGTCGAGCTGGACCTCGTAGGTCTTGAGTTCTCCCCCGTGTGTGTTCACCTCGACGATGCCCGGCGTGGTGCGCAGTTTCGGCGCGATCTCCCAATCCAGGATGCTGCGCAGTTCCATGAGCGAGCGGTCTTTGCCCGTCACCGTGAACATGTAGATCTCGCCCAGGCCGGTGGTGATCGGTCCCATTTCGGGAGCGCCCATGCCCGGAGCGATCGATTCCCTGGCCTGGGGCAGCCGTTCCATGACCAGGCGGCGGCAGAAGTACGGGTCCATGTCGTCCTTGAAATACACGGCCACGTAGGAGAGCCCGAACTTCGAAACCGACTGGATCTTTTCGATGCCGGGAAGGCCGCTCATGGCGGTTTCCACCGGAAATGTCAGGAACTGCTCGACTTCCAGCGGCGACAAACTGGGCGCCCGCGTGAGCACCAGCACCTGGTTCGGCGTGATGTCGGGAACCGCGTCGATGGGCAATTGCTGCAAGGAGTACAACCCCAGGCCGACTACGAACACCGTCGCCAGCAGAACGATGAACCGATAGGAGAGCGCCCAGGCAACCACGCGTTCCATCGCTACTCCTCCCCCAGGTTCTTGCCCGCGACGATGGACTTCAGATGGAACGATCCGGCTATCACCACGTTCTCGCCATCGCGCAGCCCGGTTAGAACTTCGACCTGTCCGTTGACGGTCTTGCCCGGCCGGATCTCGCGCGTCTCGAACTGCGTCTCCGCTCGCCGCACGAACACGACGGTCTTTCCGTCGAGTTGCTGAATTGCTCCGACCGGCACGGCGAGCGCGCGGCGGCTGAATGTGGTGGGCAGTTGCACGGTGGCGAACATGTCCAGCTTCAGCCGCAGGTTGGCGTTGGCCACTTCGCAGCGCACTTTAGCGGTGCGGGTCTGCGGGTCGAGCGCGTCGCTGATGTAGGTGACTTGGCCGGAGATCGTCTGGTCCGGATAAGTGTCCACGCGGATGATGGCGGGCTGGCCCAAGCGGATGCGGCCCAGATCCTTCTCATACGCCTCCGCCTGCACCCAGACACGGGACAGGTCGGCCACCGTGAAGAGTTCCGTGCCCGCATCGACCACCTCGCCCGGCGCGACGACGGCCTTGGTGACGATGCCGTCGAAAGGGGCCGTGGCGGCGGTGACAACCGGCGCGTTGGGGTCGGCATCGGTTCGGCCGAAACGCCGCAGCCGTGCGCCGATCCCCGAAATAACCCCCTCCTGCGAACGAGCGCTTTCCTCCATGGCCTGCTGTTCGGCGCGGCTCTGCTCGTAGTCCTTCTTGGGCGCCGCGCCGATTTCGGCCAGTTTCCGGTTGCGCTCGACCTGCCGCGCCTGCCCCGCCTGAAGAACTTTGAGCCGCTGGAGCTCCGCCCGCGCCGAGAACATCTGCGCGGTCAGTTCGCCGGCGTCCAGGTTGTCGATGCGCGCCAGTTCCTGCCCGGCGCGCACCCGGTCGCCCACCTTGGCAAGCACATCCAGCACGCGCCCGCGAGCCATCGAGCGCACCTGGCCGACGCGGCTGTTCACCGGTTGCACCGTGCCGGTCACTTGCAGGTATTCGTCGAGTAGAACTCTCATCGCCGGGGCGATTTCGAGCCCCACGCGCTTCTGCGCCGCCAGCTCCATCGAGATTAACCCGGATTCCTGCCGCGACGCTTTTTCGGGCGCGGCGTCGGGCCTGGTCTTCGAACAGGCCGCCAGCCAGAGACAGCCCGCAACCACCATCCACGTGCGCTTCATCTGAGTTCTCCTCCCACGGCCTGTTCCAGTTCGGCCAGCCCTCGCCGGACATCGGCCTCCGCTTCGATGTGGGACATTCGGGTGTCCGTCAAACGGCGCTGCTCGTTCAGGACGTCCAGCAGGCGCAACTGCCCCAGCGCATACGCCTGCCGGACGATCTCGAGATTCTCTTCCGACTGCCGGACCACGCCCGCGTTCAGAATCTTCAGCGACTCGACGGCCGCCTCCCAACGCCGCCACGCGGCTTCCACCTCCAGGGGAATCGCCGCCTCGAGGTGTTGCCGCAGCGACCGCGCCCCGGTCGCGCGCGCCGCCGCGGCCTCCAGATTGCCCAGGTTGCGCCGGCGTGTCAGAAGCGGGATGGATATGCCGGCGGCCAGGATATTGTCCCGGTCGCGTATCAACGCCGGCCGTCCCGAGGCCGTGTAACCGTACAGGTCGCCGAACCGCTCGGTTCGGTGGGAATAGCGCGCCGACAAAGTGAGATCCGGCCGGGCTTGCGATTCACTGAGCGCAACCTCGGCCACGCCTTGCTCCTCGACCAGCCGGGCGGCCGCGAGGTCGGGCCGTTGCGCCAGCGCACGCTGCCGCAGTTGAGCGATGTCGCCGGCGGCCTGGGAGTCGCGCAACACTTCGCGGCTTAGCGCCAGCGGTTCGGCCGGAGCCAGCCCGCACAGGCGGCGCAGGTCCGTCAACGCCACCTGCCGCACGCCTTCGGCGGTTCTCCGCTGCGCCTGGGTGCGGTTCAGCTCCACCAGCAGGAGCCGGCTCTCCAGCGGCGCGGCGTCACCCTGCTCGACGCGCGCTTCGGTCAGCTTGAGAGACTCCTGGAGCGTACCGATGAGACTGTCGAAAGAGGCCAGCCGCTGCTCTTGAGTCAGCGCGTCGATGGCGCGGAGTTTGATCTCGGAGGCCAAGCGCAGGGTCCGCCCGGCGATGTCGGCCTCGGCCAGTGCCACTGTTTTCTCCGCGACGCGGATGCGCTTGTCGCGCTTGCCGCCGGTTTCGAGGGGATGAGAATAGGCGGCCGAGAATTCCTGCTTGCCCGGCGAGCCGAGGGCCCGGCCGGTGGCGCCGTCAACCTCCAAGGCCGGCGCGGGCCGGACGCCCGCCTGCCGAAGCAGCCCTCGGGTTTCGGCAACCCGCGCCCGCGCCGCCCCCAGCTCGCGGCTCCTTTCGATCGCGATTCGAATCAGATCGTCAACCGTCGCCGTCCTGGCACACAGGACCGACGCCAACGCTAATACAGTCGTCTTCCAGACCATTTCTCACTCCCACCGCTCCCTGACGGTCGCGGCTCGGAAACTCCTACTGAGCCGCGCGCGTAAGCAAGCGGCACTTGCTCCTCACGGGTTCTTTGGGGGGCCGCGGGAAGTTCAGGGTCTGGGCGGATGGTAAATGCCATCAGGCTGGCGGGAGGGCGGCTCAGGTTCCGGCAAGAACGCAATCCAAACGGTCTCTTGGGTGAACCCAAGCACGAACGGAGTGGATACTACGATGTGGCAGCAGCAGCACAGGCAGCCGTCACCATCCGACGCGTCGCCGGAGCCGTCGGTCGAGAACGAGCGCGAAATCTCGCAGGCGGAATTGGAGAGCAGATCGCAGGCCAGCAGCTCCACCCCGGCCAGCAGCAAGAATGCCACCGCCGCCAAACGGAAGATCGCCAGCCTCGCGCCCATGCTTCCTATCCTCTCACATCGCCGAACTGCTTTCGGAAAAGCTCTTTGTAAGGCGCGGCCGCGGGCGGAACGGCGTTTTCGTTTTCCAGGCACGGCAGGATCTCTTCCCACCAGGCGTCGTAGGCCGCGTTCATCGGCTTGACGATGGCCGGAGATTGCGCGGCCAGGTCGGTCTTCTCTCCCGGGTCGTTCTTCAGGTCGTACAGTTCCCAGCCGCCGGCGCCTTTGTCCATGTTGACCATGCTGTAGCGGCCGTTGCGGACGCGGCACTTCGCGTACTTCGATTCCGCGGCCTTGCCTTTCTCCCAACGGCCGATGTGGGTGAACAGATAGCGGTCCGTCCAGGCGGCGTTCGGATTCTGAAGTAGAGGCACCAGGCTGCGGCCGTCGAGCTTCACTCCGGCCGGAACGCGCGCCCGCGCCAGTTCGGCAAGCGTCGGAAACAGGTCGATGTGGGCGGCGAGCTGGTTTACGTCGCCCGGCTTCAGCGTGCCGGGCCAGCGGAAGAAGGCCGCGGCGCGGGTTCCGCCCTGGTACGGAGTGTTCTTTTGTCCCCGCATCCCTGCGTTGAAAATCCGCACGCCCGCCGTGCCGCCGTTGTCGTTCATGAAGAACACCAGCGTGTCGCGCTCGATCTCCCATTCCTTGAGCTTGGCGAGCACCTTGCCGACGTTGTCGTCGATGTTGGTGATCATGCCGAAGAACTTGGCGGCGCGCTCATCCTTGACCAGGCCCTTGTAGATCGTCTCGTACTTCGCGGGGCACTCCAGCGGCGCGTGCGGCGCGTTGGGCGTGATGTAGGCGAAGAAGGGCGCCTTGCCTTTGCGCTTCTCATCCATCCACTTGAGACCCTGGCCGAAGAAGACGTCGGTGCAATAGCCTTCGGTCTTCTCGAACACCCCGTTGTGCAGGATGGCCGGGTTGAAATACGTGTTGCCGGGCGCGTCGGAGCAGGTGCCGGGATAGCTCTGGCCGATGCCGCCGCAGCCGTGGATGAAGACCTCGTCGAAGCCGCGCCGATTGGGCTGGTACGGGGCGGCGTCGCCCAGGTGCCACTTGCCGAAGATGCCGGTTGCGTAGCCCGCCGATTTCAGCACCTGCGCGACGGTGGTCGCTTTCAGGCTCATCCGTTCGCGCTCGTTGATGGTGTGCGTGACGCCGGACTTGAACTCGTGCCGCCCGGTCATCAGGGACGTGCGCGTGGGCGAACAGGTGGGGCTGTTATGGAAATCGGTGAACCGGACGCCCTCGTGGTGCAGACGGTCGAGGTTGGGCGTCTTGATTACGGGGTTGCCGTGACAGGCGAGGTCGCCGTAACCCTGGTCGTCGGTGAGAACCAGAATTACGTTGGGGCGTTTGCCGGCCAGCGCCGGGGCCGCGGCCAGCGCGCCCGCGCCGAGGGCGGCGCCAAACTGTCTTCTCGTAAGATCGCTCATGGATGCTCTCTGTAGGACAGGCCTCCCGGCCTGTCATTTCTATTATGTCGAAGAAGACAGGCCGCTCACGCGCTATAATTGCCTGGGTCATGGAAAAACTAGCTATTGATGGTGGCGCCCCAATCAGAAGCGAACCGTTGCCGCTGGAATTTCCGGGCGTCCATCGGATGGGCGAGGAAGAGTTGGAGGCGGTCACCCGGCTGCTGAAATCGCGGTCGCTGTTCCGTTATTACGGCATCGACCACCAGCATGAAGTCGCGGCCTTCGAGGCGGACTTCGCGCGCTTCGTGGGCGTGCGGCACGCGGTGGCCGTGTCGAGCGGAACCGGCGCGCTTCACACGGCGCTGGCGGCGCTGGGCGTGGGGCCGGGGCAGGAGGTCATCGTGCCGGCCTACCTGTGGGTGTCGGTGGTGGCAGCGGTGGTGAATCAGGGCGCCATTCCGGTGCTGGCCGACATCGACGACACTTTCTGCATCGACCCGGCCGCCATCCAGCGGTGCGTCACCGGGAGGACCGCCGGCATCATCCTGGTACACATGAGCGGGGCGCCGGGCGACGTGGAAGCCATTCGCAAGATCGCCGATCGGCGCGACCTGTTTCTGCTGGAGGACTGCGCGCAGTGCGCCGGCGGCAGCGTCAACGGCCGCGGCGTCGGCACGTTCGGCGACATGGCGGTTTTCAGTTTTCAGATGAACAAGAACATGAGCGCCGGCGAGGGGGGCGCCGTGGTCACCAGCGACGCGCGACTGCACGCGCGCGCGGTCGCCTGTCACGACGTGGGCTACGCGCGGGACGCGAACGGGCGGATGATCTTCGATCAGCCCGACCTTTGTCTGTGGGGCAAGGGGTACCGGCTGGACGAGCTTCGCGCCGCCATCCTGCGGGTCCAATTGCAGAGACTGCCCCAGACCACCTCCGCCATGCGCGGCAGCAAGTATCGTATCCGGAAGGCCCTCGCCAGGCACCCGAGCGTGCAGCTCAGACGAATCGTGGATCCCGCCGGAGACACCGGCGCTTTCCTGATTACCACTTACCGCGACGCGGAAACCGCCCGCCGCGTGAATCTCGCGCTGCGGGCCGAGGGCATCGTCACTTCGCCGCAAGGCGTCAGCAACGTCCTGCTCACCGACTGGGGACTGCACCTGTATTACAACATCGTCAGCCTGGTAAGACAGACCAGCGTGAACCAAAGCGGCTTTCCGTGGACCCTGGCTCAGAACGCGGATTCGGCGCGCGCTTACGCCAAGGGCGCTTGTCCGGTGGCCGACAATCTCTTCGAGCGCAGTATCCTGCTGGCCATTCCGTCTTGCCTGAGCGAGCAGGACGAAAACGACATCATCCGCGCCTTCGACAAAGTGCTGCCGGTGTGCGCGGCCTGAGAACGACAGAAAGGGAGGGCAAATGAAATCGACCAAAGGGACCGGAAGGCGCGGCTTCCTGAAGACCGTGGCCCTGGCCGGCGGCGCGGCCGCCGAGGGACTTCCCGCGCAGAGCCAGCCAATAGCTAAATCCACTTCGGCCATCGACTATCCGCGCACGTTCTCCGGCCGGCGGCTCGCCAGGATCGCATTCCCGCTGGGCGGCGTTGGAGCGGGGTCGATCAGCCTCGGCGGACGCGGCCAGCTTCGCGACTGGGAGATCTTCAACCGCCCGGACAAGGGCAAGACGCCGCGTTATGCGTTCGCTTCCATCTGGGCGCGCGCCGGCGCACGGAAGCCGGTCGCTTCCGTGCTTGAAGCGGCGTTGATGCCGCCTTACGAAGGCAGTTCCGGCCTCGGCGTGGTGAACGTCCCGGGCCTCCCTCGTCTGGAGTCGGCCACCTTCACGGGCGAATACCCGATGGCCAAGGTGACGTTCCAGGATTCGGTTCTGCCGGTTAAGGTTTCGCTCGAAGCCTTCACGCCCTTCCTACCTTTGGAAGCCGACGATTCGGGTCTCCCGGTGGCGGTGCTGCGCTACCGGGTCACCAACCCCGGCGCGAGCAAGGCCGTGGTCGCCATCGCCTTTTCCATCGAGAATCCCGTCGGCGTCGAGGGCCGGGCGAATGAGCATCGAACGGAGGCCGGATTGGATGGCCTGTTAATGCGCAATCCATTTCTGGCGGCCGGCGACCCGCTGTGGGGATCGTTCGCGCTGGCGGTGGAGGGTGTGGGCGATGGCAAGGTGAGCTGGCTGCGCGGGTGGCACGGCTCGCGCTGGCGCGTCGGCCCGCTGCTGTTCTGGGACGACTTCTCCGGCGACGGCGAACTGGGGCCGGAAGCCGATGTTCGCGACACCGTCGGTTCCCTGTGCCTCAGCCGTGAAATCGCGCCGCGCCAGAGCGCGGACTACACCTTTCTGCTCGCCTGGCACTTTCCCAATCGCACTCCGGATCGCTGCGGCTGGCAGGCTGTCAAAGGCGAGGAGAAGACGGTCATCGGCAATTGGTACTCGAAGCGCTTCACCGACGCATGGCAGGCGGCCGGGTATGCCGCCGCGAACCTGCCGCGGCTCGAGAAGCGCACCAGGGAGTTCGTCGCCGCCATCCGCGAAACCACCGTGCCCGCGGCCGTGCGCGACGCCGCCACGGCCAACCTGTCGACCTTCGCCACCACCACCTGTTTCCGCACCGCCGACGGCGAGTTCCACGCATTTGAAGGCTCCAACGATCAGCGCGGTTGCTGCTTTGGCAACTGCACCCACGTCTGGAATTACGAGGTCTCGACGCCGCACCTGTTCCCCAGCCTGTCGCGTTCGCTTCGCGACGCCGCCTTCGGCTTCTGCACGGATGAGCAGGGGCTGATGGACTTCCGCCAGTTGCTGCCGGCCGGCAAACAGCGTTGGGGCTTCGCCGCCGCCGACGGCCAGATGGGCGCCATCATGAAGCTGTACCTCGACTGGCGTCTGTCGGGCGACACCGATTGGCTGCGCAAGCATTGGCCCGCCGCCAAGCGCGCGATCGAGTTTTCCTGGATCCCGGGCGGCTGGGACGCCAACCGCGACGGCGTGATGGAAGGTTGCCAGCACAATACCTACGACGTCGAGTTCTTCGGCCCCAACCCACTGTGCGGCGTCTGGTACCTGGGGGGCCTGCGCGCGGCCGAGGAAATGGCGCGCGCGGCCGGTGACACGGCCTCCGCCGATGAGTACCGCCGCCTCTTCTCCAGCGGCAGTAAGTGGATCGACGAAAACCTATTCAACGGTGAGTATTACATCCAGAAAATCCAGGGCATGCCCAGGGACCAGATTGCCAAGGGACTGACTGTGGGCATGGGCGCGGCGGATACCGCGACGCCCGATTTTCAGCTCGCCGAAGGCTGCCTGGTCGATCAACTGGTGGGCCAATACCTGGCCGATGTGGCCGGGCTCGGCAACCTATTGGACCCGGTCAAAATGCGCAAGGCGCTTCAGTCCGTCATGAAGTACAACTATAGATCGAGCCTGCGCCGGCACGAATCGGTCGAGCGGATCTACGCCCTCAACGACGAGGCGGCGCTGCTCATCTGCGGCTACGGGCGCGCCAAGCGGCCCAGGATTCCCTTCCCCTATTTCTCCGAGGCCTGGACCGGCCTGGAATACGCCGTCGCCGCCCTGATGATCTACCAGGGGCTGGCGACGGAGGGCCTGCGCGTGGTCGAGAGCGCCCGCCTGCGCCACGACGGCGAGCGCCGCAATCCCTGGAACGAGCCCGAATGCGGCCACCACTACGCGCGAGCCATGTCGGCGTGGGGTCCCTTGCTAGCACTGAGCGGCTTTCTCTATGACCGGCCCGGTAAGAAGCTGGTGGTGAAACCGCGCATCCATCCGGAGACTTTTTCCTCTATCTGGTCGGCCGGCGCCGGCTGGGGCGTCTTCTCGCAGAGTGTTCGTGAAGGCCAACTGCACTTCACCTTGTCAGTAAGAGCAGGTAGCCTTGTATGTCGCGACTTAGCACTTAGTAAGTTGGGAACCGGCGCGAGTCAGTCTTCAGCTACTGTCGGCAAGACCAAGCTCCAACCTCAGGTCCGCCGCGGCGCCGCGGAGATCGTGGTCAGTTTCCCCGAGGACCTGACCCTGAAGGAAGGCGATCAACTCGTCCTGCTGCTCTAAAACTTCGGGGCGTCAAAATAACGCAAGTTGGTCGGCCGACCTGAATAGCTGGTGCGATGGGGCGCCTGTCGCCAGAAGTTCGTGCTTCGGAGGGATGGTCTTCGCCCAGAACCCGACTTCGCATTCCTTTCGCCGCACTCTTATGGGCCGGGCGTACTACAACCTACTGTGCTGTACCGGCAGGTCGGCTGCCCGAAGGCGACTTGGGGCGCAAGGCCGAATTCCGCGAGAGCGAGCCGTGTTCTCCAGATCTATGTCTTCAGAAAGCCCTGGGGGAGAATCGGTATTTTTCTCAGTTGTTTCGCTTTGAACTGCTTTCCATCTTCCGGCAACATTTGTTCGATATTACGCCTCTGTCGGAAACCTGTGAATAAGGAATAATCGAGCAAGTAGGCCTCGTATCGTTCACCGGCTTTGTGCGGAGTGATAGTCTGATGCAGTAGGTGCAGCAGCCGCAGGTCGCTGAGCGTCTGCACCGCCTTATGTTCGTCGCTCGATTCGCTTCTAATCAGGAATGCATTGACCTTATTCTTGTCCAGGCAATGCGTTTCAATAGCTTCCAGAGCCGTCTTGAGCAGATTCTGTTCATTCCCCGCGTCTTCCTCTAGATCCCGCATCTTTTGTTGACCAAACTCCCCTATCGCAAGATTTGTGTCGCTCAACTCCACTTTCTGGCGGCACGCTCTCCTTGCGTGATCGATGGATTTGGAAAACATCTGAAGGAAATCCCGGGGCACTCCCGCATTGGCCCACACAAGCCGATGAAATGCCCCTTCTGCGACCGCAATCCCCAACCTATCCACACCGACAAGCTTGAGGAAATTGAGAACAATGCTTCGCAGGTGTTCTTCGGCGGCTTCGGGGTCCACCAGCGTGAGATCAAGCGAGATCACTTGTGCATCGCCCGGACTCTGAAGACCCTTCTTAGTTGCAGGATCGTATACTCTCAGTAGTGACCGAAGCCCTGCCACCTTCAGCCATCCTCTTGCCCCCTTGAGTCCGCCGTGAATCGCCTCCGCTACGTTCGGTTGCTGGTCCGCGTGCACCAAATGATAGTCATCTAAGAAGACAAATAGATCTGCGTCGACGGCTGTTGTCACTGCCGAAAGCGCTCTTCGGAGCGCTGCACTCGCTCGCTCCGGCTTCGTTAGACCCTTGAACAGATCATCGGCAAACTGGTCAAGCTTCTTGATCGCATTCGAAGCCCTCGGATACTTCCTAGCAGCGACTTTCGCAATTCCTTTCGCCAGGTCGGCTAAGACGTCGATCAAAACCGAGTCGTCGGGACTCTTGTACGGCTGCATATCCAACACTACTGGCAAGTTTCGGGATCTTTCGAGAAGTTCCTTTGCCTTAAGAATGAGAGTGGTCTTACCGACGCCACGGCGCCCCACGATGAGATGAGTGGCAGGCTGAATTGCCTGGGTTTCTTCGTTGTTTTGAAACGGAACATACTGCCCGGGAAACGCGTGCGGAGTCGGCTGGCCTGCTATGGGCCGCGTTGACCGCACCAGCAAGCCGCGAAGGACGTTGGCCTCCATTGAATCAGGAAACCGTTCAGGTGGTTCGATTTGCAGCCCGAGCAAGCCGCGATACGGGTTCGCATCCGGCAGCCCCTCGAGAGTCTCGCGGAGAGCGTGGTCGTAGACTGGCGCACGGTGCCCCACTCGGAACTTTAGAAACTCCTCAGTTCCTACCAATTCAACAACGGCATTCACTTCCGGCAGGCCCAACGATTGCGCAAAGAGTCCAGATGCTTCAGCCTCTGCCTGTTTCAAATCCATGGCCCCAGTAGTTTGCATCATACCTTTAGTCCATAGTCTAGGAGCAAGAATTGCTCCGCGGCGTTGAGAAAAGCGGCCGCGATAGCCAGACAATCCGCAGGCGCAAGCACGTTCTCGGCGGACGTATCCGACCAGTTATCGTAGTCCGCTCGAAGTCTGTGTTCATAGAGGAGCGGCAACTTCGAGACCCAGGAATCGACGTCTGGGAAGTTGCCCGGAAGATCCGCCACCTTCTTGTGATCATCTCCCCGCAGGCTCACAAAGCCTCGCACCACATATCGCACGGCCTTAGACGCGTTGTAGGCCGCGTAGTACGCACGAGAATACACCGAGCGTGGATTCGCCCCGGCGTCAACAGCCGACGCATCAACGTAGTGCATTCTCGCGAGTTCAAACCATTTCCGAGCAACTGCGTACACGTGCGACTCCAAAATTGGGAGGTCGCCGTTCATTGTCAGCGAAACCAGCGTCGCCTTGAATTCAGCGTGGTTCTTGAGCAGTTCAAGCGCCCTTCGCTCATCAGTTGGTGCAGGCATAGTCGCTACGCCAACAGTTTAGCAGAGAGCGACTCGGCTCAGGCACTCCGAGCGCGGCGCCCGGAGTTAGGCGTTCACTCGTAGGACTCGGCACGAAAGGCCGAGAGCGGCGGACCCCCCAAGGGTCGGCTAATGCACTTGGTCATGTAGTCGGTATATCGGGGAATTGCCAAAGCGCCCTGCGGAGCCAGATACCGCCGTTCTGGGACGTCAGCAGGGAACGTGGCGGTACACGCCCAAACCGCAAAGTTGACGCCCGTAGCCGATACCGGTTGCGAAATTCCCATCCCCCCAGATGTTGATCGTCCTGCCAACCGGACTATTTTAACGGATGTTTACCCTAGCCATTTGAGGTAAGTCGTAGTAAATGATTGGGTTAGATCTGATTTTGCCTCGAAAGTGTAGACATGCAGAATGGTGGAGGAAATGAGCATTTAGCCATTGCTTTCTGGATGTATTCGCCCTATACTGTAGGCATGCATGTCGCCCGCGCCCTCTGGCCCTCCTCCAATGGCAAGATCTACCAGTCCATCTACCTCCGCGAGTCCTTCCGCCAAGACGGCAAAGTCAAGAAACGCGACATCGCCAACCTCACCCACTGCGACCCCGCCCAGATCGCCGCCATCGAACTCGCCCTCATACACCGCGGCGATCTCACCGTCCTCGGCTCGCTCGACCGCGTCCAGTTGCAGGAAGGCGCTTCCATCGGCGCCGTTTG
>JAUYBU010000540.1 GCA_030693045.1 Bryobacterales bacterium | reverse complement strand
GGCGGTGTAGCAGGCGTACAGGGCTCCGTTGCGGTAGGCATTCTGCGGGTACTCGCGCGCGGTAAAGGCCGCGCAGCCCTCCGGGTCGTACTCGCTCAGGATGATCGGCAGGCTCCTGAACCGCGGGAAAGAGGCGACGATCTCGCAGCCCTTGGCCACGTTCTGCAGGTTCCTGCCAAGCCCCATTTGCACGCGCCCACTCACCACCGCCGGCCGCCCCTTGGCGTGGTAAGCGATGAAATCCAGCGGCGCGCCGGTTTTGCCCGTCGCGGAATTCTTCCCGCCGGCGCAGTGCTCGAGGAACTGCCGAAGGAACGCGGCCGCCTTCGGATTCGCGGGATCGGTGGTCGCCGGTCCGCCCACGCGCGCCGCCGGCAGAGCGCGCTTGACGGCGGCCGCGGTGTGGTCGTAGAGCCGGTTGTACTCTTCCGGCGTGCCCCGCCAATAGAAGATGTCCGGCTCGTTCCAGAGCTCCCAATACCAGGTGAGAACCTCCTCCCGGCCATAGCGCTCGACCGAGTGGCGCACCCACTGGTAGACCAGTTCGCCCCACTTCTGGTAGTCCTTGGGCGGATAGGACCAGCCCGTGCCGCTGTCCTTCTGCCGCCATTTGGTGGCGTACGGCTGCGGCTTGACGGACAGCGCTTCGGGCATGAACCCGATCTCGACGAACGGCTTCGCCTTGGCCTTCACGTAGGTGTCGAAAATGCGGTCGACGATGGTCCAGTCGTACACCGGCTTGCCGGAGGCGTCCTCGGTGTAGGCGTTGGTGGAACCCCACTTGAGCGCGGGGGCGCCGCCGCCGGTACACAGCAGGTGGTGCGCGCGGATGTAAACCGGCACGTGGCTCATGGCGGACAATTCCGAAATGAGCTTCGGGCCGTACTGCATGTAGGTGTAGTTGGGCTCGTCGTAACCGAAATACGACCAGATGGGCTTAAGTGGGCCTTCCGTGACGGTGGCGTCGACGCGGATGGTAACGGGTTCCTGCGCCGTCACCACGAGCGGGATCAGCGCGAAGCATAGGAATCGAAGGTTCAGCACGTGAAGAATGGTACTACTGCCGGACCGTGATTTCAAACTACAGCCTAGAACGCATACCGGAAGCCCAGCTCAAAGTTTCGGGGCAGATTCAACTGCGTCGCCGGGACCACTCCGAACAGGGCCGATGTCGGCGTGGTGTTCGGGAAATTGAAGATCGGGGTGTTCAGCGAGTTGTACGCGGACACCTTGAACTGCATGGTGTGCCCTTCGCGGATGCGGAAGTTGCGGATCAGGACGGCATCCAGTTGCGGGGCCGCATGGCGCCGGATGTTGGGACTGCGCAGCGGTGTCACCCGCAGCGTGTCGGCCGGCCTCTGCACCCAGACCTGGCGCGACGTGTCGAACCAGCGGCTCAGCGTTTGGCCGCTCTCCAGCTTGGGATTCCCGTAAATGTACCAGTCGGGGTAGCTCATCGGCGTGCCGGACTGCTTCAGCAGATTCAGCCCGAGCTGCCACCCGCCCACCAGGTAGGAGACCAGGCCGCGGCTGGCCCAGTGTTTCCCCGGACCGATGGGGAACTCGTAAAGCGCGCTGATGTACAGGCGCTGCGGTACGTCGAAGGATGCCAGTTCGCGGGCCAGCGCTTTGTCCGAGGAGTTGAGGTAATTGGCCGCTTCCATGGTCTTGGAGTTGGTGTACGACACCAGCGTGGTCAGCCCCTTGGCGAACCGCTTCTCCACGCGCAGTTGAAATGCGTTGTACCAGGACGAGCCCAGGCTGTTGAAGCTGCCGGTCAGGCCGGTGTACTGCGGAAACTGTCCCAGCAGGCTCCGGCGCTGCGTGGTCGCCTGGGCGCCGCGCGGCGTGTTGACGGGCAGCACGCCGTAGAACGGATTGGGAACGGTCTGGTTGAGGTAGGGCGTCCCCTGCGCCAGTTGTTCGGGTGTGAGGTAGGAGTGCGAGCGGCTCACTTGCAGTTCCCGCGAGCGGCTGCCCACGTACGATGCGTCCACCACGAAGCCGGCGATCAGCTCGTACTGGAAGCCGGCCGAGAACTGCCAGACGTTGGGGACGGTCCGGCTTGGATCGGCAAACGTGAGGCTGTCGCCCACCTGGGTCGCCAGGCGGCGGCTGTTGCCGGGAGGCTGGACGAGGCCGTTCGGAAACGGGTTCGAGAGAGAGGTGAAGGGCAGGAAATCCGGTGTGCTCGTCACAGCGGTGGTGACCTGCGAGAATCCGGTTGTGGTCCCGAAGTCCGCCAGCGGGAAGAAGTACCGCCCGACGCCTCCGCGCAGCGCCAGCGGCCGGGATGCGAACGGACGGAAGGCGAAGCCGGCGCGGGGCTGCCAATTGTTGGCGTCGAGATTAAACGTGGTGCGGGGCTGGCCGTCCACTCCCGCGAACAGCAGGCCGCCGCGCAGGTCCAGGCCGGGGACCTGGTACGGACTCCTGGCCGTAAAGTCGAAGCCGCGGTTCTGCCGGTCGTACCGCTCGACGGGCCCCGACTCGTAATCCCAGCGCAGGCCGAGATTGAGCGTCAGGCGGCGGCTCACCTGCCAGTCGTCCTGGAAGAAGAGCACGGGGTACTTCCAGCTCCGATGGGGCGCGACGTTGAGATTGGCGCTGGCGCCGCTCATATAACCGAGCAGGAGGCTCGCGATGGCGTTGCCGCTCGCGCCGTCATCCAGTTGCGGGTTCGAACTGGTCCAGCTTCGCGTGAAGCCGTAGGTTCCCGTGGTGTTCTGGCGAATGATCGAGGCGGCCTGCAGCCTCCGGTACTCGAAGCCGAGCTTGATGGAGTGTGATCGGACGATCATCACCAGGTTGGCGAGCGCGGTGTAGTTGACGTTGGAGTTGATGGTGTTGTCGTCCCGGCTGGTGGAAAGATAATCCTGAAAGGTGATGATCGGATAGCGGTTCGAGTTCTGCAACTGGCGCAGGAGCGATTGGGGGAAACCGAGCGCGCCCATGTCGTAGGGATAGTTCTGGCTCCCTTGCCGCGCCCAGGTCACGCCGAAGCGGGCGTTGAAGATGGTGGCGGGGCTGAGGGTTCCCACCAGATCGGCCATCGCGCCGTCGTCGCGCTCGGAGCCGTGCGAGCGCGAAGTGGCGGGCGTGTTCCAACCGTAGTAGTCGATCTGGCCGCCGTTGCGGTGTTCCTTGTTGAAGCGGCCAAACGTCTTCCAGGAGCTGTTGAAAGAGTGGTCGAGGCGGCCGATGAAACTGATGTTCTTGTTGTTCTCGGTCACGCCGCCGCCGAGCCAGTTGTTGAGATTACTCACCGGATCGCCGGTCTGGTTGGGGGCGGGAATGTCGGCCAGCACCTTGGGGGCGATGGCGTTCATGCGCGCTTCGGGAACGCGGTTGCCGGGAAACGCGCTGCGCAGGTATTGCAGGTTGGAAAGAGTCACCGGGCGCGCGGGATCGAACGCGGGGTTGGGGCGGATGAGCAACGGATCGTAGATCGTCCGCAGCGAGCCGTTGGCGTTGCGCGTCTGCGAGAAATCGCCGCGACGCTGCTCGGCGGTCGGGACCGAGCCGAGCGAGGGGCGGGGAAGTTGGTCGCGATACTTCTCCAGCGCGAACATGAAGAACGTTCGGTCGCGGCCCTTGTACTTGGGCAGGATTACCGGTCCGTCCACCTCGAAACCGTACTGGTCGCTGGTGTAGAACGCGCGCGGAGTGTTGCTGGCGTTGTTGGCGAAGCTGTTGGCGTTGAGGCCGGTGCGGCGCAGGTATTCGTACGCGGCTCCGTGCGGGCGGTTGGTCCCGGACTTGACCGAGAGGCTGATCACGCCGCCGCTGGTGCGCCCGTACTGCGCGTCGTAGGTGTTGGTCTGGACCTTGAACTCCTGGATGGCCTCGATGGGCGGAACCGCGGAGACGCCGTGCCCGCCCGTGAAGTTATTGGGGATGCCGTCGAGCTGCCACTCGTTCTGACTCGAGCGCCCGCCGTTGATGACGAAGCTGGAGGAACCGCCGCCGTCGAAGGGGCGGGCGAACTGCATGCCGCCGGTGAATTGCACTCCGGCGGCGAGGTCCACCAGGCGGTTGATGTTCTTGGACGCCAGCGGCAGGTCCGTGATCTGCCTGCCGGTGATGACCTGCCCGCGGTTGCTGCTGGCCGTCTCCAGCAGCGGCGCCTGCGCGGTTACCATGATCCGGTCGCTCAATTGCCCGACCTCGAGGACGATGTCCACGCGCAGCCGGTCCGCCACCCGCACTTGGAGCGGCTGGCGATCGACGGATTTGAACCCCTCGCGCTCCACCTTCACGCTGTAGGCGCCGGGGGACAGGAACGGCGCCACCCACGCGCCTTCGGCGTTGGTGGTGGAGGCAGTCGAGACGCCGGTCGCGAGATTGGTGATGGCGATGCGGGCCTCGGGGACGCTGGCTCCGGAGGAATCGGTGACGGTCCCCAGCAGGGTCCCGCGGGTCTCCTGCGCGCGCAACGGCGCCAACGCCAGCAGACACAAAAGAACCGCCATCGGAAACGTGTTTCGAGTTCGCATCGCAAGCCCCCCTAAGAGAGTATCGGGACCGTTATTTCCAAGTCAGTCTATCGCTTCGCACGGCCGCTGCCATTATAACGAAGAACGAACGAAGAGCATGATGCCGCCCGATTCGGCGAGAATCAAGTTCTAGGGACTATGAGCAACCGAAGAGAATTTCTCAAGCAGGCCGGCATCGGCGCCGCGGCGCAGCCGGCTTTCGGCGCCTCCGGCGCGAACGCGATTGTGGTGGATCCCAAACCGCTGTTCGACATTTCGCCGCACCTCTACATGCAGTTCATGGAACCGCTGGGCACGACAGACAGCTCCGTGGAAGCGGCTTGGGACTACGACCGCGACGATTGGCGGAAAGATTTCGTCGATACCGTGAAGGACCTGGCCCCGGACGTGATCCGCTGGGGAGGCATCTACAGCCGTTACTACAAGTGGCGGGAAGGTGTCGGCCCGGTGGCCCGTCGTCCGTGGCACCGCAACTATACCTGGGGCGGCAAGGAGACCAATCGCATCGGTACGCACGAATTCGTGGACCTGTGCCGCCGCGTTGGCGCCGAGCCGCTTTACTGCGTGAATTTTCTCGGCGACGGAGAGAAGCGGTACCGCGGCACGCCGGAAGGCGACCGGACCGGCGATGCCCGCGAGGCCGCCGACTGGGTCTCGTACGCCAACGATCCGGACAACCGCGAGCGCAAGGGCCACGGCGTTGCCGAGCCATCCAATATCAAGCTGTGGCAACTCGGCAACGAGACCTCCTACGGCAACCAAATGTTCACGCGGGACGAAGCGATCGCCGCGACCATCGAATTCGCCAAGGCGATGCGGGAACGCGACCCTTCCATCCGGCTCATCGGCTGGGGCGACCGCGGCCGGGGCGCGAAAGAACTGTGGGCCGGAGAGTTGCTGAAGCGCGCCGGCGAGCGCCTGGACTATGTCGCCATCCACTTGATGGGGCAGAGCCCGAAGCGTCCGGACACGGTGTTGAAGGGCCTGCGCTACCAGAAGGAGCCGGAGCGCGCCTGGGAGGAACTGATCGAGCTGTCGAACAACGTGGAAACCCGCGTGGCGGAACTGGAGAGCGTGATCGCTTCCCAGGGCGCCAAGACCGGCATCGCGGTCACCGAGGGCCACTTGAGCCTGAGCCCGCACAACGCGAATCCGATCCTGTCCGAATGGCTCTCGGCCGTGTATCACGCGCGCTCCCTGAACATCTACCAGCGGCACGGCGCCCGCGTGAAGATCGCCACCGGGGCGGACTTCGAAGGCAACCGGTGGACGGTGAACGCGGTGACGCTCCAGACGCCGCGCGGCGTCAGCTACCTGATGCCTGTCGGTTCCATCGCGCGGCTGTTTAAGAAGCACAACGGAAGGCAGGGAGTGGGGGTGAAGTCCGCGCCTTCCGGCCTGGATATTGCGGCCAGCCGCACCGCCGGCAAGGTGTATCTCCACGTCGCCAACCTGGAGTACCGGAAGTCCGTCGAGGCGGCCTTCGCGGTGGACGGCATGACGGTGACCGGCGGCCGCATCTTTGAAATCGCGCCGGAGGATTTGCGCCAGTGGGTCTGGCAGGATCAGCCGGATGTGTTCAAACCGCGGGAAGCGGCGCTGGCCCCCGGTCCGGTTTTGAAATGGCGATTCCCGGCCGGTTCGGTTACGGCGGTCGAACTGGAAACCCGGGTTTCGAATTTCTGATAGAATGCTCGGCGGGATTTGGTCGTCGGGTCCAGGCCTTACAGGGACATAGGGGAAAATCGAGGTACCGCAATAGCTAATCCTTGCTCCTGAACAGGACGATAGTTGGGTGTATGCAAGATAGGCGGATGGAACCCAGGCTGCTATGTGCCGACCTGGTCGATGTCAGGTGGAAGGACGCGGGTGGCCGGACCCGGCGAATCGTTGCAAACCTGGAGGATATCTCGCTTTCGGGCGCTTGCCTGCAGGTGGATCTTCCCATTCCACTCGAAACCAACCTCCGGATTGGCCATCGCAAGGGTGAGCTTCAAGGCCGGATTCGCTATTGCGTGTATCGCGAAATCGGCTATTTTCTCGGCGTGCAGTTTGAGGCGAGCTCGAGGTGGTCGCAGAGACTCTTCAAACCCCTGCACCTGCTGGATCCGAGAAAACTGGCTCGACGGCCCAAGGCTGGCGGCGATCCGCAGGCGGAGGCGGTTTGCTGAAAACGGCCCGATTTACGGACTTTTGCGCCGTCGTCGCTGACCCTTGGACCTGACTTCGCCGCCATAGCCCCGGGCGTAATCGGCGCGGCAGCGGCGCTCGGTTTCCTCCGGATCTTCGCCCAATTCCTTGACCAGCGCCGCGTGCATCTTCCCGATCCGCCCGGCTTCGGCGGATTCGCGCGCCAGATTGCGGAACTCGCCGGCGTCGGCGGCCAGGTTGTAAAGTTCGCGCTCGGCCGGATGCGCGGCATCCGGTGCGTTGTGGTAGACGTACTTCCAGTCGCCGGTCCGGATCATCGCGTAGCCGGAAGCGATGTTGTGCGCATAGTACTGGCTCACGGCCAGGTCCTTCCATGCCGACGCGCGGTTGTCGAGCCAGCCAAGCATCGAATCGCCGTTCCAGTCCCGCGGAATGCGGGCGCCGCCGATCTCGGCGACGGTCCGGACCATGTCCAGGTGCGAGCAGGCGCCGCGCCGCCGCTGGCCGCCCGCCCAGCGTTTGGGCCAACTGAAGATCATCGGCACGTGCGCGGCGTGTTCGTACACGCAGTTCTTCCACCACAGGCCGTGCTCGCCCATGTTCTCGCCGTGATCGGTGGTGTAGACGATCGCGGTGTTGTCGGCCAGGCCGCTTTTGCCGAGCGCCGCCAACACCTGGCCGATTTCATGGTCCATCCACTCGGTGAAACCGTAGTACAGCTCACGCCCACGGCGGATGGTTTCGGCGTCCGCCACCGGGACCCCGAAACCGCGGCGCAGGTGCTTGTAGTTGAGCGGCAGGTTCTCGAGGTGGCCGGCCGGGATTTCCGGCATCGGGATCTTGCCGCGATAGGGCGCCCAGTAGCGCTCGGGGACCGTCAGCGGGAAATGCGGCGCCAGGTAGCCGGCGAACAGGAAGAACGGTTTGTCGCCGCGCCCGCGCTTGGACAGGAACTCAAGCACGCCCGCCGTGACGCGGCGGTCGTGCGAGATGACACTCGAGTCTTCGCCCGCGCGGAACTCGTTGTAGCGCGCGCGGCCCGCCGTTTCGTTGACCGTTTCGTCGCCGGCCGCGCGCCGGCCCCCCGTGCCGGTCATGCTGGCGTTGTTCATGTTGCCGCCGATCTCGGTGAAGCCGTAGCGGTGCTGGGCATCGTAGTGCTGTTTGCCGCACAGGAACGATTCGTAACCGGCGGCGTTCAGAATGTGGGGCAGCGACGGGTAGTCGTCGCCGGGCAGGCGGCAACTATTGTTCCACGCGCCGATGCGATGAATGTGCTTGCCCGCGGTCAGCGCCAGGCGGGCTGGCACGCACAGAGGCGAGGCGGTGTAGGCCGTCTCGAACGTCACCCCGCGCGCGGCCAGACCGTCCAGGTTCGGCGTGCGCGCCAGTCGGTTGCCGTAGCAGCCGGCCACCCGGTGATTGTGCTCGTCCGAGCAGAGCAGGAGGATGTTCGGCGGCTTGTCCTTCGGGGCCGCGGCCAGGGATGAGAGCAGGAATTCGCGTCGGTTCATGACAGAAACAAGAATACCGCACCGCTAACCGCCGCCCGGGAGCTGGAGCGGCACAACCCGCCGCCCGGTTGTAAGGGCCACCTGCACCGGACCGCGCCCCAGCAACTCCCGCAGCTCGCCGGGAATTCCACGGGTGACGTCAATACCGCCGGAGAACGGAGAGAAAGCGGGAAGAATAATGGCGCGGCGGCTGCGCAAGAACGCCGGCAGGCGGCGCCGGACGCCGGTCCGGTCTTCAATTGTCGCGAAGGGACGCAGGTGGCCGAAAACCAGGATGTGCCCGCCTGGCACGGGTGTCTTGGGGAGGTTGCCGTAGAGGGCGACGACATCGCCCTGGCGCCACTCGTCCACCAGCAGCGGCCGGAGGCGTCCGAACGCTCCCGCCCATTCGCGAGCGGGGTGGGGCGCGCGCGCCGGGTCTCCAAGCAGGACCAGCGTCTTGGGCTTCAACTCCTCCACCAACGCGCCCAGGCGCTTGTGCGCGCCGCCATCGAAGGCCGGGGCCGGGTCCGGGCGGCGGTGTTGCGCCCAGCCGTAGCCCAGATGCGCGCCGGCGACCAGCAGCGCGCCGCTTTCAACCAGCCAAAGCGCTCCGCTTGGGTGAGCCAGCTTGCCGGGCGCCAGTTCGAGCTGTCCGCTCATGTTTTGCCTCTCTCACTTATTCTTACGTGAACCAGCCGCGCGTTGTGTGCGGGTGGGAGTGTATAATCACTGAGATCGTGTAAAAGGGTCCTGCGCACACACCGGCCTGTCCCCAGCGATTGTTTCCGCGAGGCCGGCCCGGAGTGTTTCCGGCTTTTTTCGCATTTTCGGAGTTTAGTATCTGTTATGACAAAAGCGCTATGCGTTCTGGTTGCCTTCGGCCTTGGGGTTGCGGCCCAGGACCGCGCGACGGTTTCGGGCTCGATCGCGGAGCGGACCGGGCTCCAGGTCCGGCCGGAGGCCGCCGCCAGCGAATTCAAGACTGGTAGCTTCCCGCCAGGGCTCAAGTTCACCGGCCGAATTTCCCGGGAAGACGCCGTCGCCATCGCGCTATGGAACAGCAGCGCGCTGCAGGCAACACTGAAGGATCTGGGCCTGGCGCAGGCGGACTTGATGGACGCCGGCTTGCTTCGCAACCCGTCGTTCCAGGCGCTGCTGCCCATCGCCGGCAAGCCATTCGAGTTTGTCTTGCAGTGGCCGGTTGAGATTCTCTGGCAGCGCCCCCGCCGGCTCGCCGCGGCCCGCGCCAACCTCTCTCAGGTCGGCCAGACGTTGATCCAGGCGGGATTGGATGTTGTCCGGGACGCTCGCCTGGCGCACGCCGAATTGGCGCTGGCCGAGCGCAGAAGCGAGGCGGCCTCCCAGGCCCAGCGCCTGCGGCGGCGCATCGCCGAGTTGACTCAAAAGCGATTGGATGTGGGGGATGTCAGCGCATTCGAAGCCAACCAGGCGCGGGTGGATCTAAACCTGATGCAGGAGACTGCTCAGCGCTTGGCACGGGATGCCGACGCGGCGCGCGAGCGCTTGCGGATGACGATCGGCCTTCGTGGAACGACGGAACGCCTGGTTGCGGCCGAGGCGTCCGTGGATGCGCAGGCGCCTTCGGAAATGGACGCCCTTCTCAAGACGGCGATGGAGTCCCGCCCCGATCTGCGCGCCGCCGAGCTGGCGGTGGAGACCGCCATGCGCAACGCGCGCTGGGAGCGATCGAAGGTATACGCGGCTGTGACGCCGTTGCTGAGCATCAAGGAGACCGGCACGCCGACAAAGACCCGAACCGGGCCCGGCCTGCAAGCCGAACTTCCGATCCTGAACCGCAACCAGGGCCGCATCAAGCGGGCCGACGTCGAGGTCGAGCGCGCCGCCTTGCTCTACCTGGCGGCGCGGGATCGCGTCGAGGCGGAAGTTCGCGAGGCCCGGGTTCAGCTTGTGCAGGCGCTGGAATCGCTCGAGTATTTGCGGTCGCAGGTTCGCCCACCGGTTGAAGAGGCGATCCGTCTGGCCGAGAAGGCTTACGCCCAAGGGGACGTGGCGTTCCTGTCGGTGCTGGAAGCGGGCCGACAGGTCTACGACCTCGAGTTGCGCGAGGCGGACGCGGCGGCGTCCTTCCAGCGAGCCCGGGCCCGGCTGGAACACGGAATCGGAAGGAGATTATGAGGCGACGTTATCTGTGCTCCCTCCCGTTGTCACTTTTCCCATTGCTTACGGGGATTGGATGCCGCCCGGCGGCAGTGACTTCCGAAAAAGCGAAGGTCCTGCCCGCGAAGCTCTCCAATGGCGGCGTGAAGGAGGCGGACCTTGCCACCATCACGCTCAGTGAGGATGCCGAGCGGCGCCTGGGAATCGAAACCGTTGCCGCGCAGGCCGCCAGCGGCGGCCGCACCGGGACGTGGGCTGGAGAAGTGGTGATCCCGCCGGGCCAGGCGATGGTGGTTTCGGCTCCCGTGGCGGGCACCGTATCTTTTGCCGGTCCGGGCTCCCCTCCCGCGCCCGGCGCCCGCCTCAAGCGCAATGACGTGCTGCTGCACCTGAATCCCCTGCTGGCGGTGGAGCGCGACCTGCGCGTTAGCCTCGAATCGGACGCCCGCGCCGCCGAGACCCGCGTGGATGCGGCCAAAACGCGTTTCGAGCGGGCGGAGCGGATGTTGAAGGAACAGACCGGAAGCGCGAAGGCCAAGGAAGCGGCCGAGGAGGAATTAACGCTGGCCCAGAACGCGCTGGCGGCGGCTCGCGCCAGGCTGCAGCGCCTGGACAAGGCGCCTCTCGACGCCGGCGTGCGGGCGGCCATCGCCGTTCCCAAGGACGGGATTCTCAAGACGCTCCACGTGGCCCAGGGCCAGATGGTGGCCGGCGGCGCTCCCCTGTTCGAGTTGGAGCAACTCGATACGCTCTGGATTCGCGTGGCGGTGTTCGCGGGCGAGATAGATTCTCTCGCGCGCGATTCCTCGGCCAGCGTGCGCGCTTTGAACGCGGGTCCCAACAGCCCGGTGCGGCAGGCTGCCCCGGTCCTGGCGCCGCCCTCCGCCGATCCGGTCGCCTCCACCGTCGACTTGTACTTCGCCCTTGCCAACCACGACCTGGCGCTCCGGCCGGGCCAGAAGGTCGGCGTCACGCTTCCACTCCGGGGTGAAGCGCGCGGATTGACGATTCCGCCGGCGGCGGTGCTATATGACATTCACGGAGGCGCTTGGGTCTACCAGCAAACCGCTCCGCGGAAGTACTCGCGTCGCCGCGTGGAAATCTCGCGAGTGACCGGCGGCGCGGCGCTGGTCACGCGCGGCCTCCAGACCGGCGCCAAAGTGGTCACCGCGGGCGCCGCCGAGTTGTTCGGGACTGAATTCAGCACCGGGAAATAGGCATGCGCTGGCTGATCTCCACCTCTCTCCGTTTGCGTGTCGCCGTCGCGGCGGCGGCCGTCCTGCTCATGATCTGGGGGCTGGACTCGGTCCGCAAAGCCCCGCTCGACGTATTCCCCGAGTTCGCGCCGCCACTGGTCGAGATTCAAACCGAGGCCCCCGGTCTCTCCACCAGCGAGGTGGAAAGCCTGATCAGCGTGCCCATCGAGGATTCCATGAACGGCATCCTCTCGCTGCGGACGGTTCGCTCCAAGAGCGTGCTGGGGCTCTCTTCGGTGGTGATGTATTTCGAGCAGGGAACGCCGCTCATGCAGGCCCGGCAACTGGTGCAGGAAAGGCTGGCCACCGTGGCGCCGCAACTTCCGGCGGCGGCGCGCCCGCCGGTGATGCTGTCGCCGCTGTCGTCGACCAGCCGCGTGCTGAAAATCGGGATGACCTCCAAGCGCCTGAGCCAGGTGGAGCTGACGACGCTGGCCCGCTGGGTGGTTCGGCCTCGCCTGATGGCGGTTCCCGGCGTGGCCAACGTGGCCATCTGGGGCCAGCGAGACCGCCAGATCCAGGTGCTGGTGGATCCCGAGCGCCTGCGCGACAACCGGATCAGCCTGGATGAGGTGATCCGGGTGGCCGGCGAGGTGGTGAAGCCTGCCGCCGGCGGATTCCTGGACACTCCGAATCAGCGTATCGCCGTGACGCACGCCGGCGCCATCCGCACGGCGGAGGACTTGCGGCGGGTGCCGGTCGCCTTTCGCGGCGGCGCGCCCGTCGAACTCGGCCAGATCGCGGAGGTTGTCGAAGGCCATCCGCAGCCGATCGGCGACGCGGTGATCAACGATGGCCCCGGACTGCTGCTGATCGTGGAAAAGCAGCCGACGGGCAACACGCTGGATGTGACGCGCAAGGTGGAGGATGCGCTGGCGGCGCTGCGGCCGGGGCTGAGAGACGTCGAAATCGACTCGACGATTTTCCGGCCGGCGACCTTCATCGAGATGTCCTTCGAGAACCTGAATCGCGCGCTGCTGTGGGGCTGCCTGCTGGTGGTGGCGATTCTGATCGCTTTCCTGTTCGAGTGGCGGACCGCCGCCATCAGCCTCACCGCGATTCCTCTGTCGCTGGTGGCCGCCGCCGTGGTGATCAAAGGGCAGGGCGCCACGATCAACACGATGGTGCTGGCGGGGCTGGCTATCGCGCTCGGCGAAGTGGTCGACGATGCGATCATCGACGTGGAGAACATCACCCGGCGTTTGCGCTTGAATCGCCTGGCGGGGAATCCGGAATCCGCGTTTCAGGTGGTGCTGAAAGCGTCGATGGAGGTTCGCAGCGCGGTGGTCTACGCCAGCCTGATCGTCATTCTGGTGTTCCTGCCGGTGTTTTTCCTGCCGGGGCTGGCGGGAGCTTTCTTCCGCCCGCTGGCGTATAGCTACATGCTGGCCGTGGTTGCCTCGCTGGTGGTGGCGCTGACGCTGACGCCGGCGCTCTCGCTGCTGCTGCTGCCGGGCGCGCCGGAGCGCCGGAGGGATCCGGCGTTGGTGCGGGGGCTCAAAGCGGTTTATCGCGGAATCCTGCCGCACTTGCTGGGCAGCCCCAGGACAGCGGTGGTTGTGATGGCTGGTGTATTTGCGGTCACCATCGCGATTGTGCCGTTTCTAGGCGAGGAGTTTCTCCCCAATTTTCAGGAGTACGATTTTCTGATGCACTGGGTCGAGAAGCCCGGTACTTCGCTGGAGGCGATGCAGCGCATTACGGTGCGGGCGAGCCGGGAACTGCGCTCCGTGCCTGGAGTGCGGAATTTCGGCGCTCACATCGGGCGCGCCGAAGTCGCCGACGAGGTAGTGGGGCCCAACTTCACGGAATTGTGGATCAGCCTGGACCCGAAGGTTCCCTACAAAGAGACGGTGGCGCGGATTCAGGACGTGGTGAACGGGTACCCGGGACTGACCCGGGATCTGTTGACGTATCTGAAGGAACGGATCAAAGAGGTCCTGACGGGCGGCAGCGCGGCCGTGGTGGTGCGGCTCTACGGGCCGGGGCTGGAGGAGTTGCGCGCTAAAGCGCAGGAGGTGTCCCGCGCCATTCAGGGCGTGCCGGGCGTGGCCGATTTGCAGGTGGAGCAACAGGTCCTGGTGCCGCAGTTGGTGGTGCGCGTGCGGCCCGGCCAGGCGTCGTTGTTCGGCTTGACCGGCGGCGAAGTGCGCCGAACGGCGACCACGCTGGTGAAAGGCACGAAAGTCGGCGAGATTTACGAGGACCAGAAGATCTTCGACGTCGCCGTTTGGGGCGCGCCTCACACGCGCGCATCGGTGGATTCGATCCGCGAGCTGCGCATTGGCACGCCATCGGGCGCGAACATACCCCTGAGTGACGTGGCCGACATCGCTTTCGAGCCTACGCCGAACCTGATCGCGCACGAAAACAGCTCGCGCAAAATCGACGTCAGCTTCAACGTCAAAGGCCGGGACCTGGGCGCGGTGGCGCGCGAAGTCGAAGAGCGCGTGCGGGCGGTCCCCTTCGAGCGCGGCTATCATCCCGAGTTCCTGGGAGAGTACGCGGCGCGCCAGCAAAGCCGGCGGCAACTGCTGGCGCTGTCCGGCATCTCGCTGCTGTGCATCATCTTGATTCTGTATTCCGACTTTCAGTCCGGGCGCGTTACCCTGCTGCTGCTGGTCAGCCTGCCGTTCGCGCTGGTCGGCGGCGTCCTGAGCGCATGGCTGAGCGGCGGAGTGCTGTCGCTGGGTTCACTGGTCGGTTTCGTGACCGTGCTGGGGATCGCCGGCCGGAACGGGATCATGATGATCAGCCACTATCGCCACCTGGAAACCTCCGAGGGCGAACCACCCGGCGAGAAACTGGTGCTGCGCGGCTCCGAGGAGCGGCTGGCTCCGATCCTCATGACCGCGCTGGCAACGTCGCTGGCGCTGCTGCCGATCGTGATCACCGGCAGCCGGCCGGGCCAGGAGATCGAGTATCCCATGGCCGTGGTGATCGTGGGCGGGCTGCTCACGTCCACGCTGATGAACCTGCTGCTCATGCCGGTGCTCTATCTCCGATTCGGCGGCGTCAGCCGGCCGAACCTCGACGATTGATCGCCACGAACGAGGCGGGTGTTCAATCAAGGTCGAGCGCTGCCTTCAGTCCCTCCTCCACAAGTCTGAGGAATTCAGGAGGCAGTGCGCCGATCCTCCTGGCGAGCTTGGCGCGGTCTATCGTGGTCACTTGATGGCATACGGCAAGGCTTGTTCTTGGCAGACCGGCAGCGCCACCCGGAATCTCGACGACGGTGAGTCCGCGCTTGCCTTGCGACGCGGAAGTCGAGATGGGGACTACGATAATCGACCGCCAGGCAGGAGTCTCATTAAAGCCGTCGTGAGACACCAAAATCACGGGGCGTCGTCCCGTCTGCTCGGATCCCGAACGCGGTACAAGATCGGCCCAATAGATGTCTCCTCGTTTCATTTCGGCGACCGCCCGGCTCTCACCAGGTGCTCGATTCCGGCCGACTCCAAGTCGGGGTCGAGGTCGAGATGCGTACCCGCCATTTCTTCGGCGTAAGCGGAGATCGCGCCGTGTCTAGCCAGCCGCAATTGGTGTCGCAGCCACAAATCGATAGCCTCGCGCGCCAGGGCGGTCGCGGGCACTTGTGTCCGTTCGGCCTCTGCCCTGAGTTGCGCGTAGGTCCGCTCCGGTAGCGGCAGGTGGAAATTCTTCATGTCGTCTCTTCCAATGTTTAGTATGCCATGAGTGGATGGCAGGCGGCTATGGCATGGGTGCTTAACGATTCTGGGGGAGTCCGGTTCGCGTGTCCGCTCCCTGACGGTCGCGGCTCGGTAAATGCCTGGAAACAGGGCCCCCCGTTTCTGAGCCGCGACCGTCAGGGAGCGGATTTCGCGGCTGAACAGGCAA
>JAUYBU010000492.1 GCA_030693045.1 Bryobacterales bacterium | reverse complement strand
GGCGTGCGCCCGATGGGAGACTGGTCCACCAGGATCGTCTCGCCGACCAGTTCCGCCCGCTCGACCTTGCGGCAGGTGAACTTTTCGCGGATCTGGTGGCACTCGCCGCTCTCCTCCTCCGGTTCCTGGCTGCGGGTGAGAGCCTTGTAGATCACGTCGTGAACCAGGCTCGACTTGCCCGATCCCGAGACCCCGGTCACCGCCACCATCATGCTCAGCGGCAGCGTGACGTCGAGATTCTTCAAGTTGTGCGCGCGCGCGCCGGTGAAACGCACGGTTCGCCGCGGGTCGATGGCGCGGCGTTCGATGGTGCGCCAGGTGCGCAATTCCCCGCGCAGGTATTTGCCGGTGAGCGAGGCCCCCCCGGCGGCCAGCTCACTGTAGGAGCCCTGGAATACTACGCGCCCGCCGTTCTCGCCGGCGCCCGGACCGAGGTCTACGATGTGGTCGGCCGAGCGCATAATGTCGGCGTCGTGCTCGACCACGATGATCGTGTTTCCGAGTTCGCGCAGCTCGTGGAGAATGCGGATGAGCCGCGCCGTGTCCCGGCTGTGCAAGCCTATCGAGGGCTCGTCCAGCACGTAGCAGGCGCCCACCAGGCGCGAACCCAGGCAGGTGGCGAGTTGAATGCGCTGCGCCTCGCCGCCGGACAGCGTCGCCGAGAGGCGGTCCAGCGTCAGGTACTCCAGCCCCACGTCGTTCAGAAACTTCAGCCGCTGGTTGATCTCGACCATCACTTTGCCGGCAATGGCCGATTCCTCGGGCGTCATTTCGAGCGAGCCAAAAAAGTCCCGCGCCTCGGCGATGTTCATTTTCGCGGCCTGGGCCAGCGTCTTTTCGCCGACGCGCACGTTCAGCGCCTCGGCGCGCAGTCGCGAGCCGCGGCAGGCGGCGCACTCCGTGTAGCCCCGGTAACGGCTCAGGAAAACACGTACATGAACCCTGTACTTCTTTTTTTCCACCTGCCGAAAGAAGCGCCGGACGGCCTCTTCGACGTACAGCTTTTCGTCCGGGCGCAAGTCCGCGTAAGGCGCGTTCAGCCGCACCTTGGCGCGCGCGGCGCGCCGGAACTCCGCGTAGTGCGAGGAATAGTGGGGCTTGGTCCACGGGTCCACGGCGCCGTCCTCCAGCGACAGGTAGCGGTCCGGGATCACCAGGTCCATGTCGTAGTCGATGGTGTTGCCGAAGCCCTGGCAGTTGGGGCAGGCGCCGAAGGGACTGTTGAAGCTGAACAGGCTGGGCTCCGGCTCGCTCAATTCGACCTGGCAGCGTTTGCAGGCGAACCGCTCGCTGTAATTTCTCTGGAACCCGTCGCCGGCGCGCTCGAAAACCACCTCGCCGGCTTCCCGGTAACAGATTTCGGTGGTGTCCACCAGCCGCTGATGCAGGCCCGGCGCGATGGCCAGGCGATCCACCAGCGCGAACAGCGGCATCTTGAAATCGATGTCCAATAGCGATTCGGGCGTCGAGAACTCGAACGTGCGCCCCGCTTGGAACAGGCGATTGAAGCCCTTCTTGCGGAGCTCGAAGAGCCGGTCGCGCAGTTCCCCGGTTTTCTCGTGCCGGATGGGAAACAGCGCGTACCAGCGCGAGCCCTCCGTCTCCCCCAGCAGGGACTTGGCCACCTGGTCGATGGTGTCGCGGCGCACGCGCTCGCCGCAGTTGGGGCAGTAGGTGCGGCCGGCGCGCGCCCACAGCAGGCGCAGGAAGTCGTACAACTCGGTGGCCGTGGCGACGGTCGAACGCGGGTTGCGCGTGGTGTTCTTCTGCCGGATGGCGACCGGCGGCGCGAGGCCGTCGAGCGAATCGACGTCGGGCTTCTCCATCCGCTCCAGGAACTGCCGCGCGTAGGCCGAGAGCGATTCGACGTAGCGCCGCTGGCCCTCGGCGTAGATGGTGTCGAACACCAGCGAGGATTTGCCCGACCCCGACACGCCGGTGACCACCGTCAGCCGGTTGTGCGGGATTTCCAGTGTGATGTCTCGGAGATTGTGAACCCGCGCGCCGCGGATCAGGATGCTGTCCTGCAAGGCTGGTGAGACGATTATCCCACAACCGGCGCCGCCGCTACGTCTTGTGATCCCGCAGCGTGACCTCGAAACGGGTTCCGGAACAGCACATCATCCGGGCCGAGCCGTCCAACTGCTCCGCCAGCGCCTGCACCAGCCGCAGCCCCAGTGTGCCGCTGTGACGCGGGTCCCGATCCGGCGCAAATCCCACCCCGTTGTCGGACACCTGCAGGCGGAAACGGCCTTCGCCCAGCGGCTCCAGCCGCACCTCGATCTCGCCGCGGCGGCCGCCCGGGAAGGCGTGTTTCAGCGCGTTCGAGATTAGCTCGTTGACGATGAGTCCGAACGGCGTGGCGGTCTCGAGGCTGATGCGCATCCCGGCCGGCGCCAGGATACGCAGTTGCACCGCGCCGGGCTCGAGGCCATAGGACTGATACAGCGGTCCGGCCAGCGCGCGCAGATACTCGGCGCAATCCACCGCGCTTAGATCGTGGGAGCGGTACAGCGTCTCGTGCACCATGGCCATGGCGCGCACCCGGTTCTGGCTTGCCTGGAGCAGCGCGCGCGTGGCCGGGTCGGTGACCTTGTTCGACTGCAGGCTCAGGAGGCTCGAAATAACCTGCAGGTTGTTCTTCACCCGGTGGTGAATCTCTCGGAGCAGCAATTCCTTTTCTTCTGTGACAAGCTCAGACACGGTTTCCCCCGTACCAGAAAATGCGTCAGCCTGGTATGGCCCCTTTTTCAAAAAGGGGCCATACCAGGCTGACGCA
>JAUYBU010000489.1 GCA_030693045.1 Bryobacterales bacterium | reverse complement strand
ATCCGGACTCAGCGTCTCGGCATTCTGCATTTGCATGTGCATCCCGCTGCAGCACGCCTACCCCGCCACCTCCATTTTCAGGATCATCTTGTATTGGAATCAAGTCGCGTTTCAGGATCATCTTGTATTGGACAATTCTTGCCCGCCCCACCCCGGCCCGGCCGGAGGTAGACTGAAAGTTTAGGGAGCGAACCATCATGCGCGGCAACAGCAAGGTAATCGACGAACTGAACCAGGCTCTCAAGGCGGAGCTGACGGCCATCTGCCAGTACATGATCCATGGCGAGATGTGCCAGAACTGGGGCTACAAGAAGCTGGGATCCTACATCAAGAAACAGGCTATCGACGAGATGCGGCACGCCGAGGGGCTGATCGAGCGCATCCTCTTTCTGGACGGCACTCCCAGGCTGGACGTGCTGCCGGCGCCCAGGATCGGCGCCAGCGTCAAGGCCCAGATCGAGAACGACCTGGCCGCCGAACTGGAAGCGGTTCGGGTGTACAACCAGTCCGCGCGGATTTGCGTCGAGGCGGGCGACAACGGCACCTTCGCTCTGTTTGAGAAGATGGTCGGCGACGAGGAGCAGCACGCCGACTTCCTCGAAGCCCAGCTCGGCATGATCGCCGAGATCGGCGTCGAGAACTATCTCGCGCAGCAGATGCACGGCTAGCGGCCGGCAGTACTTTTTCCCTAATCCTCTATCCGGGTTCTGCCGTATTTCTTGATGCAGATCCCCTAGTACCCCACCCGCGCCCTATTTACCGGCAGCAGTTCTGCCGATTCTGGGGATGAGCAGCCAGCAGATGGAGTGCGACCCGAGGCGGAACTGTAGCTCGTGGCCCGGGCGCTGGTAGGGTGCTACGGAGGGAAAGCCGTTGAAGCCCGGAACTGTTTTCGCATGTGATGCGCAGCCAATCGTTATCGAAGGGCTCGAGCGCGTGCTGGGGGCGACTACCGATCTGCAGTTCGCTGGCTGGGCCTCGAACCCGGCCGAAGCGCTGCGGCGGATTGGCGAACTCCGTCCCGACCTGGCTCTGATCGACCAATCCCAGGGTTTTCGGGGCGCGCTGCAACTGGTGTCGTCGCTGAGAGACGTTTCGGTGACCACTCAGCCGGTTTTGTGGGTCGGCGAGATGGCCGACAGCGAAGCGCTCCGCGCGCTGCAGTTCGGGGCTCGCGGGGTGGTGCGGAAGACGCTGCCCGCGTCGTCGCTGCTGGAGTGCCTGCGAGCCGTGCTGGGGGGGCAGGTATGGATCGAAAACGGCCTCGCCAACCACGCGGCCGGGCTGTTGGCGCGGCGCGGCGCTCCGCGCCTGACGTCCAGGGAACGCGAGGTGGTGCGGCTGATCTGCCGCGGCATGAAGAACCGGCAGATTGCCGAAAGCCTTCAGATCACCCCCGGAACGGTCAAGGTCCACCTGATGCACGTTTTCGAGAAGACCGGCGTCAGGGACCGTTTCGAGCTGGCGATTCACGGCCGGCGGATGCTGGGTCCGGAGGTCGAGCCGGAGGCGGCGCCGGTGGCCGAGGGATTGTCGGACCTGGCCGAGAGTCTGGTGCGCTGACGGGTGGGGGATTCCGGACCGATGGAACCGATGGCGCAACCTCTTCCCGGGTTGGGAGCGCGGCGGGAAGCGGCAGGGGCTGGCTGGATGCGCCGGCTGGCGCCGACCCTTGGGGATTTCTTCTTTGTCACTTTGCTGGTATGGCTGTTCGCCGCCGGCGCCTTCGGCTGGATGGGTTTGCTGTTGGACGGCGACACCGGCTGGCACATCCGGACCGGCGAGTATGTGCTGGACCACGGCCGCGTGCCCACCGGCGACCCGTTCTCGTTCACCAAGCCCGGCCAGCCCTGGTTCGCCTGGGAGTGGCTGGCCGACGTATTCTTTGCGGGGCTGTTCCGGCTGGCCGGGTTTAAGGGCGTGGTGCTGGCGGCCGGCGCGCTCATCTCGGCGGCGGCGTTCGTGGTCTTCCGGGCCATGCTCTGGCACGGCGCCAACCCGCTGGCGGCGATGCTGGTTTGCCTGCTCGGGGTGAGCGCCTCTTCGGTGCACTATCTTGCCCGGCCGCACATTTTCACGCTTCTGCTGATGGCCATTTCCGTCTGGCTGCTGGCGCGAGACCGGCGCGCGCCCACCGGCTGGGTCTGGGCGCTGATTCCCGTTACCGCCGTCTGGACCAATCTGCACGGGGGCTTCGTGGCCCTGATCGCGACCATCGGGTTGATGGTGGCGGGTTCGATCGCCGAGGCGTTCCTTCTGAGGCCGGAGCGCGGCCGGCGGCTGAGGTCGGCGCGCCGGTACGCCGTTCTGGGGGCCGGTTGCGCGGCCGCCTCGCTGCTAAACCCCTACGGCTACCGCCTGCACGCGCACCTGGTCTCTTACTTGAAGTCCGACTGGATCCGGAAGTCGGTCCAGGAATTCCAGTCGCCCAGCTTTCGCGAAGAAACCATGCTGCAGTTCGAGGTTCTGCTGATGGCCGGACTGCTGTTGGCGGCCTTCGCCCTCCAACGCCGGCAGGTGGTCGAAGCGCTGTGGGTGATCTTCTGGACCCACGCCGCGCTCAGCTCGGTCCGCCATGTGCCGGTCTACGTGGTGGTGGCGGCGCCGCTGATCGCGGCCGAACTGACGCGCTGGTGGGAAGGGGCGGCGGCGGGGCGCCCGGCCCGGTCGGTGGTGAACATTCTAAAAGCTTTGGGGGACGATTCGGCGGCCGGTTTTCGGCGTCTGACGGTATGGGCGGCGGTGCCGGTGGTGGTGCTGGCGGCCATCAACGAGCCGGTGAAGTGGCCTAAGAACTTTCCCGAGGAGAGGTTTCCGGTGAAGATTGTGGAGCGGCACCGGGAGGCGCTGGCCCGAGCCCGGGTGCTCACTTCCGACCAGTGGGCCGACTACCTGATTTTCCGCTCCTACCCGCAACAGCGCGTGTTTTTCGACGGCCGCAGCGACTTCTACGGACCCGAGATCGGGCGGCAGTACCTGAGCATGGTAGGGGGGCGTCACGAGTGGGAGCGACTGATTGAGCGCTATGGCTTCGACTACGTTCTGAGCCCGATGGACTGGCCGCTGGGATCGATCCTCAAGCTGGACCGGCGCTGGCGAATCGTGGAGGACGACGGCAAAGCGATCCTGTTTGAACGGGTTAGGGCTCGAACCGGCCCGGCTAAGGGCGAGCCGCAAAAAACCGTATCGAAAGGACTAATGAAAACGACGGAGGCTGCCGAAAGTACTAGAGGAGATCACAGAGGATGAAGACCGGGAAGGGGTCTCTCAAGAGTTACGGTGTGGCCGGGCTGGGGTCGTCGTTTCGGATCCCGCGGGTTCCGATCGAGTGGCTGGATGGACAGTCGTGGCGGTTGCCTTCGGGCCAGGCGCTGGCGGAGTTCGCCTTGCAGGCGGGGTTTCTCGCCCCCCTGCTCATGAAGGCGGTCGTGTTTGGAGGCGTGCCCCCGAAATCGGCCGATAAGGGAATGAAAGGCGCCGTGGCAACCCGGGAGACGCGATGACCGCTCAAGTTGCCATGGCGATTGGGATTGGTCTGGCGGCCTCGATCGAGGATCTCGCTTTCCGGCGGGTTTCCAACTGGATTCCGGCGGCGGGGCTGATTTGCGGTTTGTGCTGGCACACGGCGGTGGCGGGCTGGCGCGGGGTTCTGACGGCGGCGGCGGGCGCGGCGGCGGGCTTCGGCGTTTTCCTGATCTTTTACTTTCTCGGCGGCATGGGCGGCGGGGACGTGAAGCTGATGGCCGGTCTGGGTTCGCTTCTGGGCGCGGGCCGGCTGGTGGAAGCGGCGTTATGGACCGCGGCGGTGGGCGGGCTGATGGCGGTTGGATTCCTGGCTTTCCGGGCTTTTCGCCGGAAGTCGGGACCGGAGACGGAGTCTATCCCCTACGCTCCGGCGATCGCGATCGGGGCGTGGTTGAGTTTGATCCCCAAAGGGGGATGAAGATGCCGGATCTCGCGCCGGCCGGCAACAGGCGGCCGGCCGGAAGACGGCGAATCGGCGGGAGAGAATGCTATGGATCGCAGGTTTCTGACGGTTCTGTGAGTGAGTCT
>JAUYBU010000407.1 GCA_030693045.1 Bryobacterales bacterium | reverse complement strand
AAGATCCGCACGATGAAACCCCTCCATCCCTGAAAGTGGCCACTTTCACGCCGGATTCAGGTGGGAGCCAGTTGCTGCTAGGCGAAAGCCAGAGCGGAGTGATTGTGGATTGGGAGTTGGTGGACGGCAATCCGCAGGCGGACACGAAGATGCTGGGCCGCAGTTTGGAGCGGATGAAGCAGACTGGCGTGGGACATTCGATCCGCGACGTTTCCGGGGACCGTGGCTTCGACAGCAAATCGAATCGGGACCTGTTGGACCAGGACGGGATTTACAACGGGATCTGCCCGAAGGCGCCCGATGAACTGAAGAAGCGGATGAAGGATGGAAAGTTTGTCGAGTTGCAGAAGCGGCGCTCGCAAACGGAAGCGCGGATCTCGATCTTCAAGAACGGGTTTCTGGGCAGTCCATTATTGAGCAAGGGGCACGCGAATCAAGAGCGGGAGGTGGCCTGGAACGTGCTGGCCCACAATCTGTGGGTGATTGCGCGGCTGCCGCGAGCCAAGGCCAAGCCCAAGGCGCTGGCCAAAGCGAGCTGAGCGGTGCGGCTGGATTCGAAACAAAACAAGAGGCGGAAAAAGAGGAAGCAGGGATAAGTGTGTCTGAAGTTTGGGAACCAGAGCGCGAAAGGGGAAATCGCCACCGCCCGTTTGCTCACCGTCGCCCGGACCTGGGTCATGCAGCGCCGCCACGCGCTGGAGTTCCTCTGCGACTCCGTGAGCCACCACCGCGCCGGTCAGCCCGCCCTCACACTCCTCCAGCGGTAGAGGGGGGCTGAACGGTTACAGGGCAGAATCGTCCAAAACATAGACCGAATGTTGACTTGTATCCCGGCTGAATTGGGCTACAATGAATCGATCCCACAACAGAAAGCAGATGGGAGAATCATCGATGCGTAATCTTCTTCTTGCACTCGTGGTGCTTGCGAGCGTGGCCGGCTCCGGGTTTGGTCAGCGAACAGTGGTCGGTACCCGCGGCTCCGCGTTCACCATCAACGGGCGGCCTACTTACACTGCGGACGCGGGGTTTCCCAATGCAGATCCGAATCTCATCGGGACGCTACTCAACGTGCGGGCGGTGCAGGGGATCTTTGACGACGCGAACTATCCCGCGCAGGGCGGGCGCAGCAAGCCATACAGTTCGAACACTATGGGAGCGGTCGCGTTCGAGTATCCGGGCGGGAAGTGGGACGCCGAACGCAATGTAGACGAATTCGTGCAAGGGCTCGAGGACTGGAGGCGTGCGGGGCTGCTGGCGTTCACTGTGAACTTGCAGGGCGGGGGGCCGACGGACGGCAACTACGGCGAGAACGTGCCGATGCAGCCGCACCACAACAGCGGTTTCGATTCGGAAGGCAACCTGAAGTCCGCCTATGGCAAGCGCATCGAGAAGGTGTTGGCGGCGGCGGACCGGCTTGGCATGGTGGCCATTGTCGGCTTCTTCTATCAAGGGTCCGATGAGCGAATCGCGATTGTGTCGAATGATGAGAATGTCCGCCGCGCGGTGGTGAATGGAGTTCGCTTCCTGAAGTCGCTGCCGTACCGCAATGTGCTCATTGAGATCAACAACGAAACGAGCGTCGGCGGCTACAGTCATCCGCTGCTGCAGCCGGACGGGATCTATGAACTGGTCGCCTTGGCGAAGGCTGAAGCAGGCAAGGACTTTCCGGTTTCGATGAGTTGGTCGGGCGGCATCATGCCGCGCGGAAGCAGGGGCGATCGTGCACTGCGTATGGTCGACTACGTGATGTTCCACACCAACGGACGTGCGCCGGAGGAGGTCCATACGGATATCCAGGCGATGCGCAAGTGGCTTGGTTATGAGCGGCCGGTGCTGATCAACGAAGACGGCGTGAGCACCTTCAATCTGCACGCAGCGGTACAGGAGCGGGTGGGCTGGGGCTATTACGACCAGGGGTGGAACAACTACCGCGACGGCTTCCAGTCACCGCCGACCAACTGGCGAATCAGCACGCCGGTGAAATGGTTGTTCTTCGAACAGGTGGCCCGGCTCACGGGCTCGCCCATACCGCCGCGTCCCGATTATGCGGACAATGAGACGCCTGTGATCAAACTGATCGGGCTGCAGGACGGACAGACGCTGAAAGGACCCGCGTGGATTGAGGCCGTGGTCGAGGACCGGCATTCTCGATGGCCGATCAAGCGGGTCGAGTTCTTTATCGACGGCAGGCCTTACAGCTATCGCACAAATGCGCCCTACATGCTCGGTGGGCGCGAGTGGTGGCTGGATCGCCAGCTGGCGCCGGGCAAACACACGCTGCGAGTTGCGGCGTTCGACATGCGCGGGCCACGGTTCACTGAAACCTGCACCATTGAGGAGCTATCGTTCGTGATCGAAAAGGGAAACGAGCGGTGAAGCAAGCGATTATCACTGCGTTTTTGGGCAAGTTGCGCGACCGGTTCTGCGAGTATCAGGAACCGCTCACCATCGAGCAGAAGCTCGAGACAATGTCGAAGATTCCGGGCGTGGCTGGAGCCGAGGTAGTGCATCCATACGAAGTGGAGCCGGCGCCCGAGAAGATGATGGAACACCTGCATCGTCTGAAGCTGCAGGTCTCCGCAGTAAATGTCAACGTCAAAAGCGAACCCGATTTCATCCACGGATCGCTGTCTTCGCCAGACCTGAAGATCCGCTCCAAGGCCGTCGAGTTCATCAAGCGCGCCAAGGACTACGCGAAGGCCATCGGTGCGGACAAAGTCACGTGCTGCCCGCTGAGCGACGGCTACGATTATTCTTTCCACACGCACTACATTGCGGCGTGGAGACGCATGGTGGAGTGCGTGCGCGAGGCAGCCGAGTACCTGCCGGAGATAACCCTGTTCATGGAATACAAGCCCTCGGAGACGCGGGTCCACTGCCTCCTCGATTCCGCGGCCAAGACGGTTCTGCTCTGCGATGCGGTGGCGGGAAGAAATGTTGGGGTTACTATCGACATCGGCCATTCGATCTACGGCGGAGAGACTCCGGCCGAAGCGCTTGCGCACGTCGCGATGAGTGGGCATCCCTATTACGTTCACATCAACGACAACAACGGCAAATGGGACTGGGACCTGATGGTCGGTACCTGCAACCTGTGGACCTATGTCGAGTTCTTGTACTACCTGAAGGAACTCAAGTACGACGACTGGATCACGTCCGACACGTCGCCGGTACGGCAGGATCCAATTGAGACGTTCGCGTTCAATGTGCGCATGACGAACCGAATCTGGGAATGGCTCGACCGTGTGGACCGGGATTTTATCCGCGAGAACCTCGAGCGTCACGAATTCCTGCCCACCATGAAGCTGCTCGAGTCGGAGATGTTCGCATGCGCGGCGGTGCAGCACGCTACGGTAAAATAGAACCATGCGCCACGCCGTCCTCACGCCGTTCTTCGGAAAGCTGCGGGATCGCTTCTGCGAGTATCACGAGCCGTTGCCGCTCGCCGAGAAGCTGCGGCGGGCGGCCGGCATCCGAGGAGTCGAGGGCGTCGAGATCATCTTCCCGGATGAGTGCGCGGACGCAGCTTCAATTACGCCGGCGCTGGCCGAGACCAAGCTGGATGTAGCGGCGGTGAACGTCAATCTGAAGGGCGAGCGCATGTTCCAGCGGGGGGCACTTTCCTCTCCGGACCCCGGTGTCCGCAGGCGGGCCGTCGAATTACTATGCGAGGGCAAGAAGCTGGCCGCCGAACTTGGCGCGGAACGGGTGACCTGCGCCCCACTCGCGGACGGTTACGACTATCCGCTACAGATCGACTATCGGCAGGCCTGGCGGCGGATGGTCGATTGCGTCGCACAGGCGGGATCGTTTCTGCCAGAAGTAATGCTGCACATCGAGCACAAGCCGGCGGAGCCACGGACGCGGGGCCTGCTCGACACGTCCGCGAAAGTCATACGCCTGTGCCGGGACGCGGGTGTCGGTAACCTCGGGGTGACGTTCAACGCCGGGCACGCGATGTACGACGGGGGCTGTGCGGCGGCGGCGTTCGCAGAAGTGCTCACGGTCGAACGACCTTACTACATTCACTTCTGTGACGCGACGACCGGGTGGGACTGGGACCTGATCGCGGAGTCGCACCACTTGTGGCAGTGGGCGGAGTTTTTGTTCTACCTGCGCCAGGACGGCTACCAGGGCTGGATCACCGCCGATACCTTCCCCGTGCGCCAGGACGGGAGCGAAATGTTCGCTGCCAACATCGAGGTCACCGAGCGGATCTGCCAGTGGCTGGATCAACTCGACTCGGAAGCCGTGGTGCAAGCTCTTGAACGGCATCAGGCTCGGCCGATGCTGAAGGAATTAGAGCAATGGATTCCGCTGCCCGCATGACAGCCATGCCGGTCGCAAACGCAACGCGGGTGCGCTGGCTGGTTGTCGTCTATTTGTTCGCCTTCTCGTTCCTCACCATCGTGGACCGGGTAGCGATCTCGGCCGCCAAGGGCGATATGTCACGAGATCTCGGTATCTCGGACGTAACGTTCGGCTTTGTCTTCGGGGTGTTCGCGCTCGGGTATGCGGTGTTTCAAGTGCCGTCAGGATGGGCGGCTGATCGCTTCGGCCCGCGAGCGTTCCTGGCGCTGATCGTGGTCTTGTGGTCGGTGTTCACGGGACTAACCGGCGCGGTGACGGCGAGCGTCGCTTTGATCGCGATTCGATTCCTTTTCGGAGCGGCGGAATCCGGGATTTACCCGACCGCGAGCCGCGCGATCTATAGCTGGATACCGCGACAGGGGCGGGGCGCGGCCCAGGGACTGATGTTCGTCGGCTCGCGGTTGGGAGCTGCGTTCGGGTTGTCGGCGGTGTCTTTCACGATCGCGAGCTTCGGCTGGCGTGCGTCGTTCTGGGCTCTGGCGGCGGTCGGTGTCGTGATGGCCTCCGGTTGGTATGCATGGTTTCGCAACCACCCCGCGGAGAAGCGCAGCGTATCGGCCGCGGAGCTGGAGTATATACGTTCGCAAGATGGCGCGGAACAACCGCCGGAGGCAAGCAAAGGCAACTGGCGGGAATTGTTGTTGTCGATGAACTCGCTGCTGCTGATGGCACAGTATTTCGCATCCAATTTCACTTTCTTCATCGCCTTTAGCTGGTTGTTGCCGTACCTGAAGTCACAGTACAACCTGACGGCAACGGGGGCTGGCGCGTACGCGAGCGTTCCGCTGTACTTCGGCGCATTCGGCAACTGGTTCAGCGGGACGCTTGTGGACGCCATATATCGGCGCGGCCACTGGCGGATGTCGCGGGTGATGCCAGCGCTGATCGGGTTCGCGCTGGGCACGGTCAGTCTGATTGCGGCCGCGTCGATGCCCACCGTCATGGGAGCAGTGATTTGTTTCTCGCTGGCGACGCTCGGGGTCGACATGACGCTCAGCCCGAGTTGGACGAGTTGCCAGGACATCGCCGGTCCGCGAACCGGCGTTCTCTCCGGAGCGATGAACATGATCGGGAACCTTGGCTCGTTCATCAGCTCCGTGATGTTCCCGTTGCTGGTGAATACGACGGGTACCGCGGCCACGTACTTCTACATTGCCGCCGCCATCAACGTGCTCGCGATTCTGTGCTGGTGGCGCATACGTCCGGATCGAAGTTGAACTGACTCTAGAGTTGGGAGGTATCTATGCTGAGAAACCAGTCTGTCTGGTGCGCGTTCACGCTACTTTTGGCGCTTGCGGTTCCGACCCTCGCGCAAGGCCCCATGGGAGAAATCACGTACCTGATTACCGGCATTGCCGGGCAGACCGGGCCGTAGCTGGTTGACCAGCGAAAAAGAAATCTCTGGTTGACCGGCCAATCTTCGCTCATTTTCGGGCAAGGGCAAACCGGGCAAGCTCATCGCCGACTTTGGAGAG
>JAUYBU010000342.1 GCA_030693045.1 Bryobacterales bacterium | reverse complement strand
GCCGGAACTGCTGCCGGAGGTGGTCGCGGGACTGGAAAAAGAGCAGTTGGTTTTCATCAACTGCGGGCCGGAACCGATGGTGCGGCGGTGTTTCGACATCCAACGCGAAATCGCGCCCGCCGACCGCATCATCGCATCCATCGAATACATGACCAGTTGCGGCGTCGGCATCTGCGGCAAGTGCTCCAGCCCTTCGGGCGCGCTCACCTGCGTCGACGGCCCGTTCCTACCCTATCCCGAATTCCTATTTCGGGGACAGGCTACGAAATCCCGAAATTCGTAAGTCTTCGAGAAATGGGGGACACGCCTGCGGGGTGGTTGAAGCGGTGGTTTCCGTGAAGCCAGCCCGGAGTGTCCCCAGGTCTCTCACAGGCCGGCCAGCGGCCGCAGCGACTCGACCTCTTTCATGTCGGCAGCCATGATGTTGAGGAACAGGCCGCGCGGCGTCAGAGAGTCCATCAGCAGGCGCATTTCGTCGCCGGTGAACGAGCCGCGGATCAACAGCGGTTTCCCGGCCGCCTGGATACGCTGAAAATAGCGGACCATGTCTTTCACCGGCGGGCCCGCGACGTCGTTGTTGACCTGGAAGCACTGGATCTCGCCAACTTCCAGAAGGGCGTCCAGCAGGAACATCGAGGTGGAGTGCAGATGGATGAAACTGCTGGCGAAGCTGCCGGCGAGCATGCGGTCCACCGGCTGCACGAACCGGCGGTAGAGCGCCGGCGAGTACACCGCGGTGGCGTCCTCCTGCATCCGGATGATCGGCCCCGGCGCCCACAGCGAATACTGAGCGTCGAAGTATCCGCCGTGAAACAGCGGCAGCCGCTTCCAGATCTCCCCGGTGGCCTCGCGGAGGATCTCGCCCAGCCGCCAGAGCAGTTCGGCGGACTTCGCGGGTTCATCCACCAGGTCCAGCACGCTTTCGGTGTGGCCGCGCAGCCCGGCGTGCAGGTCCGTGGGCCCGCTCTGGGGCGAGTGACTGACGGGGAAACTGCCATTGGCCGCGCGGACCAGCGTGTCGGCGAACTCCACGTACTTGCGAAACCAGGGGTGGCCGTGGTCCAGGCGAACCGCGAGCGCTTCCTCCCACGACAAATGCCGGTCCTCGCCGAGAATGTTCTGGGGCAGGATGCGCAACTTCGAGCCGAGCATTCCGGGCAGCCACGCGATGGCCACCTGGGCGGGGCATGCGCCGCGGATGAGGTCGTCGTCGATCGCTTCGCCCTCGCGCAACATGCGCAAGTGGTCGGGCAGAAAGGCCTCGGGATCGACCATCTCGGGCGTAAGGCAGTCCGCCGATTCCCAGCTCTTGCAGGCCGCGAACTCGCCCACTGGGAACCAGCCCACGAAGGAGAAGCCAACCAGCGGGCGCTTGACGCCGGCGCGGTTCCAGAAGGCCCTGTATCGTTCGATCTTGGCCGGGTCGTTTCCGAAGGGGAGTATTGGCATGCGGCGTTGCTCCGTCGCTAGAGGCACGAAATCCGGAAGGCGATTCGTTTGCGCAGAAAATTGGTGCGCCGTTCCGGAGGGCGGGCGAGCGAGCGCCGAATCTGGTCGCGCAGCGCGAGTTCACTCTCCTGTTTGAGAGCTTCCAACTTCGCCTTTCTGGAGACGCGCCTCTTCATCCAGAGTCCTCTCGAGCACATCCAGCACGGCCAGATCACGGGGCCGGCCGGCCGCCCGCTTGCTCCTGATGATATCAGACGACCCTATTTCGGGGACAGGCTACGAAATCCCGAAACTCAGTTCGCAAGTGGATTCAACTTCGTCGCGGCGGTATTTCGGGATTTCGTAGCCTGTCCCCGAAATTGGTTCACGTGCACGATCTTCGCGGGCGCGAAGCCGTTGAACCAGGTGGCCGAGGCGCTCGAGTAGGCGCCGATGTTCTCCGCGTAGACCAGATCTTCGATCTCCAGGTCCGGCAGTTCTTCCGACTGCGAGATCGAATCCAGCCCGTCGCAGGTCTGCCCGAAGACCGCGCAGATTTCGGTCTTGCCCTTCTTGAACGCCTTCAGGTGGTACTCGCAGTGGTCGAAGATGATGCCGGAGAAGGTGTGATACACGCTGTCGTCGATGTAGTAGCAGGTCTTGCCGTCGCGGACCGCCTTCCCGATCACCCGCGCCAGGGAGACCGCCGCCGTGGCCACCAGGAACCGGCCCGGCTCGGCCAGGATCTCGATGTCCTTCGGGAACAGCCGGTCGATCTCGGCGTTGATCTTCCTGGCCAGCGCGCTGAACGGTTTGACGTGCCGCGTGTAGGGCACCGGGAACCCGCCGCCGATGTCCAGGATCTTGATCTCGCGGCCGCGCGTCTTGGCTTCCCTCATCACCGCCGCGGCGATGTTCATGGCCTGCACGAAATTCTCGAAGTTGGTGCACTGGCTGCCGACGTGGAAGCTCAGGCCCTCGACCACCAGACCGATGCGGAACGCCTCCTCGATCAGGTCCACCGCTTCGCCCGGATCGCAGCCGAACTTGCTTGACAGCTCCACCATCGAGCCGGTATTGGGCACTCGCAACCGCAGCGCCAGCCCGGCGTTGGGGGCGTGCTGCCGGATCTTTCGGAGTTCGGCCCAGTTGTCGTAGGTGACCAGCGGCTTGTACCGATCCAGCGCCTGGAGCGTCTCTTTCGGCTTGATCGGGTTGGCGTAGACGATCTTGTCCCAGATGAAAGCCTGTCGCTGGGTGGCCGGCAAATGTTTGATGTTCTCGTGGACCAGCATGAATTCCGCCAGCGACGCGACGTCGAAACTCGCGCCGGCCCGGTACAGCGTGCGGATGATTTCGGGCTCCGGATTGGCCTTCACGGCGTAGTAGGCCTGCACCCTGGGCAGGTGCTTCCGGAACTTGGCATAGTTGCGGCGAAGGACGTCGTGGTCGATCACGACCACCGGCGTGCCGTGTTCCTTGGCGATGGACTGGAGTTGTCTTGTGGTCACGAGAGCATGGTCACTTTGTTGTGGGCGAAGTATTCCTTGGTCAGCGCCTTCATCATCGCGTCGCGCCGATCGTACAGGCGTCTCAACTTGCGCGGTTTGTGCCGGGCCAGCGCGTAATGCGTGAGAATCGGCATGGCGATGGTGGTGTCGGTGTAGCACACCACGGCGTCGGGCAGGCGATCCGGGTCCACCTTGCCCCAGCTCACGGCTTCGCTCGGCGTGGCGCCGCTCAGGCCGCCGGTGTCGGGACGCGCATCGGTCACCTGGAGAAAATAATCCTGGCCGAATTCCTTGATGCGAAGCACCTCCTGAATCTGCGGCTCGGTCTGGAGCATGAAGTTCTTCGGGCTGCCGCCGCCCCACAGGACCACGGCGCTTTTGCCGCCCGAGCGCTTGGCGGCCAGCACGAAAGCGGTGGTCTCGTTGACGTCGATGGACGGGTTCAGGCGCAGTTTGTTGCCGCGCAATTCGACGCCGGCGACGTTCATGCCGATAGTCGAGTCGCCCGGCGAGGAGGTGTAGCAGGGCACGCCCGCGCGATAAGCGGCGGCCAGCACGGAGACGTCCTTGAGGCCCGCCTTGCGCTCCCATTCGGCGGCGTATCCGCCCAGTAGATAGTGCAGTTCCCCGGTGCCCATCTCCTTCTGGAATTCGGGCTGGACCAGGATGTCGCGCAGGATCTCGTCGGTGGCCATCAGGCAGTCGCTGTATCCCAGCAGAACGTCGTAGACGCGGACGATGTCGTTGTTGCGCAGTTCGGTGTCGTCCATCTTGAAGCTGCCGGCGCGCACCGGATAGTTCAGCGCAAAGTGCAGGTCGTGATACAGGTTGGCGCCGGTGGCCACGATCCAGTCGACGAACCCGGCCTTGATGAGCGGGACGATCGAGGAGCAGCCCAGCCCCGCCGGCGTCAGCGCGCCCGCCAGGCTCATGCCGATAGTCACATCCGGCTCGAGCATCTTCCCGGTGAAAAGCTGGCAGCCTTCCCTGAGCCGCGCGCCGTTGTATGCCAGGAAAGCCTCATCCACCAGGTCGGCGAGCTTCTCCTTGCCCGTCAGGTTCTTCGGCAAAATGCGTTTGCCGGACATGTACTTCTCCCGCTGCGGGCATTTCTTCTTCTTCAGCCAGTCCGGCGCCTCGGAAAGGTCCTCGCGGTAGCGGCGTTGCGTCTTCTTGGTATCGGCCATAAAACCCTATTCTCGCGCACCCATGGTTCCAAGGCGAGAAGGGGGCGGAAGTCCGCCCCGCTACGGGCGCAGGCGCCGGTGCTGATCCCGCAGCAGGTTGGGGTCGTCCATGCGCGGGGAAGGCTCGGGGTCGAGCGGGTCGCGCGCCTTGGCCGGGTCGAACAGATCGGGGTGAATCGGCAGCACTTTGTAGGGAGTGAAATCCGGCTCGCCGGCGAAGCAGTCGGATAGATCCGCCGCCGCGGCGTCGAACAGATTGAGGGGCGGGATGCCGAGCAGCCGGAACACGGTTTTCAGAAGCCCCGGGAAACTGGAGTTGACCCGCGAAACGTAATTCTTCTTCGCGTACGGGCCCGCCACCAGCAGCACGGTCCGGTGCGAATCGATGTGGTCCACGCCGCCTTGCGCGTCGTCCTCGGTGATGAAGATTGCCATCTGTTTCCACCACCGCGAGTGAGAGAGATACTCGACCATCCGGCCCAGCGCGTAGTCGTTGTCGGCGACATAGGAGGCTTCAAAAGGATAACCGTCCCGGGGCCGCGGCTTGGCCATGTGATCGTTCGGCAGGTGGATGAAGATCAGCCGCGGAAACGCTTCGCCGCCCCGCACGTACCGCCGCTCGACTTCGCCGATGAACTGCGTGGCCCGGTATTGGTCCGGGATGTTCATGTTGTATTGCGCGTACTCGCGCGAGGTGTTCCGGTAGAGCGGGTCGGGCATCGGAACGTTGGTCATGTAACGCGCGCCGGTCGGCTTCTGGCCGGGGCCTTCCTCCACTCCGGCCAGCTCGAATCCTTCGCCGAAATTGCGGAACGGGATGCCGTGCCGCTCCAGGTGATGCCAGAGCGTGCCGGCTTCCAGCGTCTCTTCCGGGTGCACCGACGAGTTGCTCTGGGCGAACAGCAGCCGTCCCGGCGCTGAAGTCGGAAGCCGGAAATCCTTCTGCCCGCCGTAGGAGGCCATCAACGTACTCTCGGTCCAGGCGTTGGGATACGATCCGACCACCCAGTGGTGGCCGTCGACGCTCACCTCGGAATCGGCATAGAAGTTGTCGCTGAAGGCCCAGCGCCCGGCCATCTCGTGATGGTTCGGCGTGACCATGATGTTCCTCATCCCCAGCTTCTGCCGCGGGTTCCCGTCGGCGGGCGGGATGACGCCTCGCTGGCCGAACCGCGCCAGCATCGGCGCGCCGCGCACAACACCGTTGGAGGCCTGCTCGATATCGCCGAAAACCTCGTCGAAGGTGCGGTTTTCCTTGACGATCATCACTACGTGGCGAATGGCATCCGGTAACGGCCTGGCCGCCGATTCCCGCCGGACAAAGCCATTCAGCGCCATGACCCGGGCCGTGTGTCCGGCCAGTTCTCCGGCGTCCGGCGTCGCGAGGGTCGAGATCGAACCGCGCCGCAGCTCCGCCTGAAACGTCCTCGAAAGCGGCGCTTGCCGGTCGGCGTTCGGTCCGGTGCCGAGACCCTTGGCGCTGGAGACGTACACCGTGTCCCGGTCCACCGCCACGCGCGTTGGAAACCAGCCGGCCGGCAGGTGCCCAAGCACCTTGCCCGCAACCGGGTCCAGCACCCCGATTGCGTTGATCCCGGCCTCGGCCACCAGGAGCCATCCGCGCTGTTCCATCCAGCCCATGCCGATCGGCAGCACGCCGCGCAACGACTCCAGCCCCGGGATCCGGATCGGAATCTCGCGCTCGAGGGCCAGCGTTGCGGCGTCGATAACCGAGACCGTGTCATTGTGCGCGTTGGTGACGAAGATGCGCCGCGAAGTGGCCAGGACGCCGGACGGGCTGCTGCCGCCGGCGCTGCGCTCGCCCACCGGCAGGCCGGTGCGGACGAACGACTCCACTTTCGGCTGAGCCGGGTTCGAGACATCCAGGACCGCGACCGAATTCGCTTCGCGCAAGTTCGACTCACCCAATCCGGGAACGTCCACCGGCCCTTGCGCGGTCTCGCGCCGCGCGCCGTCCCGCGCTTCCGGAGAGGGAAAACCGAACGCCGGAAAGGGAAGCCCGGTGTCCCTGGCCCGCTTGCGGTCGGCGCCCGGAATCGGCCGGTACTCGAACAGACCGATGTTGGTCACGTAGGCGCGCCGGCCGTCGGGCGAGAGCGCGATGGCGAACGGCAGCCGTCCCACGCGGACCGATGCCACGATCCTGGTCCTGCGCGTGTCGACGATCGCGACCCGGAAATTCGCCTGGTCTACGACATACAGCAGGCCGCGGTTGCGGTCGAGCGCCAAGTCCCCGGTGTAGCTGTCGCTGTATCCGCCCTGATCGAGGTCGATGAAACGGCGCAGTTCGCCGCTTGAAACATCCAGCAGCCGCACTCTTCCGGAGTTGCCCTCGGAAGCCCAGAGCCTTCGGTCGTTTTCAAACGCCAGGCCCATGAATACGCTCTTCCAATCATCCTCGTTGGGCTTGGCGGGGCCCTCGGCCTTGTCCTTTCCGAAGGCGATGATGTGGCGTAGCGCGGGTATTTTGCCGCTGTGATCCAGCACCGTGATCGAGTAGCGGTTTGGGCCGCCGTTGGCGGTGACCGCGGTTTTCCCGTCGGGGCTGACGGCGAGTCCAAACGGTCCGGGGCCGGTGGTGTACTGTCTTCCGAGCGGCGCGAGCAGGCGGCCGCCGGGCAGGATGGTCTCGGCGCCGGGGCGGCGCACCGCCGTCCGCTCGCCCGCGGGCGTCGAGTATTCGGCCGCTGGCAGCGGCCAAAGGGCGATCAGCAGAAGAATGATTGCAGGCATACGATGGAGGGGTGTCCCCTAAGCAGTTATAGCCTGTAGGAGAATGGAAGGGCAAATCATGAACCGCAGATCGTTCGTTGAAACCATGGGAGGGATTGGCATGCTGACAGCATCGGGCGCCGCGGCGGCGGCGGAGAAAACGAAGCGGGTGTTCCTGCTCGAGCAGTTTTTCCTGAAGAACGGCACCCAGCCGGCCCGGCTTCACGAGTACCTGAGCAAGGGACCCCTACCGGCCGTCGGCCGAATTCATTCCGGACCGATCATCGCCCTTGAGGCCCTGGTGGCCGCCCACATGCCGCAGGTGGCTCTGATTTATGGCTTCGAATCGGTAACCCAGATGTTCAGTCTGCGCCCGAAGCTAGCCGGCGACAAGAATCTGATCGGGACCTTCGAGGCGTGGGAGCGCGGCGAAGAACAGCCCTACGAGAGTTGCTCGATCAGCCTGCTCGAAGCCACCGACTACTGCCCGGAAGTGAAAGCCGATGCGGAGCGCAAGACGCCGCGAATCTTCGAGCTTCGCACCTATCACTCTCCGACATGGCGGCAACTGGCGGCGTTGCACGAGCGCTTCGCCGGGTCCGAGATCGCGATCTTTCATCGGTCCGGCGTCCACCCGATCTTGTACACGTCGACCATAATCGGCCAGCAAATGCCGAACCTCACCTACCTGATCCCGTTCGACAACCTGACCCACCGCGAGAAGGCATGGGCCGCCTTCGGCGCCGACCCGGAGTGGGTCAAGGTGCGCAAGGAGTCGATCGACAAGCACGGCCAGATCTCGAGCGTGATGCAGATGTCGTTGTGGCGCGCCGCGCCCTATTCACCGATTAAGTAAGATAGGCCTCGCGGCCTGTCCCACTCATCCCGGTGGCAGGATCTTGGAGATGTCGTTGTAGAGCACGAAGGCCACCACCACCATCAGGAACACGAAGCCGAGCTTGAAGACGGCTTCCTTGACCTGAAGGCTCAAGTCGCGGCGCATGATCATCTCGACCAGCAGCAGAAGAATCACGCCGCCGTCGAGGATGGGAATCGGCAGCAGGTTGAAGATGGCGAGGTTCAGGCTCACCATGGCCATCAGGCCGATGAAGGCGCCCGGGCCTTCGCGCGCGGCATCGCCCGACAATTGCGCGATCCGGATCGGGCCTTCCAGCGACTTCGGCGACATCCGCCGCTCGACGATTCCCTTCAGAAACTGGTAAATCAGCGAACCGTACCGGAAATTCTGCCGGACCGATTCGACGAACGCCCGGCCCAGCGGCAACTGGGTGATCACGTAGCGCGGCTCCAACTGCACGCCGATCATCCAACGGCCCGGTCCCTGGATGGTGGTGTAGGCCGGCGTTACCATGGCCTTGTTGCGGACGCCCTGCCGCGAGTACAGGATCTCGACCGCCTTCCCTTCGCTTGCCCGTAACGCTTCATGAAGCCGTTGCGTGGAGCGCACCGCCTGGCCGTTGACCGCCAGAAGAATATCGCCCGGCTTCAGTCCCGCTTGCTCGGCGTTGGTAACTCCCGGTACGAAAGCGGCAATCTGAATCTCGTTCTCCTCCGACCATCCCGCGTTGCCCACCCCGGTGCGCTCGTCCAGAACCGGCGTGACCATCACCGGGATCTGCCGCCCCTGACGTTCGATCACCACCGCCATGGGCCGCTGCGCGCCGGCGATCTCCCGGACCAGAACGTCGTCCCAGCCTGGATCGGCAACGCCGTCGATGCGAACGATGCGATCGCCCTCGCGGACGCCGGCTTTCGCGGCGGGCGAATCGGGAAGCACATGGCCGATGGTGGCCGGCGCGTTGGGGTCCACCGGTTTCGGGTACCTGAAGGTGAACAGGCCGGTCAGCAGCGTAACCGCCAGGACGATGTTCATGGCCGGCCCGGCGAAGGCGATGAGCAGACGTTGCCAGCGCGGCTTGGCCAGAAACCCGCGCGGGTCGTTCACGCTTTCCTCACCGGCCTGCTCGCCGGCCATTCTGACGTAACCGCCAAACAGCACCAGCGAGAACCGAAAGTCGGTCTCGCCGCGCCGGAATCCGAACAATCTCGGCCCGAAGCCGAAGCTGAAAGTTTCCACCCGGACGTCAAAAAAACGGGCCGCGCAGAAGTGGCCGAGTTCGTGGATCAGGATCATGACCCCGATCAGGACCAGCAGCCACCAGACGTTTTCGACAATCAACATACTATGCTTGCGTTCGTGTCAGGACAGCGGCACTCGACGCTTCCGCCGTGCCGCCCGCAACCCTTTCGCGGACTAACCTCCGGGCAACTTCTCGCGATTTGCGGTCAATTTCCAAAACCTCGCCGATCGACTGCGGACGCCACACCGGGACACGGCTCAGCGTCTCTTCCACAACTTCGGCAACCGCCGGAAAAGAAATCCGGCGGTTCAAGAACGACTCTACAGCAATTTCATCGGCTGCGTTCAAGGTACAGGCGGCCGAACCGCCCGCCTCTTGCGCCTCATATGCCAGCCGCAGCAACGGAAACCTGGCAAAATCCGGCGGACCGAAACTCCAGTTTCGCGGCTCGGTCCAATCCAATCGCGGAACCGGCGCCTCGGCGCGCTCCGGGTAAGTCAGCGCGTACTGAATCGGCATGCGCATGTCGGTTGCCGAGATTTGCGCGATCAGGCTGCCGTCCACATACTCTATCATCGCGTGAACCGAGGACTGCGGGTGAATCACCACCGTCACCTGGCTCGGCGCGAACCCGAACAGCCAGCAGGCTTCGATCACTTCGAAGCCTTTGTTCATCATGGTAGCCGAATCGATCGTGATCCGCGGTCCCATCTTCCAGGTGGGGTGGTTCAGCGCCTGTTCCGGCGTGATCGACCCGAACTCGCCGGCGGGCGTCTCACGGAAAGGTCCGCCGGAAGCGGTCAGATACAACCGGGTGACTTCCGCGCGCCGGCCGGCCCGGAGACATTGGTGGGCGCCATTGTGTTCACTGTCCACCGGAATCAGTTCCGTTCCCGACTCGCGCGCCGCCTCCATGACCAGAGCCCCGCTGGCTACGAGTACTTCTTTGTTTGCCAGGCCGATGGTTTTGCGCCGCCGCACCGCCTCGTAAGTCGCCTCCAGCCCCGCCACCCCGACAATCGCCGACAGGACGAAATCCGCCTCCTGGGCCACCGCGACGGCCAGGCGACCCGGCGCCCCGTGGAGCAATTCCGGCCAACTGCCAGTGGGCAGCCCCGCCTCCTGAAGCCTGCTTATGAGATTCGTCCGGTCGGATTCGGTCGCAACAACCGCCACTTCGGGCCGGAACTCCTCGATCTGCCGGGCCAGCAAGCCTGCGTTCTTCCCCGCCACCAGGGCGAAAATCTGAAACCGGTCCCTGCGCCGCCGGACCACATCCAGGGTGCTGGTGCCAATCGAGCCAGTGGAGCCGAGCAGGGTCAGTCTGCGCATCGGAGAGACAACAACCATGATAGCAGTGGCACAACCTTCCGGCTGTTATGCTACCTCAGAATCCTGGGACACTCCGGGCTAATCTTACGGAAACCATCGCGTGGCCCGGGACACAGGCGTGTCCCCTCTCACGCCCGTCTGGCCGCGCGATCCGGGGACACTCCGGGCTCATCTTACGCAAACCATCGCGTGGCCCGGGACTGTCCCCCAAACGGGGCTGGGGACACTCCGGGCTGATCTTACGGAAACCGTCGCCTAACCCCGGGGCACAGGCGTGTCCCCCATTTCAGAGACCCCGGAAACGTGGGGACAGACGGGACGTTCCCCGGTTTTCATCACCCGCGCGGCTTCCCGGTGCCTTGATCGCGGACGTAGACCGTGCCGGCCCACCAGTAGTAGCCGAGTTCGACGCCGGCGCCGGCCGGTGTATCGACCACCAGCAGATTCTGCTCTTCGTAATCCAGGCAAGCTTCCTGGTAGACGCCCTTGCCTAAAGTGACCAACTGGTCTCCGTGTTCGATCGAGAACCAAATCATCTTGCCGAGGTCCTTCAGATCCCCCAGGCCAGTGAGCGCCTTGCTCATCTGTGCCCAGCGGCCGCCGATCGACAGCGCCCAATCGGTGCCGCTCTGGAGCGAGTGCTGAAGTTCCATCGGATCGTTGACGCCGGTCAAAACGACCAGGGAGCCGGCAGCGCCAAAACCGCCCGCGAGGCCCGCCCGCCCCGACAGCATGCCGAAGGTGAACCAGCGCTGGCGGTTCGCGGCCGAGACCACGACCGCAATAATCCCCTCGGCGCCGAGGCCGATTTCGGCCCCGCCCTTGATCGCAATTCCGGCCCACAGGCCCATGCCGTTGGGCGGCAACGGACGGGCTACCCTGCGCCATTCGGTCTTGATAGCGAACGTGCCATTCGGCTGGAGACCGGCGAAAGCGTAGCCTTCCCGCTTCTCGGTGCAGCGAAACTCGAGCAGCAGCCGCTTGTTCGAACCGAGAATCTGGACTATATCGCCAAACTCCGCCTTCCACTTCCCCGAGCCTTCGCCGATCAGAGTTCGGTAGCCCGACGGAATCGGCGGCCGCAGCCGCCAATTATTGTTGTCATCCATCTCGATGAGCAGATCCTGCCCGCCCCCAGCGCCATCGAGTCGAACCGCAAAACACTTGGTCATAGAGCACCTCGCCGGGATACACTGCCTGGCTTCCCGGACTGAGGTTATTCTATTCCAGAAGCACCCGGTTCACAAGCCGTGTTGCCGGGGACTATGGGCCCGCTCAGCGCCCGCGTCCGGGGGTCGGTTGCGGTCCGAAACCGGGCTGAGTCTGCGGGGGAAAACCAGAGCCCGGTTGCTGGGGCGTTGGTTGCATCCCAAAACCACCGGTCCCCGTCTGTCCCTGCATGCCTTGCATTCCCGGCAACGCTCCGCCCATGCCCATGCCGCCGCCCAGCGCGCGGTCGTTCTTCGGGTCGTAGATGAACTCCCACTCCTGGTAGGCGGTCTTCTCGTTGTAGACCTTAATGCCCTCGGCTTCGTACTTGCTGGCCACGCCCGCGATCCCGCCGCCAAGCTGCATGCCGCCGCCGGCTTGCATCGTTCCGCCAATCGGCCCGCCCTGCCGCGGGCTGGTCAGCAGGTTGCGGATCAGCTCCAGCGCGGGATTCGGATTCGCCGCCCCGGGCGTTGCGCCCGGTTGTTGCGCGTAGGCGGGGAACGGAATTGGAACCTGTCCCCCGGTTTGCGAGCTGGCGGGCTGATTCGGGTAAACCTGATTCCCCGGCTGCACGAACGGCACCATCTGGCCCTGCGCCTGCACGCCCGGAAACTGCCCCGCCTGCACGCCCGGAAACTGCCCCGGCTGCACGCCCGGATACTGCCCCGGCTGCACACCCGGATACTGTCCGGGTTGCACACCCGGATACTGCCCCGGTTGCGCGCCCGGATACTGCCCGGGTTGCGCACCCGGAAACTGCCCCGGCTGCGCGCCCGGATACTGTCCCGGCTGCACGCCCGGAAACTGCCCTGGCTGCGGGCCCGGAAAGGACGGGCTCGACTGGCCCGGCACGGGTGGGGCCGTCGCATAGCCGGGCGAGAACTGCTGCGGCCCATCCGGGTCAACCGGGCCCGCGCCGCCGCCCTGGGAGCCCGGCATCGAGGCGGCAGACACCGGGGCGCGGTCGCTTGCCCGCCGTACCAGGCCCGGCGACGGAACGCCCGCGCCGGGCTGTCCCACGCCCGTCGATCCCACCGCGGCGGCTTCCGTGATGAAGGTGTTTTCCGACTTTTTGTCTTTGTCCTTGTCCTTATCGGACGGTTGCAGCTTCTGAACCTTCGAGTCCATCAAAATGCCGCCGGGGCCCACGTGGATCAGCCGCCAGTCGTCTTTACCGGTCATGGGATCCGTATACCGGCGTCGCAGGAAGCGGATGTTGTTGGTGCTTTCCAGGTCCTCGATCCGGGCCGGATAGCGCTGGATCTTGCGGACGTAAAGCTGGATGGCGCGCTGATACTGCTCCCCGCGGTCGATCAGCGTCTGCTCGCGCAGCCGCTGCCCTTCGAACACCACCCGCGGCATCTCGGTGTAGAGCAGGATCGCCACCGCCGCCGCCATCGCAAAAACCAGCAGCAGCGCGAAACCCCGCTCCCTTGGCCGTCTCATACCGGTTGTTCCTCCAGCGGCAGCGTCTGCTGATGCTGGTGCTCGGTGTCCTCGACCACGGCCGCGTCGGCGCCGATGCGAACCACCTTGTACCTCTTCTTGATGATCTCACCCTCGCCGGCGACGTGGATCTCCTCCCCATCCAGGAAGAACGCCCGTTTCGCGCCGCCCCGGGCCGGGCTGATATAGCCGTAGAACTTGAACGTGATCGGCGGCGGAGGCGGCTTCGCCGCCGCCGTTTCCGGCGTGGCGCCCGGGACCGCCGGCGCTCCCGGGATGGCTCCGGGCACCCCCGGCTTGGGCAGAATCTTCACGTCCGGGGTCTTGGGCGGGCGCGCCGCGGAGAACTCGAACAGGCTCCGCTGCCCCCCTTCCAGCTTCACGTTCCGGAGCTTAGCGAGCAGGTCCAGCCGCAGCGCCGGATCGATCGTCGCCGGATCCCGGCGCTCTTCCGGGAGCTTCGGCTTAAGCGACGGACGGAATTCCTGCGCCACCCGTTCGGCGGCCCTCGGCGCGCGGCGCACATCCGGACCCGGCGTGGTGGTGACCGGACGCGGAGCGGAAATCGTGGCGCGAGCGGCCGGCGCGCTGGGGGCCTGCGTCTCGGAACTGAAATTGGTGTAGAGCACATACGCGGCGACCAGCAGCAACCCTCCCAGCACGGCTACTTTCTTCGGTTCGGCGCCCATGCTGAGCTTCATTTCGTGGCCTCCCGCGTCCCAGGCGGGTCCAAGCCCCGCACCCGAGGCGCGCCCAAGCCCCACGCCGCGGCCGCGTCCGAGCCCCGCGCCGCAGCC
>JAUYBU010000292.1 GCA_030693045.1 Bryobacterales bacterium | reverse complement strand
TCCGGAACTTCACCTTCGGGTTGTTCTTCCCCAACACCCGCGTGATGGCGGCCGTCAGCGTCGTCTTCCCGTGGTCGATGTGCCCAATGGTCCCGACGTTTACGTGCGGCTTGCTGCGATCGAATTTTTCCTTGGCCATGATGTCCTCGAGGTCTCCTGTTGCTATCTGCCCGGGCGCGCCGGCGGCTACCGGACCGCTACCCTGTCACCCTGCCCTGCACTCTGCTGACGATTTCTTCGGAAATGCCGGCGGGCACCTCGTCGTAGCGCCCGAAATGCATCGTAAAACTGCCGCGTCCCTGCGTGCGGGAGCGCAACTCGGTGGCGTAGCCGAACATCTCCGACAGCGGAACCATCGCCTTGATGATCTGCGTAGTCCCACGCAATTCCATGCCCCCAATGCGGCCGCGCCGGGAATTCAGGTCGCCGATTACCTCGCCCATGTAATCTTCCGGGACCACCACCTCGACGCTCATGATCGGCTCGAGCAAAACCGGTTTGGCACGGTGAGCCGCTTCCTTGACCGCCATCGAACCGGCGATCTTGAAGGCGATCTCCGAGGAATCGACATCGTGGTAGCTGCCGTCGTAAAGCGCCACCCGCAGGTCCGACATCGGATAGCCGGCCAGGATCCCGCCCTCCAGCGCTTCGGCTATGCCCTTTTCCACTGCCGGGACGTATTCCTTCGGCACTGTGCCGCCGAAAACCTCGTTCTCGAAAACGAAGCCCGAGCCCGCGGCCAGCGGCTCGATGCGGATCTTCACATGCCCGTACTGGCCGTGGCCGCCGGTCTGGCGCACGAACCGGCCTTCGGCTTGCGCCTTGGTCCGAATCGTCTCGCGGTAGGCCACCTGGGGCTTGCCCACGTTGGCGCCCACGCCGAACTCGCGCTGCATGCGGTCGACGATGATCTCCAGGTGCAACTCGCCCATGCCGGACAGGATGGTCTGCCCGGTCTCCTGGTCCGTATAGACCCGCAGCGTCGGATCCTCGTGCACCAGCTTGCCGATGGCCATGCCTAGCTTTTCCTGATCGGCCTTGGTCTTGGGCTCGATCGCCAACTGGATGACCGGGGTCGGGAAATCGATCGATTCCAGCACCAGCGGCGCATCCTCGTCGCACACCGTGTCGCCGGTCTGAACCGAGCGCAGGCCCACCGCGGCGGCGATATCGCCGGCGAAAATCTCCTGGACCTCTTCGCGCTTGTTGGCGTGCATCTTCACCAGCCGGCCGACGCGCTCCCGGCGTCCCTTGGCGACGTTGTAAACTGTGCTACCGGCGGCCAGCGAGCCCGAGTATACGCGCAGAAAGGCGAGTTGACCGACGAAAGGATCGGTCATGATTTTGAAGACCAAACCGGCGAACGGTTCGTTGTCGTCCGAGTTGCGGGTGATCGCCGTTTCGGGATCGTCTATGGCCGTGCCCTCGACCGGCGGCACGTCGAGCGGGGACGGCAGATAGTCGACCACCGCGTCCAGCAGGTTCTGCACGCCCTTGTTCTTGAACGCCGATCCGCAAATGACCGGGAAGATCTTCTGCGCCAGCGTGCCGCGGCGGATGCCGGCCTTCAGTTCCGCTTCGCTGACCGGTTCGCCGTGCACGAACTTGTCGAACAGGTTGTCGTCAACCTCGGAAGCCGCCTCGATCAACTGCTCGCGCATGTACTTGGCTTCGGGCAGCAACCCGGCCGGAATTTCAATTTCCTCGTACTCGGCCCCCAGCGTCTCATCCAGCCAAACCCAGGCCTTCATGGTCACCAGGTCGATGATCCCCTTAAACTGGTCCTCGGCGCCGATGGGGAGCTGAATCGGCACGGGGCGGCACTTCAGCCGCTCGACGATGGTGGCGATGGAACGCACGAAGTCGGCGCCCACGCGGTCCATCTTGTTGATGAAACAGATGCGCGGAACCCGGTACTTGTCCGCCTGCCGCCACACCGTTTCCGACTGCGGCTGCACGCCCGCCACGGCGTCGAAAACCGCCACGGCGCCGTCCAGCACGCGCAGGCTGCGCTCGACTTCGGCCGTGAAATCCACGTGCCCGGGCGTATCGATAATGTTGATCTCGACGTCGCGCCACTGGCAGCTTGTGGCCGCCGACGTGATGGTGATGCCGCGTTCCTGCTCCTGCTCCATCCAGTCCATCACCGCCGTGCCGTCGTGGACCTCGCCGATTTTGTAGGTCCGCCCGGTGTAGTAGAGAATGCGCTCGGTCGTAGTGGTCTTACCGGCATCGATGTGGGCCATGATGCCGATATTGCGCGTTCTCTCCAGTGGGGTGGTGCGGGGCATAGATAAAGGTTGCCGGTTGCGGTCTCCCCTACCAGCGGTAATGGGCGAAGGCCTTGTTGGCCTCGGCCATCCGGTGGACGTCGTCCTTCTTCTTGATGGCGCCGCCGCGCATGACCGCGGCGTCGCTGAGTTCGTTGGCCAGTTTCTCCGCCATGCTCTTGTCCGGACGGCTGCGGGCGTGCCCGATCAGCCAGCGCAACGCCAGGCTGGTGCGGCGATTTTGCGCCACCTCGACCGGAACCTGGTAGTTGGCGCCGCCCACCCGGCGGGTCTTGACCTCGAGCATCGGCTTGCAGTTCTCGACGGCCTTCTTGAAGAGCTTCAAAGGATCGTCGCCCGAACGCTCGCGCATCTTGTCCATGGCCAGGTAGAAGATCCGTTGGGCGACGTTCTTCTTGCCTTCCCACATCATCGAGTTGATGAATTTCTCCGCCAGCGTCGAGTTGTAGACCGGATCCGGCGAAACTTCACGAATGACAGCTCTTCTTCTTCGTGGCATGGTTTAGTTACGTCTTGGGACGCTTGGCCCCGTATTTCGATCTCCCCTGCTTGCGATCGGCCACGCCCGCGGCGTCCAGCGTGCCGCGGACAACGTGATAACGGACACCCGGCAGATCCTTGACCCTTCCGCCGCGGATCAGCACGATCGAGTGTTCCTGAAGGTTGTGCCCCACACCCGGGATGTAGGTTGTCACTTCAATCGAGTTGGTCAGGCGCACGCGAGCCACTTTGCGCAAAGCCGAGTTCGGCTTCTTGGGCGTGGTGGTATAAACGCGCGTGCAGACTCCGCGACGCTGAGGACAGGATTGCAGCGCCGGGCTCGCGGTCTTGTAACGCGGCGGCCGTCGGCCCTTCCGTACGAGCTGATTGAACGTCGGCACTAATTTCCTCTCTATCTGGCGATGTGTTCCAACGGAACGCACTTCGCTGGCGGCCGGAATCCGGCCATCGGGGTAGTAGCAACCCGGCAAAACCAGACGCAACAAACGCCGCAACCCGGCGTGACGTCTATCCCTGCGAGGGCATCTGCTTCGGACTAGCCCATGCCCGTCGCGGAGCTAGCCGCGGAGGCCTCGGGGCCGGCTCCCGGCCGGACTCGCCTACAGCGCGAGCGGTAGCACAGGAGCAGAAGATTAACTCGCCAAACTCTCCTAGCATACAAGATCCAGGGAAATGCTGTCAACCTGCCGTGGATCCAAAAATGCGTCAGCCTGGTATGGCCCCTTTATTTCGGGGCCTGAAATAAAGGGGCCATACCAGGCTGACGCATTTTTTGGGTGCGCGCGAGCAGGTTACAATGATGGATTCGAGCAATGCCGCACGGAACCCGAGTATACGTGGTTGGATCCGGGTCGAAGCTTCCCGCGCGCCAGGTCGGCAATGCGGAGTTGAGCCCGCGGTTGGGGTTGTCGCCCGAGCAGATTGAGAAATCCAGCGGAATTCGCTCCCGACGGTGGGCGGCAGAGGATGAAACCACTTCGGGACTGGGCGCCGCGGCTTTGGAAGTGGCGATGCGGGACGCTGGCGTTGACGCCGGCCAGGTCGATTACCTGATCTTCGGGACGATGACCCCGGATGTGCAGATTCCCGGCACCGCGCCCGCCGTTCAGAACCTGCTGGGATTGGGGGCGATTCCCTGTCTGGACATTCGCGCGGCGTGCTGCAACGCGCTGTATGGTCTGCAGGTCGGTTGCGCCCTGATTGGTTCGGGAGTGGCTGGTTGCGTGGCCCTGTGCCTGGCCGAAGTTCAATCGGCGTGGCTGAATCTGACGCCGGAGGACGGCACGCTGTCGATGCTGTTCGGCGATGGCGCCTCGGCGCTGATCCTGAGCGGCGAATCGCGGCCGGGCGCCCTGAAGGTATTGGATGTGGTCCTGGCAACCGACGGCCAGTACGCCGACGACCTGGGCGTACGGGCGCCCGGAACCCGTTTCGGAAACGGCCCGGGAGACCGCCTGCCGCGGATGAACGGACGGACCGTCATCCTGCACGCATCGCGGAAGATGACCGCGGCTTGCCACGAACTGCTCGCGCGGAACCGGCTACAGCCATCCGACATCCATTGGCTGGCGCCCCACCAGGCGAATCTCAACCTTATGGAAGGCCTGGCGCGGGCTCTCGGGCTGTCGCCGGAAAGGCTGGTTTCGATCATCCAGACCACCGGGAACACCTCTTCGGCATCGATGGGGCTGGCTCTGGACCACTTGCGGCGGAGCGGACGTCTTCAGGCGGGCGAGAGAATTCTGTTGCCCGCGTTCGCCGCCGGATTCACCTGGGGCGCAGGCCTGCTCACGGTAGAATAGGAATCAGGTTCACCCATGATTCTTCGACTGTGTCTGATCTCCATTCTGTGCCTGTCCCTGCGCGCCGACGAGGGGATGTGGCTGTTCAACGACCCGCCGGTGGCGCAACTGAAGGCGAAATACGGTTTCGAGCCTTCGCCGGCGTGGCTGGAGCACGTGCAGAAGTCCTCGGTGCGATTCAACAGCGGCGGCTCCGGCTCGTTCGTATCCGCCGATGGCCTGGTGATGACCAACCATCACGTGGCCGCCGATTGCCTGGCCAAGATCAGCACCCGGCAGAAGAATTATATGAGTTCCGCTTTTCTCGCCCGCAGCCGCGCCGACGAGCGGAAGTGCGTCGACCTCGAGCTGAACGTCCTGCTCAGTATCGAAGACGTCACAGCCCGGGTGAACAGCGCCGTCACGCCCGGCCTGGACGCCGGGGCCGCGCAGAAGGCGCGCCGCGCCGTCACCAACACCATCGAGAAGGAGTCGCTCGACAAGACCGGCCTGCGCAGCGACGTGGTGACGCTATACAACGGCGGGCAATATCACCTGTACCGTTACAAGAAGTACACCGACGTGCGCCTGGTCTTCGCGCCCGAGAAGGCGGCGGCGTTCTTCGGCGGCGACCCGGACAACTTCGAGTACCCGCGCTACGATCTCGACATCACCTTCTTCCGCGCCTATGAGGACGGCCAGCCGGTGAAGGCGCAGCACTACCTGAAGTGGAGCGCCGCCGGCCCGCGCGATGGCGATCTGGTGTTCGTTTCCGGCCACCCCGGGCGCACCAGCCGTTTGCAGACGCTGCGGCACATGGAGTTCGTGCGGGACCGGCAGAATCCGACGGTTCTCAACCTGCTCCGCCGGCGCGAAGTGCTGCTCAAGGCTTTTGCGGACCGCAGCGCGGAGAACGCCCGCCGGGCGGAGGACGAGTTATTCGGCATCCAGAATTCGCGCAAGGCCCGCATCGGGCTGATGGAGGGGCTGCAAGACCCAGCTCTGTTCGAGCGCAAGCAGGCCGAAGAGAAGACGCTACGCCAGGCGGTGACGAACAATCCTGAGTGGAAGCGCGAGTACGGCGACGCGTGGGACCAGATCTCGGCGTCCATCGGGGCCTGGGAAGGCATCTACTTCGATCACTACCTGGTTGAGCGGGGCACGGCTTTTAATTCCGGACTGTTCCAGATCGCGCGCGACCTGGTCCGGCTGGCCGCGGAACTTCCGAAGCCAAACGCCGAGCGGCTGCGCGAGTATTCCGAAGCGGGACTGGATTCGCTGAAGCAGTCGCTGTTCTCAGAAGCCCCGATTTACGACGATTTGGACACCGTGAAGCTGGCCGACTCGCTGGCCATGCTGGTCGATCTCGCGGGGGCCAATAGCGACCTGGTGCGCCAGGTGTTGGCCGGGCGTTCGCCGCGCCAGCGCGCCGAGGAATTGATCCGCGGGACCAAGCTCAAGGATGTGGCCGTGCGCAAGAAGCTGTTCGAGGGCGGCCAGGCGGCGATCGACGCTTCCGGCGACCCGATGATCGAGCTGGCGAAATCGATCGATCCGGCGGCGCGCAAGCTGCGCGCGATGTACGACGTGAAGGTGGACGAACCGCAGAAGCAGGCTTACGGCAAGATCGCGCAGGCGCGCTTCGCGGTTCACGGTTCGAGCGTTTACCCGGACGCCACGTTCACTCTGCGGCTGGCCTTTGGGGTCGCGAAAGGCTACCGGGAGGACGGCCGCGCGATTTCGTGGGCCACTGAGATCGGGGGCGCCTACGCCCGCTCGGCCGACCATGGGAATCGCGAGCCCTTCAACCTGCCCAAGAGCTGGCTGGACCGCAAGAACCGCCTGGATTTGAAGACTCCGCTCAATTTCGTTTCGACGGCCGACATCATCGGCGGCAACTCGGGCAGCCCGGTGGTTAACCGCGCGGGCGAACTGGTGGGCATCATCTTCGATGGCAACATCCAGAGCCTGGTGTTCGACTACCTCTACACCGAGGAGCAGGCGCGCGCGGTTTCGGTGCACTCGGCGGGAATTCTGGAAGCGCTGCGGAAGATCTACGACGCCGCCCCGGTGGTAGCCGAGCTGACCCGTTGAAAAAGGTGACAGTAACAAATGTCCCCTTTTTCGAAAAAGGGGTAATTTGTTACTGTCCCCATTTTCGGGGACCGGTAATTCTTGCCGGGAAATGATCGGCGTCCCTTCGGTAGTCGTTTGTTTTCCATCGATTAACAAATGGCACACGGGGTGCTCTCTGTATTGCGGAGGCAACCAAAATGAGCATCCTGAATTCTGGGCGGTGGTTACCGGCCACCGCAATTCTTATGGGCCTGGGTGTAGTCGGATCGATGGCGACTCTGGTCTATCAGCACGGGCAACTGGTCAATGCGCGAGTGGAAGTCGCGGGAATGCGGCGCGAGATGTCGGTCGTGCGACAGGATATCGGCACGGCCGAGACGCGACTGCGCGAGAAGGTCGAGGCTCTGAACGGCGAACTGGCCGCGACGCGCACGCAGACGCAACAGAGCGTCGACCGGGCGCGGGTTACCGTGCGCAAACAGGCCGAGGCGCTGATCTCCAAGGTCGCGGTCAACCAGGAGGCCCAGCGCAAACAACTGGCGGCCCAACTGGACAGCATTAAGGACAGCACCGATCAGGCTTCGGTGCGGCTCACCGACATCGGGTCGGAAGTCGGCGAAGTCAAGACCGAAGTGGGCGAGGTCAAACTCCAGGTGGCGTCCACCCGCTCCGAACTCGACAAGACCATTGCCGACATGCACCGCGTCAACGGCGACATGGGCGTGATGAGCGGCCTTGTCGCGACCAACTCGAAGGAGATTTCGGCGCTCCGGGCCTTGGGCGAGCGCGACTACTACGAATTCAGCCTCAGCAAGACGCAGGCGCGGCGCGTGCTGGCGGGCGTGAACCTGGTCTACAAGAAGGCCGATCCGAAGCGGAACCGCTACACCCTGGAAGTTGTCGCCGACGACAAGCGCGTCGAGAAAAAGGACCGCACGATCAACGAACCCGTGCAGTTCTACGTCCCGTCCAAAGCGCGGCAGCCCTACGAACTGGTGATCAACGAAGTCAAGAAGGACACCATTGTCGGCTACCTGTCGGCGCCCAAGACCCAAGTCGCGCTGCGGTAGCGCGCGGCTTCCGAGTAGCCAGCGAAGGAGAGGGACATGAAGCAACTGTTTCTGAGTCCGGTGCTCGCGCTCGCTCTGGTGACGTTGACCGGGTGCGAACCCACCGAATCTACAAAATCGACGGGCGCGGCGCAGGCCGCGCCCGTCGCGCAAAACGCGATCCCGCGCCCGAGCCCCGCGCCGGAGATTGTCATTCCCCGCGGGACCGCGATTCGCGCCCGGCTCAGCCACGCTGTCTCGACCGAGGCGAACCGGCCGGGCGACCCCTTTACGGCCACGCTGGATGAACCGCTGGTGATCGATGGCAGGACGGTGCTGCCCAGAGGGATCGGCTTGCGGGGCACCATCAGGGAATCGGACGACTCCGGACGGTTGACCGGCAGGGCGGTCCTGGCGCTGAACTTGGAGTCGGTCGCCTGGAACGGACGCACCTACGCACTTCGGACGGAAACGCACCGCAGCGTGAGCGCCAGCCACAAGAAGCGGAACGCGGTCCTGGTCGGAGGCGGATCCGGCCTGGGCGCACTGCTGGGCGGCATCGCCGGCGGCGGGAGAGGCGCCCTGATCGGCGCGGGAGCGGGAGCGGCGGCCGGGACCGCGGGCGCAGCCGCAACCGGGAAACGCGAGATCCGAATCCCCGCCGAATCGGTGCTCGGGTTCCGCCTGCGCGAGCCGCTGTCGATCAAAGGTTGAGACCCGGTCTTTCCGGGAAGACTTCTGTTCGCGGCGGGATCGTCCAGGTGTGGAGGCGCCCCGACAACCTGCTCACGGGGCAATTCCCTGGGGCGGCAGCGGTGGACTCCGACCACCGGGGCCGCGGGGATTGACCCG
>JAUYBU010000251.1 GCA_030693045.1 Bryobacterales bacterium | reverse complement strand
GTGCAAACGATTTTCGGCCTGATCGAAGACCACCGATTGCGGCGTTTCGATCACCGAATCGGTGGTTTCCTGATCCCGCTTGGCCGGCAGGCAGTGCATGAAGACCGCATCCTGGCGCGCTTTCGAGAACAACTTTTCGTTGACCTGGTAGCGGCGAAACACGCTCTTGCGCGCTTCCGCCTCGGCCTCCTGGCCCATGCTGGCCCACACGTCGGTGTAGACCGCGTGAGCCCCGGCCACCGCCAGGTCGGGATCGCGCGTGACCGTGAGCTTGGTCCCGGATTCGGCCGCCAACCGGCGCGCCTCGCCCACCACGTCCGGGTTGGGATCGTAACCCTCCGGCGAGGCGATGGCGAAGTGCATGCCCAGCCGCGCCGAGCAAATCATCAGCGAGTGCGCGACGTTGTTTCCATCTCCCACGTAGGCCACGCGCAGGCCGCGCAACTTGCCGAAGTGCTCTTTCAACGTGAACACGTCGGCCAGCGCCTGGCAGGGGTGGAACATGTCGGTCAGCGCGTTGATCACCGGCACCTTCGACCAGCGCGCCAGCTCATCCACCGTCTTTTGCAGAAACGTTCGGGCCACGATCGCGTTGGTCCAGCGGTCCAGGTTCCGGGCGACGTCCTTCAGCGGCTCCCGCTCGCCGATCGGGCCGACGTTCAGGATCGAATCGCCGCCCAGTTGCTTGATCGCCAGCTCGAAGGTGAGGCGGGTGCGCAGCGAGGGCTTTTCGAACAGCAGGCTCAGATAGCGGCCCGCCAGCTCGTGGGCGAAGCGCCCGGGCGCCTTCTTCACCTGCGCGGTCAGCTCCAGCAGGTACAACACCTCGTCGCGCGTCAGGTCCAGGTCCCGCGTAAAGTCCTCGGCTTGCGCCCTGCGGATGGCGGCAACGGCGATCGGCGCGGTCACGTCGGCTCTCCTCTTCATGGTCCCGAATGAATGTTTATTCAGCTACCTGAATAATACCAAATATACCAAATGGGGACAGTAACAAATAACCCCTAACGCCTATGTGCTTCACTCAGGTAGCCCCTATATGTTGTGGTTCTCACTTGAGCCCTGCAATCTGTTGCAGGCCATCTATATGCTGTTGGATAGACTGGCGAAGCTGAAAGCAGTCCCCAGATTGCACGAGGAGCTGGGCTTGTCGGCTTGCCCTCTGCTGGTACAAGAGGAACTAGTGCCGAAACCGGATTAGTTGCTTGCATCCTGCCAGCGTATCGTAACCACTACATCTTGTTGTCACCTGAGTGAAGCACATAGGCCTTTTCGGGATTTCGTAGCCTGTCCCCGAAATTACACCGCGAAGTAGTTGTCGTGCCCCGGAATGATGATGCCCGCCAGGCGCGCGAGCCGGTCCATGGTCTTCGCGGCCAGTCCGGCATCCACGGCGTTGTAGTAACTCCGGCGTTCGCGCCAGTAATCACGCGTCGCCACCGAGTCGCCGGCGGCGACAACCGCGCGCCCGTCACAGTCGAAGCGCAGAGCGTGGTGTGTGCTCGTGTGACCCGGCGTCGGAATCACCTCGACCGCGCCGAACAATACAGCCGGGGCTGGCTCGAACCGGCGGGAGAACGTCCCCTTGCGGTTGAGGATCTCGGCTACCGGCGCGGCGGCGAACCAGGCGGCCTTCGGGAAGTGCTCGATGCCGGCGAAGTGATCGCCGTGTTCGTGCGTGACGAACACCGCGGTGACGTCGCCGGGCTTCAACCCCGTGCGCCGGTCCAATTCCTTCGCCATCAAGCTCGCGTCGGCCAGCGATGGATCGACCAGAAGCTGAAACCCGCCGCCGCCGATCAGAGTGCAAGTGCAGATCGCCTCCCGTAACGGCTTGGCGTCGGACTCGCCCCAGTAACGGTTCCGCGAGAGGTTTCCGATGGTGATCACGGTCCACCGGCCGACCTTCGAGGCCGCCGCCACTCCGGCCGCCGGCGCGAACGAAGCCGCCTGAATGAACTGCCGTCTGCTCGTGTCCGTCATCGCACTATGATAACCGGATCGCTCCGAGCCGGCCCCCACATCCAACTTGGGCTACTTCCCCTTGCGCTCCGGCAGCCCCCTAAGCGAACCACTCCTGAGCCAGCGCCACTCGCTCGGCCACACGCACGCCGTTGGGGCACTCGACCGTGCAGCCGGCGCAGTCGCCGCAACGCACCGAGCGCAATCCCGCATCCAATTGCATGAAGTTCTCGCGCCCTAACCCAAACTGGCCGTAGCCGTCGGCGTAGCTGACGTAGCGGATGATATCGCTGACCGGCAGGCCCTTCGAGCAGCTTCCTTCGCAGGACCCGCACATGCTGCAATAGAACGGCCGGATGTCCCCCAGGTGCGCCGCCAGCAGCTTGCCGTCGGGTGCGCCGAAGGGTTGCGTCATCGCCTTAAGGTCGTCGTCGAGCTGATCCATATCGGTGATTGACGGAATGGTGGTGTCGACGTTCGGATTTCTCAGCACCCACTTGAGCATGGCCAGCGGGGCGCCCTCGCGCTTCATGAGGGTTGACATCTTGTCGCCGGGCTTGGCACGGCGAACGCCGCCCGCCATCACCTTCATGGCGACGATGCCCAGGCCGGCCTTCTTGGCTTGTGCCAGCAGCGGGTCGATCTTGTCGTCCAGGGTGAAGTTGTAAGAGGACAGGATAACCTCGAGGTGGCCCTTCTGAACGATCGCCGGAATGATCTCTTCGTGGCCGGCGTGCACGCTGACGCCGTTGAAGCGCACTTTGCCGGCCTTCTTGGCGATCTCGTTGGCTTCCATGCGTTCGTCGGTCAACTGCGAACCCTTGCTCTTGCCGTGGATGAACCAGACGTCGACGTAGTCGGTGCCCAGCGTCTTGAGGCTCTCGTCGAGTTGAGCGAGCGCCTCCTGCTTGGTTTCGGATCCGCTCTTGGTCGAAATCACCAGGTTCTGCCGCTTGCCCTTGATGGCCGCGCCAACCATGCGCTCGCAGTTGCCGTTCTGGTAACCGCGCGCCGTGTCGATGTAATTGATGCCCAGCTCGATGGCCTTGTCGACCACGCTCTGATCGGAGGTGATCATGCTGCCGAAGGCCACGGTGGTCACCTTCAGGCCGGTCTTGCCAAGGACCTTGTAGCGCAAGCCGCCGCCGGCCGGCGCGGCCGCCGGCGCCAGGCCCAGTGTCTGGGGGCGCGTCACCGCGCCGATGCCCGCCGCGGGCAACGCAAGGCCGGCGGCTAAGAATTTACGTCTGGAAGAATTGCCTTTCATGACACCTCCAAGAGCTTTGCTCTATAATCAGAATGCTAAAGTACATTATAGTAGAGGTTCAAGGCGGATTGAATGCATAACGAACTCACACGGCGGTTTTTCTTCGGCGCGGCGGCCGGTGCGGCGGCCAGCGGCCGGATTTTGTTCGGCCAGGAACTCAAGGCCCCCGGAACGGTGGTCCACGAGCCGGTCTTTCCGATGACCAGGCGGTCTACCGTGGCCGTCATCCCGGGCAAGGAACGGCGCCAGATGGTGACCGACTCGCTGGTCGCCATCGAGCGCGAGATCCTGCCCCAACTCAAGAAAAAGAAGTACGTCGTCATCAAGCCGAACAACGTCTCGACGGTGAACCAGTTGGCCGCCACGCACGCCGACACGCTGCGCGGCATCATCGACTTCCTGGCGCCGCGCTTCAAGGGCCCCATCGTCATCGCCGAGGCCAGCGCCGGCGACACGCCGGTCGGCTTCGAGAACTTCGGCTACGTGAAGCTGCCCAAGGAATACCCGTCGCAGAAGGTCTCGCTGGTGGATCTCAGCACCGAGGGCAAGTTCGAGGTCATTCCGCTGCTCAGCCCGGATCTGCAAGTGCAGCCCGTACGCCTGGCCGCGCGCTTGTGCGACCCGGACGCCTTCATCATCTGTTCCGCCATTCTGAAGACCCACAACACCGTGCTCGCCACGCTGTCGGTGAAGAACATGGTGCTGGGCGCTCCACTGCGCAGCGCTCCGGGCGTGAAGCCGATGTGGAACGACAAGCGCAAGTACCACGGCGGCGTGCGCCAGACGCACTACAACATGATGCTGACGGCGCAGAAGCTGAAGCCGTTCTGGGGCGCGACGCTGATCGACGGATTCGAGGGCATGGAAGGCAACGGCCCCGCCTCGGGCACTCCGGTGGAATCGCGCATCGCCATCGCCTCGACCGACTACATCGCGGCCGACCGAGTGGGGGTCGAGTGCATGGGTATCGACGCTTCCTGGATGGGCTACCTCAACTACTGCGCGCAGGTGGGGCTCGGCAACTTCGATCTCGCCAAGATCGACGTCCTCGGCGCCAAGATCGCCGACGTGAAGAAGCCCTACCGCCTGCATCGCGACAGCGAGCGCGAGCTGCAGTGGATGGGCCCGCTCACCGAAGTTCCGCCCAAGCTGGGCTGAAATGGGGACAGTAACAAATAACCCCTTTTCCGGGGTGCAAGTCCTTCTAAACAAAGCCTGAAGGGTGCGCATTCTGGAAAAGGGGTTATTTGTTACTGTCCCCATTTCCGGGGGTGTTTGTGCATTTGGCTTTTCTGCTGTGGAGTGTGCTGGCGACGTGGAAGCCGCCATCCAATCCCGCCGTGCGGATGGAGGCCGAGGAGCGCGACGGGTGGAAGCTCACCTCCTCCCAGGCGGGCGAGTTCTCGCTGTTCTCCGTCCAGGAATACAAGGCCCGGCCCGGCGACACGTTCGAAGTAGTGGTGCGCGTCCGCGTCGATATCCACACCAAGGCCTTGCCGGAGCTGGCTTGCTTCGACGCCTCGGGCCGCGAGATCCCCATACCCTCGTCGTTGTCCTCGATGTCGGATGCGATCACCACTAACTGGCAAACCTACCGGCGCGCGTTTCCGGTGCGGCCCGGAACGGCGAGCGTCGGGGTGCGGCTGCGCGCCTCCGGACGAGGCGAAGTGCGGGTGGCCGGTCTCGAATTTCGCCCGCTGAAGATCGATACCTACCAGACCGGCGCGCTGTACGTACAGATACACCCCCGGTTGCGGCGGGGCCTGGTGCTGGAATCCAATCTCGGCATCGTCAACACCGGCCTGGTGTCCAGCCAGGACCGCGACGGCGACGGCAAATGGGCGCTCATCAACGTCAATCTCGACAAGCTTTCGGAACCCGAGCAGGCCGGCGAAGACTGGCGCACGAAGTTCGAGTACCGGCCCAACGAGATTTACTGGTCCGATGGCGCGGTGCTCAAGTCCGACAGCGTGAGCCAGGACCGTCCGCCGGATGCAGCCCAGGCTCTGCACTTCCGCATGAAGGTGCATCCGGGGCCGTACCGCGCGATCCTGAACGACCCGGGCCGCGCCGTGGCCGTCTCGCTCGACGGCAAGTCCTGGAAGCGTTACGAGGGCTCGAGCGAGGCCGAGTTGGGCGCGCTTGCGGCTAAGGACGGCTTCATCGACCTGTGGGTGGACGCCTGCTACCGCGACCCGCTCACCGCCGGGCCGGTCTACTTCGACTACGTGCGGTTGTACCCCGCCGAAGACACCGCGTCGGTCGAGCGGCTCTTCGCGGCCGCGCGCCGCAAACCGGCGGCCGCGGTGCGGGGAACGGCGGACCGGCGCACGGTCCGCATCCAGGCCGGCGCTCCGCCTTTCGCCGCCGGCGAGAATTGGCCCGTGCGATGCGGCCTGCCGGTTCCGCAAGGGGAACTGGCGTCGGCCGAGGCGGCCGGCGTCTTCGACGCGCGCGGACGGCAGGTTCCGAGCCAAAATCGGGCCATGGCTACCTGGCCGGATGGCAGCGTCAAGTGGCTCTTCCTCGACTTCCGCCACGATTTTTCGAAAGGCGCGCCAGCCGATTACACGGCGGCTTACGGCAACCAGGTGCGCGCACTCACGGCGCAGCAACAAGTTCGAATCGCGCAGACCGCCGCGGGGTTGGAAGTGGACACCGGAGCGATCCGCTTCCGCGTGTCGAAGAGCCGCTTCGGGCCGATCGAGGACGTGCGCCTGCCCTCGGGCGGCGTGTTGCAGCGCGATCCGGTGTCGGCGGAGATTCGCGAGACCTCGGGGAAGATCTGGCGGGCGCTGGATCTGGCGGTCGACAAACTCCAGGTCGAGCAAGCCGGCCCGATGCACGCCGTGATTCTGGTCGAGACCAGGCTGGCGCCGTCCGGCAAGCCCGCCCAAGGGTTCGTCCACCGCGCCCGCATCCACGCCTACGCCGGGCTGCCGCTGGTTCAGGTGGACTACTTCGTGGCCAATACCGACAGCCGCCCGCGGGTCCTGGCGAACTCGATCGCGCTGAAGATCCGGCCGGCGGGGAAAGGCGCCGGCAGCGGCGCTATCGTGCAGGCAACCGCCGACCAGACCGGCCAGGGCTGGGTATCGCTGGGCGGCGAGGCGCGTCTGAGCGCCGGCGTGGCGGGCTTTCGCGAGCAGTATCCCAAGGCGCTGCGCTGGACGCCGGAGGAGTTGTCCATCGACTTGTGGGCCTCCGAGGGCGGCGAATACGAGTGGATCCAGGGCGTCGGCAAAACGCATCGCATCTCGCTCTACTACGGGGCGGCAACCGGCGACGCGGCGCTCTTGGCCGCCGGGCCGGTGCTGGCATTGGCCACGCCGGAATGGTACACCGCATCGGGCGCGTTCGGTCCCATCGCGCCGGTGTCGAAGAGTCCGTTGCCGGCCGTCGAGAAGACGCTGGCCGCGCACATGCGCGACTCGGTGGTGGGCCGGGTTGGTCTCGGCTTCGAGAACTGGGGCGACCACTCCTCGTCGGGCTACGTCAAGGGCACCTATCTCTGGGACAACAACGAATACGACTTGCCCGCCGGAGCGATCATTCACTTTGTGCGCACGGGCGAGGCTGACGCACTGCGCCTCGGAATTGCTTCGGCCGAGCACTACGCGGATGTGGATACCATCCATTACTCGGCTGGACACGCCGACTGGGCCGGCGCGGCGCACACACACAGCCACGGCACGGTGGGCCACCACACCGCCGACAACCCGAACATGCACCACGCGGGGTATACGCAGGGTATGATCCTGGCCAGCTATTTCACGGGAGATCCGGGGTGTCTGGAAGGCGCCAAGGGGATCGCCGATTGGGCTCTGAAGAGTTTGAAACCCGAATCCAATGTGGGCCAGATGGAACGAGCCATGGGCCACCCCTTGATGACGCTCACGGATGTTTACGAAGCCACCTGGGACGATAGGTACCTGCGCGGCGCGGCCAGGCTGGTGGACTGGGCGACGAAGTGGGAACACCCGGTGCGCAGCGGGTTTCTGGCACCCATCACCGAGCAGCCGGCGTTCTATTCCGGCGCACCGTTCTGCGGCGGGTTGCTGCCCACGGGGTTGCTCAAGTTCAACTCCTGGGCGCGCCTGCCGGAGATCGATCAAATGCTCGAGCGGGTGGCCCGCTGGACGCTGACCGACATGTGGCGTCCGGGGGCCGGCATCATGTCCAAGGGTGGATCGCCGCGGCGCAAGGCCGATCCCCAGGACATCGCTTCCCACCTGCGATTGATGCGGCACGAGTTTCTCAGGACCGAAGAACCGTTGTTTCTGATTCTGCCGCGCGAGTCTATGGTGGCCGGATTCGGCGCCGCCACCCCGGACATGGGGACGCGCAATACGGGACTGGTCTTCAACTACCTGCCCTGGTTCCTGCCGCTGCTGGCCGACCGCGGCGACCCTCAGCCGGAGCCGGAATTCGAGGTGCGGCTGAAGGAGGGGGAGTTGCGCCTGGCTCCCGGCGGCCAGGCGGCGGTGTGCGTATCGGTGCGCAACCTGGGCGCCACGCCCGCAGCCAATCTCCGCATGTCCTTCCAGCCGCGGCTGGATTTCACCGTGACGCAATCGCCATCCACGCCCGAACAACTCCAGGCCGGCCAGGGAACCGAGATGTGCTACCAGGTGCGTGCGCCGGAGCGCATCAATCTCACTTGCGACTACAATCGCATCAGCTACGCGCACTGGACCGCTTCCTACCGGCGCGAAGGGAAGCTGCGGACGGCGCACGCGTGGATGAAGATCGCGCTTCATAGCGCGCCGTGAAGACCACCATGAACGCCACCGTGACCAAGGCGACTTTGACGCGGCGGCAATGGCTGGCTTCGGCGGCGAGTCCTTTGGCGGCGGGCGCCGGGGGTAAGAAGCCGAACATCGTGTTTCTCATCTCCGACGACCACCACTTCCAGTGCCTGGGGGCGGCGGGCAATCCGCATATCCGGACGCCGAACCTGGACCGGATGGCGTCGCGGGGCGTGCTGTTCAATAACGCGCTGATCTCGACGCCGCAATGCGCGCCCAGCCGGGGCATACTGCTGAGCGGCCGCGAGTCGTATCAGACGGGACTGGACTGCAACCTCCACATCGACTTTCCCAAGCCCATCGGGCCGACGATTGTCGAGCAGATGCGGCAGTCCGGATACGAGACCACGCTGGTGGGCAAGTGGCACATCACGCCGAGCCCGCGGCGCTGCGGATTCGCGAATGCGCCCTTGTGGCTGCAGCCCGGGGCGGGACCGTATCGCGATCCGATGCTGCGGCGCGGGCTGGACGGGAAAGACGGGAAAGTGCCGGGGCACATCACGGATCTGTTCACCGATGCGGCCATTGACAGCGTCCGCGGGGCGAAGCAGCCGTTCCTGTTGTGGCTGGCGTACACGGCTCCGCACACGCCGTGGTCGGTCGATGACAAGTACAGGACGGCCTACCGGGGACGCGGGGCCGAGCTTGCGCCGCCCGCGCACCCCAAGGGCGGCAGCGCGTTCAATTGGGAGACCTACTATGCGGTGATCACGCATCTGGACGATGCGGTGGGACGCCTCACCGGCGCGCTGGAGAAAGCGGGGCTTTGGGACAACACGCTGCTGGTGTTTCTGGGCGACAACGGATATCTGTGCGGCACCCGGAAGCTGCAGGGCAAGGTGGAGTGCTGGGACGAGTCGATCCGCGTGCCGATGATTGTGAGCGGCACCAGCCTGCGGCGGGAGCTGGAGAGCGGCAAGTCGAAACGCGAGGTTGCGTTCTCGAGTTGGAACGACGGGCGTCCGGAGGCGCTGACGACGCGGCGGGCGGTGGAGAAGCAGCTGCTCTTCGATTTGCGGGCCGATCCGGCGGAGGAGAAGGACCTGGCCGGCGATGCCGCGGACGGCGCACGCGTGGATGAAGATCGCGCTTCACACACCACCATGATCAAGTACTGGCCACGGATGGACACGGATGGCGGCCTCTCAGTTCTCTCCGGAGTGCAGGCCGCCGGCGCCGGCGCGGAGGTCGATGTTGGTGCGCTCGGGGTCTTCGGCAAGCGGCTGGGAACAGTTCCACAGGCAGGCGCCGCAGTGGACGCACTTTTCGCGGTCGAACGCGGGGACGACGCCCGCGGGTCCCGGCGCGATGGCCTGCCCCGAGCAGACCTCGACGCAGATCCGGGTGCCGCAACTCTCGCACAGCGACGGGTACAGAAACGCGACGTGGTCGGCGTAGCCCGCCGGCGCTTGCACTTTGCCGCCCATCAGCAGCGCGTCCTGCTGGGTGACTAGAAGCTTGCCATCGTATTGGATGGCAGGCCAACCCACGCGTTCCATCAGCGCATCGTGAAGCGAGAGGCCCTTGGCGGCGCACTCTTCCCGGATGCGCGCGATTTCCGGGGCCGGGATTTTCGACTTGTAGTATTCCTGAACGCTGGGGATTCGCTGGTAGTGCGGCACGTGCTCGCCCGGCGCCCACAGGCGGCCGCCGGTAAGCCCGGCCAGGCCCATGCCGATGAGCCCGGTGACCACGCCGTGATGGAAGCCGTCGCGAGCGCGTTCGGCCACGCGCCCCTCGCGCTCGATCCAGCTTGCGCGGCGGCGGCGCACGTAGGTCGCCTCGAGGTTCTCCTTGGTGAACGGCTTCCCTGCCCTGAGCAGCTCCAGCACCGCCTCGCCCAGTTGCGCGCCGGTGGCCCAGGCTTCGTCGACTCCCGAACCGGTGAGCACGTTGGTGGAGCCCGAACCCTCGCCGATGCGCGCGTAGCCGTTGCCCGCCAGGCGCGGCTCGCCGAGACGCCCGGATTCCTGAAGCGACTTGGCGCCCCAACTGCGCAGCGTCGCGTCCTTGAGATGCCGCCATAAATATGGGTGCTGGATGTAGTGCTGAAGATAGCGCCAGGCGGTGCGGACCGGGCTGTCCATCCACGACGGCACGAAAATGCCGACGCTCGCGACGCGGTCCGGATGCACGTACAGGAACCCGAAAATCTCGGGCTCGGGATAGCCGAAAGTATGCAGCACCGTGCCGGCTTCCAATTCGCAACTTTCGGGCAAGTCGACGACCATCTTCATGCCGATGGCCCACTCGCGCTGCGCATTTCCGTCCGGCATGCCGAAGTGTTGATTGAGTTGGCGGCCGACGGCGCCAAACGGCCCGTCGCCGACGACGGTCAGGGCCGCGCGAATGTCCATGCCGGGCAGGTAGCCGGGTTCCGGATGGCCCTGGCGATCGACGCCCTGATCCGCCAGGCGTACGCCGGCGACCCGATCGTTCTCAATCAGCGCCGAGGCGACCGGCGTTCCCGGCCAGATCTGCGCGACGCCGGAAGCCATCAACTGCTGGCCGACCCACTGGTTGAATTGGCCGATGGAGAGAACCAGCCCGCCCTGTTTGTGCAGGAACGCGGGCGTAAAGGGCAATTCGAGCGCGTGGTCGGCGACCGGGAGCGCGAAGCGGAACGCGCGGATCAGCTTGTCGGCGGCGCGCAGGGCCAGCGAGCGGCGGCTGGCGCCGATGGGGTCGAGCAGGTAGAGGACCTTCTCCTGGCGGACCTCGGCGGCCATCGGGATCTCGGCCGGGTTCAGTTCCGGGAACGAGGCGCGGATGGCGCGCGCGCGCGTCACCACGCCGGAGACGCCGAAGCCGATGTCGTCGGCGCGCTCGTAGCAGAGGATTTGGGGCGGGGTGAGATCACAGGCTGAAGCCTGCGCCACAAGGGTGGTGAGGAAGCCGCCGGTGGCGGGCCCAAAGCCGACGCAGACGATGTCCACGTCCATGGTTTCGCGTTGGCTCATGCGGGATAGTCCAGCGCCTCGGGGATCATGACCTTGGTTAGGGATTCCGCCGCGCGGTCCTTGGCCAGCATCGCGCCGGTCAGGCAACCATCGAGCTTCGAGCGCAGGCGCACGAACTGCTCCATTCCGTCGTGCCCGGCGCAAGGGCCGGCTTTGGATGGATGCGAGCCGTCGGCTTCGACGACCTCGCGCGCCACGCTGGCCAACCCCGGCATGACGCTCTCCAGCGCGACCAACTCTTGCGCCTGGTAGCAGGAATTGCTCCCCTCGCCGTCCCAGGCGGGATGGCCGCGATAGCCGAAGACCAGCTCGGCGCAAATGCGGCCGGCTTCACCGGCGGCGCGCGCCGCCTGCACATGGCACAGGTCGGTGCAGAATTCGACCAGGCCCGCGAGGCCCTCGGCCAGCGCCGGGTTGGCGGGTCCCTGTTCCTCGAGTTCCAGAACATCCAATATTTGGCAGCGGGAGGCGAGCAGGAAGCACAGCGCGTCGGCCAGCGCGAACGACACGCCCTGCCGGGCGCTCTGGTAGAGCCTGACGCCGTGGGCGTCGGTGGCGTGCTGAAGATAGGTCAGGGTCCACAACCACAACTGCATGGCCGAGGCCAGCGTGCAGGCGCCGGTGCCGGGCCGGCGCACGGCGATCTCACGCATCTGGGCCACCCACTGGTCGAACTGGGCCAGGAACACATCGTTGGTCATGGTGACCGAGAGCTGGCGGCGCTGAACGGCTTCCGGCCCTTCGTAGGTGGCTTCAAGCTGCGCGTCCATCCACTTGTGGCCCAGGAAGCCCGGACAGTCCTCGGTAATGCCGTAGCCGCCCATCAGGCTGACCGCCTCGCGCATCATGGTCGCGCCGTGACCGGTATTCCAGAGCTTGGTGGCCGGGCACAAGACGTTGGCCAGGGAATCCAGGAGCACGTACTTCACCAGCGGGTTCTCGGGCTCGACCGACTGATGCACACAGTCGAGGGCGTCCTTCTGCAACCGGCGCAGCGCCTTGAACTGCGCCGAGCCGCCGCCCACACTCTGCTCGGCGAAGATTTCGTCCTTGCGCCGCTCGATTGGATCGAGTTCGTCGAACAGCCGCGCGGCGGCGAAGCCCAGCGAGGCGCTGGCCTCGCCGGTGGCCCAGACGTCGATCAGCCGGTGCAGCACGTCTTCGCGCTGCTGCAACCCAAGTTCGTAGCGCGGCGTGCCCGGGGCGACCGTTTCGCCGCCGCGGAACCGGGTGCGCTGGTAGCGCAGGATGGGCTCGACGGCCGAGAGCAGTTTCGCCGACGTCATCAGGCCCACGGTGACGCGGGTGCGGCGGAACACGGCCTCGATGATTTCGCCGTGGCTGTAGCGCGGAACGATGACGCCATCCTTGACGGCGTAGCCGCCGATGATGCGGCTGGCCGGAACGCGGAGGCTGAGAACCGGATCGTTGGTGGAGGAAAGCTGGTGCACCAGTTTCCTGGTGGGCGTGCCGCGGTCGTAGGTGCCGGGGTCCGACTCCTCGAGGATGACCATCATGGTTCCCTTGATGCGCGGGTCGGCGGAATCGACGGCGGCGGTGACGAAGTTGGCGAAGCCCATGTTGGTGATGAAGCGCCCGCGTTTATCCACCTGCAGGATGGGCTCCTGGCCGGGTTCCCACTCGACGACGCGGACCTTGCCGCCGAGCAGGCCGGTCTCGACGCCGACGTAGGGGATGGGCTCGGTGAGGGCGAATGCGCCGCGCCAGGGCTGGCGATCTTCGCCCGGCTGCGCGGGGACGCACTTGGCCATGTAGTAATCGCGCTGCTGCTGAGTGCCGCGCTCGTGAATGGGCGACAGGGCCAGGCATCCGGCCAGGCTTCCGGTGGCCGCGCCGGCGTCCACCCAGGCCAGCTCGAAGGCCACCAGCGCCAGGGCCAGGTTCTTGGGCCCCTCGATGTAGCCGCCCTGGTGCGGGTCCATGAAGACGCTGGTGATGCCGGCTTCGTCGAAAGCCTTGAGCAGGCGGTTCTTTTCGGGGGTCCACTCGTGGCTGTTGCGAGCGCCGGCGGCGACCAGGCGCGCCACCGGCCCGCGGGCCACGGCGCGCGTCGACTGCACCACCATTTGGAGGTCGAAGCGGTCGGCGAAGCGCCAGAGGATCTGGCGCACGTCGTCGCCGGGCAGTGTTCGCAGCAGTTCGCGCGGTGTGTTCACGGAAGTATCCATTGAGTGGAGAGTCCTTTCATTGACGGAGCCCAGAGTGAGTGTTGACCCTTACATTGTAGCAATGCGGGTTCGGGGGCCAGTGGGCGGAGTCTCGGGTTGGTTTTCGGGCGGTTTTGATGAAAAGAAAGGGTATTCTCGGGTTCGAATTGACACTTTTCTTTTTGGAGGGGGAGAGTGGGGGAGGGCGCGGCGCTGGCGCGAGGCGCGGAATGGCGAGATGGCGCTGTCATATGGCTCCCGTTCATAGTTTACCCCTCGATTCCGGCGATTCTTGGCGGGGGTGTTGATAGTAAGGGAAATAGAGGCGTATGGGGGTGTGAACGGCCACGGGGATAAACGATAGCGCGGCGATCCGCGGCCAGGACACCTCGGGATGAGAGTTTTTGAGGGATTGGGACACTCTGCGGACGGCCTCTCCAATCACCTGTGGCGGATGCGCGGGATGGCGGGTTCTGGTGGGTTCTTCTTGGGTTCTTCCTGGGTTCTTCCTGGGTTCTTCTTGGGTCCTTCTTGGGTTCTTCCTGGGTCCTTCCTGGGATGCCGCCGGCCGCAGCCCGTGGGACTCGGATGTGTGGCCGGAGGCGCATGGAATAAGGCTCCGGCGCGGATGACGGCTTGATCGAGGGCGGTTCGAGGGGGCGGTTTGAGCGAAATCTTTTTGTGGTCCGACGCGACCGAGAGCCGGATGCGGGCGAGGGCGCGCCGCAGTCTGGCGAGCAGGTGGAGAGAGAGCGCATTCGTGGCGGGGCTGTCTCGGTTGGCGCCGGCTGCGGTTTGTTGAGCGGGAGCTCGCATGAGGTACGTCTACGACCCTATTGTAGCGGGCGTATGAACCGGGAATCGGGAAGTACTTCGCTATGGTGTTGATAAGAAAGGAATCATTTAGACGGGGCGCGCGTGATCGTTCGGTGCGGCTGAAGAAGCCACTATGCACAGCGGTGTAACCGGGTGCTTCGCGGGCTTGTTCGGCAAGCCGAGTCCCCGGCCGGAGCCATCACCATGCATTCCTGAGGTTTTGCAGGCCCTTGAGGTAGTCCTCGTGCTCGAGGTTGCTCTCCACACCGTACTCGGCAAGGATCTCGATCATGCGGCCCACCGGCAGGCCGGCCAACTCGGCCGCCTTGCCCAAGGAAGCTCGTCGATCCCGGTATCGCTCCACCGCCAGCATGATCCGCCCCTTGTAGACGAGTTCTCGCACGGACTGCGACAAGTCCGTCTTTTCGTCCTTCGAGAGCCCCCGCAGGAATTCGTAGTTCTTTTCGTCCATCCGCACGCTCATGGTCTTCGCCATACTATTCCCCCTCGAGCTGCAGTCTGGCCGCATCGATCGTGCGCTCCTTATAGCGCCCGTACCGCGCCAGCATCTCGATCTTGCTCTTGGCCTCTTCATTGCTGAGCAGCCCTTTCTCCCGCATGCGCACCAGCACGGTCAACGCCGTGATGAACGAGATTTTGAGCAACTTGCAGGCGTTGATCGCCTGCCGGTCATCGGTCGCGACCAGGGCACCCTCGGAGGCCAGCGCCAGGGTGACGGCCTCTGTCTCGCCGCGCCCCAGCGGGAAGTCGCACCGAAGCTTCTGGTACTGCTTCTGTTGCCGGACTGCTCGCACCGCGATCCGCTTCTCCGTAATGGCCCTTGCAATCAGGTGCGGATACAATGTCTCGGGACGGCCGTAGCATTCCCGCTCGACTTCCTTGGGCATCACCACCGGCTGTCTGACGGCCTCAACGAACGCATCCAGCAGCTCCGCCTTGGCCAGCAGAATCGCCGTGGATGCGTCCAGCACGATCATTATTACATTTTACTACAAACGCAAACGGTCCGAAGTCTCAATCGCTTCTTCGTCAGCGTTCGGTCCGGCTCCCGTTGCCGGCCGACGCAGTCGTGGTTATTGGGCGTAAGTCTCAATCGCTTCTTCGTCAGCGTTCGGTCCGGCTCAGTGTCCTTCAATCCGGGTGGCGCCGACTTCGGCCTGTCTCAATCGCTTCTTCGTCAGCGTTCGGTCCGGCTCAAGACCAGGGACGGGCAGTTCGTGACAACGCATTGAAGGTCTCAATCGCTTCTTCGTCAGCGTTCGGTCCGGCTCCTTCTACAAGGGAAGACCTGTAGTGGAGATGAAGTGAAGTCTCAATCGCTTCTTCGTCAGCGTTCGGTCCGGCTCACGCCGCTCTCGCCCCGTACAAGCCCTGCCCGACGTGGTCTCAATCGCTTCTTCGTCAGCGTTCGGTCCGGCTCATATGGCCCCGTGTACTGGCTGAACGGCGGGAAAGAGTCTCAATCGCTTCTTCGTCAGCGTTCGGTCCGGCTCGGATTTCTCGCCTGGCTGTTCGGTGGAGCGGCGGCGTCTCAATCGCTTCTTCGTCAGCGTTCGGTCCGGCTCCTGGAAGAGATAGCGACATACCTGGCCGACAATGGAGTCTCAATCGCTTCTTCGTCAGCGTTCGGTCCGGCTCCGTTGGGTCGTGACCAATCGGGGGTCCCTG
>JAUYBU010000249.1 GCA_030693045.1 Bryobacterales bacterium | reverse complement strand
CGAGCTGTATGCCCAGGCCTATTTGGATCGGCTCCTGATCGTGCGGACCTCGGGCGTTTTCGGTCCCGGGGCGCTGAATACCCCGCGCGGCAACTTCATCGAACTGATGCTGCGCCTGGCGCCTGGCGGAGGAATCCGGGTAGTCGAAGACCACGTCGCCTCGCCGACCTACGCTCCCCTGCTGGCGGCGGGCACGGCCGACCTGGTCGAGCGCAACCAGACCGGCCTATTCCATATTGGCGGCGGCGCGGCAATCTCCTGGTTCGATTTCGCGCGCATGATTTTCGAAGTGGCCGGCCTGAAGCCGGAACTGCGGCCGACCAATGAACGCGAATACCGCACGGCCGCGCGCCGGCCCAAGTACTCGGCGCTCTCCAACGCCAAGATCGAGCGCCTCGGCCTGGCGCCCATGCCGCCGCTGGAGACCGCGGTACGCAGCTACTTCGCCGCGCGCGCGCGGCTGGTGGCCGGGAACCGATAAGTAAGGAGGACCTATGAACCGGCGCAACTTCCTGGCTGCCGGCGGCGCCGCGGCTCTGGATGCGTTCCCCTACCCCGGCGCAAAGAAGACGGCGCGGGATCGCGTCAAGCTCGGCCCGGCCAACATCGAAGTGAGCCGGCTGGCCATGGGCAGCGGCACCCACGGCGTGGGCGGGAGTTCGAATCAGACCCGCAAGCTGGGATTGCGCGGCCTGGCCGGCCTGTTTCGCGCCGGCTACGACCAGGGCGTTACCTTCTGGGATTCGGCCGACCAGTACGGCTCGCACCCGCACGTCAAAGAGGCGCTCAAGGGCGTCCCGCGCGAGAAGGTGGCGATCCTCACGAAAACCCGCGCCTCGACCGAAAAGGAAATGCGGGCCGACCTGGACCGCTTCCGCACGGAACTCGGCACGGATTATCTCGACATCGTGCTTCTGCACTGCATGGAGGACGCCGACTGGCCGCGACGCAACCAGGGCGCGATGGACGTCCTGGGGCAGGCGCGCCAGAAAGGCATCGTGCGCGCGCACGGCGTGAGTTGCCACACCATCCAAGCGCTGAGAACCGCGGCGCGCACGCCCTGGGTCGAGGTGCAACTGGCGCGCATCAATCCGGCCGGCGTGGCCATGGACGCCGGCCCCGAAACCGTCCTGGGCGTGCTGAGGGAGATGAAGGCGGCGGGCAAGGGCGTCATGGGGATGAAAATCCTGGGCGCGGGCCGGCTGCGCGAACGCGTGGACGAATGCCTGCGGTTCGTTCTGGCGCAGGATGCGGTCGATTGCTTCACCATCGGCATCGAGAGCCGCGCCGAACTCGACGACCTGCTGCGCCGGATTCCGGCCGCCGGCGCGCGGGGGTAGGAACCACTCCCTGCATGGGCTTAGGCTAAGGTTTCCCAGGAACTCTAGCCAGATCAAGATGCGCCCAGATCGTTGATACGGTCCCAGCAGGTCATCCCGCGGGAAGTGTGAGCCGCCCCGCACGTGTCGGGTGTGGCGATACGGCCATGTGGTTAGAATCTGTGCTTGGCAACTGCCGGAACCGGCGTGTCACGGGCGAAGTTCTGGCGCAGAGGGGAGTGGAGGTACCAAAGGACCTGATCGAGCTACCCGGGACTCCATATTGATCGCGATCACCGAAGACGACGCCGAAGTACTAAAATCAACTATTGCTGCCGCCTTGAACGTACAACGATGTGCGGCAAAAGGAGTCGTATGAAGATCTGGAAGAGCTATGGCTCTGGGCACTCAGCGCAGCTCACAATTGTGGGAGAATTCGCGAACATTGGCGATGCCACGTTTGCGAAAGAGGTCGTTGAGGACTTCGTAAACGCTGCGTGGGAGGAGCGGTATCCCGACGTGGCCGCCTTCCTTTCAGCTTGGAAGAGCCGACTGGGCGGGATAGAATATCTTGGGCCCAACCAATTCGAATTCGACATGGCCATTGATAACGGATGCGACGTGGAGAGGAGCGGCACCACCGTTACCATTTCCCGCATCCGATCAGCACAAATCGGCGGCATCATCAAACTGATGCTCCTTAAGGATTCAACAGAGATCAAGGTTACGGGGCAAACGGGACCGTGAAGCTCCGCCGCGAAGCTCGCGGACTGCATTTTTACGATAGAAGGACTGGCCTCCATGTCCTAGTTGACGAGTGTCCGGTGGCAGCAGGCGACCGCGACGCCGGACCGGAACTCGTCAGCATCGCCCTCACGAGTGTCTGCGATCTTGCGTGCGACTTTTGCTACACCCCGAAATCTGGCCACCGGCTCTCGCCTGAGGTGGTTCTTGATTGGTGCAAACAGTTCGCCTCAATCGGCACGCTTGAAGTGGCCTTTGGTGGCGGTGAACCGACGCTCTACCGTGGACTAGGAGAGCTTTGCAGGCGGATTTGGTCCGAATGCGACGTTGGCATCTCTATCACGACCCATGGGCATAACTTGACTGAGGGACTGATTCGGCAGCTTGAAGGGAACGTGTCGGTCGTTCGCGTTTCGATTGATGCGCCCGAGCCTCAGTATTCAATGATTCGCGGTAAGCCTCTACGACGGCTCATCGAAAGAATCGCTCAGGTTGGGACCCGGTTTCCGATTGGCGTTAATACCGTCGTCAACAGCACCACCTTGCCGATGCTCGATCAACTTGCCGAGATCATCGCGCGAGCGCGTACGGTTGATTGGCTACTGCTGCCGTAGGTCCACGGAGCAAGATTCACGCTGACCACCAGCGAATGGACAACGCTTGACGATTGGATCGGAAACCACCGATTTGATTTCTCGTTGCGTGTCACTGCCGAGGCGGTTCCATATTTGAGTGGACCGTTCCCACTCCTCGACACTCCCGAGAACTACGCGCACGTGAGTGCCGACGGTCTGTTGCGCCGATGCTCCTACCGCACCAACGGGATTAGACTCCAAGGCAAGTCTGTCAGCGAGGCTCTCAGAAAACTCCGAGAAGATGAAGGCGTCAGCTGCCCCCACGGAGTCACCTTGGAGGCTCGGGCACTGACAGAAGGCACCCACTGAGCCCCGGTAGGATTCCCTCCGTGAAGTGCCCGTCACGTCAACTGGACGGATAACGCCCTTCAATTCGTACAAGTGGGAAGCTCGACACAACGAGAGAAGGTGAGGGTCCCAATTGTCGGAGAAGGGGCTTCTCGATGCGCGCCCCGGTTCAAGCCGGCGTCAAGAACCTCAGATTCCATTTCGTTCGCCAGCCGAGCTTGTTTTGGCGCCTATGACCGGTCCCCGAGAAGCTGTAAAAGAATCCTGGGGGACACGCCTGTGGGCGCTTCAAAGTGTTGTTTCCGTGAAGCCAGCCCGGAGTGTCCCCGGATTCTTTTACAGCTTCTGACGGTCGCGGCTCGGCCACGAATCGCGACCAGCCTGCGAAACGGAGCCCAGACCTGATAGCCTGGGATTGGATGAACCCGACTCGATTCCGCCTGGTCCGCGCCGCCGGTTTGGCCCTGGGCCTGCTCGCATTGATGGCCGGCTGCCGGCACGACAAGAAACGGGTGATCGGCGTGATCGCCCAGGGGCGCGCGCACATGTTCTGGCAGTCCATCCATGCCGGCGCCGTGGCCGCCTCGCGCGAGACCGGCGCCGAGATCTTCTGGAACGCACCGACGTCGGAAACCGACTACGCGGGGCAGTTGCAGATCATGGATGCGATGATCAATCGCCGCGTCGACGCGATCGCGGTCTCCCCGATCGACAAGAAAGCCATGGTCGGGGTGGTCGAACGCGCCACGCGCGCGGGCATCCCGGTGATCATCTTCGATACCGGCGTGGACACCGACGTCTATGTGGCGCGGGTGGCCACCGACAACTACGCCGCCGGCCGCATGGCCGCCGAACGGATGGGCGCGATTTTGGACGGCAAGGGCAAGGTCCTGATGGTGGCCTGCCAGCCCGGTTCGGCCTCGACCATCGCGCGCGAGCAGGGCTTCGAGGATGTGCTGAAGGAAAAGTTCCCCGGCCTTCGGATCGCCGACAAGCGCTTCGGCATGTCGGATTTCGCCAAGTCGCTCGCGGTGGCCGAGAACATGCTCACCGCGCACCCGGACGCCGACGGCATGTTCGCCTCCAACGAGACCGGTTCGGTGGGCGCCGCGCAGGCGCTCAAGGGGCGCAAGAACAAGGTGAAGATGGTCGGCTTCGACTCCAGCCCGACCTTGATCGAAGATGTGAAGACCGGCTTGATCGATGCGCTGGTGGTCCAGCACCCATTCAAGATCGGCTACGAATCGGTTCGCGCCGCGGTGGACAAGCTCGACGGAAAGCCGGTGGAGAAGGACCGGCAATTGGCGGCACGCCTGGTGACTCGCGAGAATCTCGGCGACCCGGAAATCCAGGCACAGTTGAACCCGGACCTGAAGAAATACCTCCAGTAACCCGTGGAGCGCCCGAGCCGTCCAGATTAAGTTGGCCCTATTTATGTTTGCGATGAAAGAACAATCACTCTTGAAAGCTCGTTACGCCGGCCCCGTACGCGGATGTTTCCTGGCTGGTTTGCTTCTGTTCGCGGCCGGCGCCGCCAATCCGGCCACTGCCGTTCCCCGCTCCGAGGCGGAACGGGCCCTGGCGTCGCTGCCGGCCTGGTTCGAGGCAAACACCGGTCAATTTGCGCCGGCCGTCAAGTACTTCTCTCGTCACGGCGCCGGCGCCCTGTTTGTCGGCGCGGCGGGCGCGACATTCCGGACCGGGCGGAAGTCGCTCGATATCGCATTCGCCGGAGCCGGACCGCTGGGCCCCGTCGAAGGAGTTGAGCCGACCGGTTCGCGCGGTTCCTATTTCATCGGCAACGACCCGCTTCAGTGGAAGCGCGGCATCCCGCACTACAACAAGGTGCGCGCCCGCCAGATCTACCCTGGCATCGATGTGGTTTACTATCTGGCCGGCGAGAAATTGGAATTCGACCTGGTCGTGGCGCCGGGCGCCGACACCGGCCGAATCCGGCTTGCCTTCAAGGGCGCCGGCGCTGCCAGGCTGGACGCCGGCGGCAACCTGAGGTTCGCCGATGGCCTGCGGCAGGATCGGCCGGTCGCGTATCAGGAAACCGCTGGCGGCCGGGTCGCGGTTGACGCAAGCTATGTCATCGCCAAGAACAATGAAGTAAGGCTGGAAGTGGCCTCCTACGATTCCACGCTGCCGCTGGTGATCGATCCCGTTCTGCACGCCGGCTATCTGGGCGGAGACCAGAATGAAATCGCCAGGGCCATCGCCGTGGACCGGCAGGGCAACGTCTGGATCACCGGATCGAGCGCGTCGACGATCGAACTGCCGGCGGGGCAGAATCCGCCGCATCAGGACAAGCCCGCTGGCAAGAAGGATGCGTTCCTCGCCAAGCTGACGCCGGATGCGGCAGGCCGATTGAGCCTCGCTTATTGGACCCAACTGGGAGGCGCCGGCGACGACGAGGCCGAAGTGATCGCGGTGGATAACGCCGGTTTCGTCTACCTGGCGGGATCGACCGCCTCGGGCGATTTCCCACGCCGCGGCGCGCCTTTACAGCCGGATTTTGGCGGTGGGACGGATGCTTTCGTGGCCATGATCCGGCCGGCGGACTCCGGACTCGAAGCGTTGTGGTACAGCCAGTTCTACGGAGGCGCCGAGACGGACGTCGCCTACGGTGTGGCGGTGGATTCGGCGGGCGCCATCTACTTTGCCGGCTACACGATTTCCGCCAACCTGAAGCTGGCCGCGGCGACGCAGGCCGCCAACCGGGGCGGCTATGAAGGGTTCATGGTCAAGGTGACGCCCGCCTCTTTGACGCCGCTCGCCTTCGCAACCTACTTCGGCGGCAGCAGCACAGACGTCATCACGGCAATCGCGACCGGGGCCGGCGGTGAGGTATACCTGGCCGGATACACGGCCTCCGACAACTTCCCCGTTACCGACGATGCCTTCCAGAGACAAAAGGGGTCCGGCGTCGACGCGTTTCTGGTCAAGCTGGACCTTAAACGGCCGGGGCTCGATTCCCTGGTGTACGGAACCTTCGTTGGCGGCGACGACCTGGACGTGGCCGAGGCCGTGAAATTGGATGACGCGGGAGGGCTGTGGCTCGCCGGTTACACCCTCTCGCGGAACTTCCCGGTCTCGCCCAACGCCTACCGCACCGTCGTCGCGGGAGGGGCCGACGTCTTCCTCACACGGTTCGACCTGTCGAAGCTCTCCTCCGCGAGCGCGATTACTTACTCGACCTATCTGGGCGGCGCCGGCGCCGACGTGTTGTATGGAATGACGCTGGCTTCGGGCGGACGCGTGGCGCTGGCGGGCTACACGTTTTCTTCCGACTTTCCGCAGACCGGCGGCGCCGCGGTCGCGGTAAGCGGCCCGAAAGCTTTCGTGTCGCTGCTCGACCCGGCGAAATCGGGCGACGGCGCGCTGGCGTACTCGGCGCTGTTTGGCGGCACTCTCATCGACGCCGCCACCGGCGTGGCGGCCGACGCGGCGGGAAGGCTCTTTGTCTCCGGCTTCACGACCTCGCTCGACTTTCCGGTCACCGACGGATCGAAGAAGCTGTCCCTGGGCGGAGCGGCACAGAGCTTTGTCGTCGAAGTTGCGCCGGACCGCTGACAGTCACTTCAGTTCGGTGCGATCCTTGACGGGCGGCGCTTTTGCGGGTAGTGTTCCAAAGATCGCAGTTTTGTGAACTCTTCGGATGTCACGCATCTGTAACCGACAGAGTAGTTGAATATTGAAAAGACAGAGTATTGCTTGAAACATTCCAGCTCGTTTACGCAGTTTTCAACACTACCGCACAAATAGCTGAAGAACCGTAGATGCAACACATGCTCTTCTTGAACCTTGACGGGACAGACTGCGACCGGCCACACTGAGATTAGGATGTGCATTTGACGTCAGGAGCCCGTGGTGAAAGTTGATCAAGTGGTTGTGCGATCCAATTTCGGGGACACTCTCGAAGATCGCACCTTACGGCCCGGGGCGGCTGCGTAACGCGGTACCCCACCGTCACTGGAAGATTGGAGGCAGCGTCAGATGTCCAGGACCATGCACACCAAGGTCATTCGCGCCGAAGTCGTGACCGCGTATTCGCACTGTCCGCGCAAAGCCTTCCTTCTCCATTGCACCGAAGATCGCGGCGCAGCGAACGAGTATGCGTACATGATCGAGGAGCGTGCCAGCGCTAACAGGGAAGCATATCTGGCCACGCTCCGCCGGACAAACACGTCGACCTGCTCATACAACGGCAGGGCCATATCCTCCGGCATCGAGGTCCTCACGGAAGCCAACCTCGAAGCTGCGGATGTTGCAGCGTATTGTGATGCCCTTAGGATCGTTGGTCAGCGCGGGGACCCCATCGCGTATGAGCCAATGATCGTGGTCGGGACCTATCGCGTGGAAAAAGAGCAGGTGCTCAATATGTCTGTTGTCGGCTATGCACTCAAACAGCTTTTCGGCAAGTCTCCCGCTACGGGATGTCTTATAACGCTTGACGGCGAGTGCCACCGGGTCAATCTTCGGCCTATGCACAAAACCGTCAGTTCCATCCTGGAACACATTAGGGGTTGGTGTGGTGAGCCTCCAACGCAACCGCCGCCAGTTATCCTCAACAAGCACTGCCCATACTGCTCATTCAAGAACGTCTGTCGCCAACAGGCGGAGGGATCTGATGACCTTAGCCTGTTGGATCGCATGACCCCAAAGGCTATTCGGCGGTACCACAACAAAGGGATCTTCACGGTCAAGCAGCTTTCCTTTCTGTTCAAACCACGGCGAAGAAGGCGGCGGGCTGCGGCCCGCCCCCCACACTTCGAGCTTGAAATACAAGCGCTCGCCATCAGGACCGGCAAGATCTACATTCAAACGATACCGGAGATCCAGAGAAGTGACATTGAGCTCTTCCTGGATGTAGAGGGTGTCCCAGATCAGCAGTTCTTCTATCTCATTGGCCTTCTCATAAGCGACCATCAGGCCATTACGCATCACTCCTTCTGGGCGGACACGATGGAGGAGGAAGACTCGATCTGGCGCATGTTTGTCGAGAAGGCGAATGAATATCCCGATGCGGCCATCTATCATTATGGAAACTACGAGGTCCGGGCGATTGAGTCCCTCGCCAAGCGATTCGGTCCGGACGTTACCTGCATAACCAAGCGACTGGTCAACCTCAATTCCCAAGTGTACGGCAAGGTCTATTTCCCCGTCCGTTCAAACAGCCTCAAAATGCTCGGCAACTTTCTTGGCGCTTCCTGGGCGGAGTCGGATGCTTCTGGGTTACAGAGCCTGGTTTGGCGATACCGCTGGGAGACGGGACGCGAAGAGGCATATAAGCAGAAGCTCATTTCCTACAACGCCGAGGATTGCCAGGCGTTGGGTATCCTGATAAAGGAGCTGGCGAGACTGCGAACCGACGCCGATTCAGCGCTGAACGTTGACTATGTGGACCAGCCAAAGCAGAACGCCACCGCCCTCGGGAGCGTGCTGCACGCGGCCCTTGACCACGTACTTGACTACGCCAGTTTCAATTATCCGAAAGGCCGGATCTCCTTTCGGCCTGAAACTGATGCGGTAAAAGGGAAGGGGCCAGGAGCGCCAAAGGGCCACCGGGCATACCAGAGGACCGTTCCAGTGGGTCGCCGTACGGTGATCCGAGTCGCTTCGAAGAGAAACTGCCCCAAGCACAGCGGGGAGCGCCTTCAAAAATCGGACAAAGGTGCTGAGAAAGTCATTGTGGATCTCGACTTTGCAAGGACGGGGTGCAGGAAGATGGTGATCAAGTATTCAGGCGAAAAGCGCTACTGCCCTCGGTGCAAACGGTATTATGAACCACCCTCGATTCAGAGGCTCGGCGGACAAACGTTTGGGCACGGCTTTCGCGCCTGGGCGGTTTATCAGCGGATTATCCTTCGCCTGCCATACCGGATAATCAACCAGGCGATGGAGGAATTGTTCCATGAGACCGCGTCCGAGGCAAGCATCATCAACTTCATCAAGTCCTTCGCCGCGTACTACCGCCGTACCGAGTCGATTCTCGTGAAGCGCCTGCTGGAAAGTCCGTTTATCCACGCCGATGAAACGCGGCTGAACATCCGAGGCGTCGATCATTATGTCTGGGTATTCACTGACGGTCGCAACGTTGTCTTCCGACTTACTGAAACACGTGAGTCTACGGTCGTGCGGGATCTTTTGGATGGCTATAAGGGAGTGCTTGTATCCGATTTTTACGCCGGATATGACGCGCTGGAGTGCAGGCAACAGAAATGTTGGGTTCATTTAATTCGGGACTTAAATGAAGATCTATGGAAGTTTCCGTTTGATGAGGAACTTCAGGAGTTCGTCTCAGCGGTGAGAGATCTGATAGTACCCATTATTGAGGCCATCCACCGATGGGGGCTGAAAGCGAAACATCTCCGCAGATTCAAGAAGCAAGTGGACAGCTTCTACGTAACGGTGATTGAGGGTAGGGAGTACGCGCTGGATGTGACGAAGAAGTACCAGAAGCGGTTTGCGCGGTACCGGGAATCGTTATTCCGGTTCCTTGACGAGGATGGGATTCCGTGGAATAACAATACGGCTGAGCGGGCGATCCGGCATCTCGCGGTGCAGAGGAAGATCTCCGGCACGTTCTACCCGCGAGGCGCTGTCGCCTATCTGGTGTTGCTTGGCATTGCCCAGACATGTCGATTCCAGGAGAAGTCATTTTTGCAGTTTCTCCTGTCGAAAGAGATTGATGTTGACCGCTTCCAATCTTCGAGGCGGATCAAGATATCAAAGCCGGTCAATCGCGAGACAAAGTTGTGAGATCGAGAGTCGCGCTACGGCTCGCCGAACCGTGGCCGGGTAGAGCCAGGAAGAGCAACGACCACTATTGGCTTCTGGCGGCGAGGCACAAGGAAGAGGAAAGCGCCGCGATGGAGGCGGTCATCCGGCAGTGATCAGGCTCATGGGCGGGTGCGTGGCGCTGGCGGGCTACACGTTTTCTTCCGACTTTCCGCAGACCGGCGGCGCCGCGGTCGCGGTAAGCGGCCCGAAAGCTTTCGTGTCGCTGCTCGACCCGGCGAAATCGGGCGACGGCGCGC
>JAUYBU010000215.1 GCA_030693045.1 Bryobacterales bacterium | reverse complement strand
GCGCAGTTGCAGCAGTTGAAGAAATTCGTGAAAGAAGTAGACGCCACCGAAGTGCGTCAGACCCCTATGATCACAGGCGATTCTAAGATTTCGCGGCGATCTGCGCATCCTGAGCCTTACCTCACCAAACATTAGGTAAGGCTCAGGATACCAAAATCGCTCCTGATGGCCGCCGCTTCGCCTCTTGGCCCACGTTTCGCGAGGGAGAATGCGCCGGATTCAGGTAATAGCGTACACCTCCGGCTGGTCCATCGCCAGTAAGCGCTGGTAGAGCTGAGCTTCCGCCCCCAGAGCTTCTTCGTCTCCCAGCAGGATATGAAGAAAACAGAATTGAGGAACGTAGCGGCCCAGCACAACCACGCAAACGGTGAGAGGCGTAGACAGGATGAGACCGGCGGGTCCCCACAGAACGGTCCAAAAGATAGCCGCAACCAGCAGCGCCAGCGAAGAGATTCCGGTGTGCACCCCGTAAAGCCAGGGTTCGACGAAGTTGGCAATGACCAGTTCCAGGCCGGCAAACAGCAGGAACACCAGCAGCGGCGGCAGCCAGCTTTCAAAAGCCGCCAGCGAGAGTGCGATCGGCAGCGCGGCGGCAACCATCGTGCCGAGATACGGCACGATGCGCAGGAGGCCGGCGACGACTCCCCATAGCGCGGGATTGGGCACGCCAATGTAGTACAGACCGAATCCGAACAGAGATCCAAAGGCGGCATTGACCAGGACCTGCATCAACAGGTATCGGCGACACGTTGCGCCGCGTCGTCGAGCGCTTGGATCATGAGGTTGATCTGAGAGAGTCCGGCCAGCCGGAAGAGACGATGTCTCAAGTCGAATTCCTTGACCAGCATGAAGACCGTGAAGATGAGGACCAGTCCAGTCAGTCCCAGCGGCCGCAGAACGGGCTGGATCATATCGCGAAGGTAGTACAATCCCGCTGCCGGCGGTTGCACGATCTGCACTGGCACAGCAAGCCTGGGGGTGCTCGGCGCAGTCCGCTGCCGATTCTGCACCGGAGGAACCGGGTCCGGAGAGGGCTCCCCCGGACTGGAAAGTTCGCGCACAGTTTCCCTCAAGTTACTGGCCGCAAGGCCTATCGGCCCCTTGGTGGGAATGCGAAGCGCTGCCATCTTGGCGTGAATGTTCTGACGGTACTTGGGAAGCTTCTCGGCGACGTCGACGAGCTGAATTGCGATGATCCAGGCGGCGCAACCGGCCACCGCCATGGCCGCCAGCACGGTCACGGCGACGGACGATACGCGGCCGATGCGCGATCTTTGCAGGAGCGCGACCACAGGGGTCAAAATGAACGTCAGAATTAGAGCGAATGCCAGGGGAACCAGAATTTCGCGGGCAAAGTACAGGACCGCGATCGTTCCAAACAGCATGACCATCGCCCAGTTATTGGTGCTTGGGAGGTGGCGCTGCGGTGCGGCGGGCACGTCGACCGGACCTGTCGCGGGCCCTTTCTCGGGGCGCCTGTGGAAGAACGGTCGGTTCCAGAAGAAAGTCATGTTCGAGGCCGTCGGGGCGTTCACGCCGCGGGAGGGAACCGAACTCCTCGATTCGGCCCAAGCCGATGCCGGAATCCCAGCCCGGAGGGAGTAGTGCACGCCAGTAACCACAAATAAGAGCCCCCGTCGAGCGGCGCTCGCCCGGGGCCGCCAGCCCACGACGGCAGTTCCGGCGCCGCCGGTCGAGCGGCGCTCGCGAGTGGTGTCGCCGTAGGAGCCGCAGGAACACTCGTGCGGATAACAGCCGCTGTGGGAATGGCGAAGGCGCGGCGCCGCGCGTTCGCCGGTTCAGGCCGCAAGCTACCACATGATGGCCAGTGTCAGGTTCATCAGAGGCTGGCCGCCCCAGGAGGCGGTGGTCAGGTCGCTCGTGGTCTTGCCGAAATTCTGGGGATTGCGGGTATCCACCGTGGTGTTCGGCGCGTTGAAGTTGAAGGTCTTGAACGGATTGTTCATGTCCCAGCGTAGTTGGGCCTTCAGCCGCTCGGTAATCCGGAAGTTCTTCTGTGCCGACACGGTGGTCCAGACCAGCGGCAATCCGTCGATGATGTTCCGGCCCGCGGTCCCTACTCTGAAGGCGGCCGGATAGGCAAAGTCGCCGAGGCTGCCGAGGACCGGGTTGATAGTCGCGGTGCTGAATCGCCCGCCGCCAAAATTCCTCCAGTTGTCGAGCACGGCGGGCTTGCCGACGAGGTCGGGCCGGCGATCGGCGATCGAGGTTGGGAAGTAATTGTTCGGGCTGTTGCTGAAGCCGAAGTTCAACGGGTTTCCGCTTTCCAGGGTCTCGATGCCGGAGATCTCCCAGCCGCCGAACACCAGGTCGAGCGCGCGGTTGGAGTTCATCCGTTTCCTGCCCTTGCCGAAGGGCAATTCCCAGGTCCCGGTGAAGTTGAACCGGTGGGTCCGGTCCCAGCTTGCCCGAGCCCTTTCGAGCGCGCGGTTGCTAACCGGATCGACACCGCTGCCGGAGTTGTCGCCGTCCTGGCTGTTGAGGGACTTCGACCACGTGTAGAAGGTCATGAAGGTGACGCCGCCAGACAAGCGCCTCTCGAGTTTGATGGTGCCGGCGTGGTAGCTGGAGTGTCCCGCGTTCGAACGCAGGCGGACGTTGCCGAAATTCGAGAAAGGAAGGTAGTCCTGCGTCCGGGCGAAGGCCGCGTCGCGCAGCGCCGGATCGTTCGCGCCAAAAGTGACCGGGAAAACGTTGTACAGCCAGTTCTCGATCAGGCCATTGCCCGACGATCCCTGGTAGCTCAACTCGATCAGCGCCCTGGTGTTCAATTCATACTGGAGGCTGCCGTTCCAGTTCAGCACGTACGGGTTTCTCAGATTCCCGTCGACCCAGGCGGCGCCACGTCCGCTGAAATTCGTGCCCAGGTACGGCGACGTTCCGTCGGACCGGGTGGCGTACTTGAAGGCCGGCGGGCCGTCTTTCAGGCGGAACAAAACCCGCGGATCGCCGGCCGCCCTTTCCAGGTTGGCCTGGGCGACGTATTCCTCCAGGTGTTCCCGGGAGCTGGGGTACTTGATATCCACGGTGTTGACGGCAAAGCCGCCGCGGAACACCCACTTGTGGCGGAAGTTCCAGGCGGCGCCGATGCGCGGCTGGAAGTTGTTGCTGTCGCGCGCGTAGAGGTTTCCGCTCGGGTGAATAAAAGCGCCCTTCTTGCCGGTTATGTCGTCGATGGCAGTCGGACTCCAATTCGTTTGGCGGCCGCTGACGGTGTGGAAGGGGCTCTCGTTCGAATAGCGGACGCCGAGGTTGAACGTCAGATTGGGCCGCGCCTTCCAGTCGTCCTGGAAGTAGAAGCTGTGAATCGACGAGCGGGGCTCCCATCGCGCCAGTTGGCTGTCAAACGTGGCTTGCCTCACCGCGCCCATCAGGAAGGCGGCGAAGTCGATGCCGGTGTTGGGCGCCGCGGCCCCGTTGGCTTGCAGGCCGGCGGCCATGCTACTGAACGAGAAGTCGCCGCTCGGTCGATTCTGCTGGGTAGAGTTCAGGCGGAACTTGAGCAGTTCATAGCCCATCTTGAACGCATGGGATCCGCGCGCAACCGCGAGGTCGTCGCGGAAGGAGAATGTCTCACCGAGGTTCACGTTCGGACCGGCCATCCCCCCCACGCCGTATTGGTTCCCGAGCCCCGGCAGGAGTTCACTCCCCACGTTGGGGATTCCCAGTTGTTTGGCCAGGTCGTCCCCGGATCCGGCGGCGATGCGCTCCGTGCGGTAGCGGAAGTAGCCGAAGCGGGCGTCGTTGACAATGGTTGGGCCGAACACCCAGGTGTTGCCCACTGACAAGTTGTCGCGCCGCGATGGCACCCAGGCGCCGTTCTCCGCGTCGAATTCGGGCATAACGACTCGGGTGGGACGGGGAAGGTCGCGCCGGTCGTTGGACGAGTAGCTCGCATAGAGCTTCACGGACTGGTTGAACTGGTGATCGAACCGATAGGACCAGTCGTCGAAGAACACGTTCGACCGCTGGTCATACAACAGGTTGGAGAGCGGGCCGGTGGTGCTGAAGTTCCCGGGCTGGTTCTCGGCCTTCCACGGATTGATCTGGATGATCTTTCGGGAGATAGGATCGATCATGCTCTGCGGGACAGTGTTGCCCGCCAGCGGCTGCCGGCTCCAGGCGCCATTGGCCAGCGTAGTCGAAAACGGATCATAGATCTGCTGTCCCCTGCCGCCCAGGGTGAAGATGCCGTTCTTCATGTCGGCGGTCGGGACCGTCGTTTCGCCCTGGAGAGCTTTCTTCTCGATCAGCCTCTGCCAGCCCACGAAAAAGAACGTCTTGTTCCTGCCGTCGTAGAGCTTGGGGATGTAGACGGGCCCGCTCAGGTTGATGTCGGGCTGGAAGAAAATGGCGCCCTGTTCGCGGCATCCCTGGGCCAGGTCCTGTTGGGACGTCATGCACTTGTCGGCAAACCGCCGGTGCATCATGCGCCGGCCGCGACCGAACATCGATGCGATCCCGTGGAACTCGTTGGTCCCCGATTTCTTAACCGTCGTGATGACGCCGCCGGCCGAATGCCCATATTCGGCGGGCAGGGCCGTCGAAAGCACCTTCACTTCTTCGATGGTGTTGAGGATGGGATTCAACTGGTTGGTGCCGTCCAGTTGGTCTTGCGCCATGACACCGTCTTCGAAGAACCCGATGGCGCTCGAGCGCTGGCCGGCAACGTGATAACTGCCCAGGCTGCCGCCCCAGGCGCCGCCCTGCTGTTGCATGCCGGGCACCATCTGGAAGGTCGAGGCCGTCCAGCGCTGGTAGATCGGCATGTCGTAGATCATCTGACCCTCGACCACGCTGCCGGTGGAGGAAGTCTCCGTCTCCAGCAATTGCTGCCGGCCCGATACTTCGATGGATTCGGTCACCGCGCCGACTTCGAGGGTGGCGTTGATCGGGAGCGTCTCACCGGTGCGGATATCGGTATCGCGCACCAGGCGCTTGAAGCCGCCGGCCTCGAATGTGACCTTATAGTTGCCCGGCAGGAGCGAGAGCACGCGGAACATTCCCTCGGCGTTGGTTTCCGCCGAATACTTGAAGTTCGTGGCGGTATTTACCACCGCTACGGAAACGCCTGGAATGACAGCGCCGCTGGAATCCGTCACCCTCCCCATCATGGTAGATGTGCTCAATTGGGCGAATGCGGGCGGAACCAGGCACAGGCATAGACAGAGGAAGCCAAGACCCCTTCTCATGTTCATTACTTTAACTCCTCACGTGGGATGCACAACCCAGGAACTCTACCTTGGTATCACGGGAGCGCTCCCCTGTCAACAGGACGGGATATGGGATCTCGGACTCTTGAAACGTAACCACGGCGAAAACTTGTCCGTGGACAGGACGGCGTCACACCGTGAAATCGATGGCTTGCGAGCGTTCCGCCCAGTCCATCTCAACACTCGCGGGGAAACTGCGCCCGAGGCGCGGGCCGACAGGCCCATGCGGCGCGCGGCCATCTCGAGCGTGCGCTCGCCGGCGTTGTCGAGCGCGCGGAGCCGGCGTGGCGGGCGGCGCCGGAGGAACGAGGTCAGGCGGTCTTGCGGTAATCGACTGTGAGGAACTGATCCAGGTCCACTCGCTTGGAAGCGTCGAGAATCTCGATGCCGACGATGCGATCCTGTTCGTCGATGTCGAACACGATGTCTTCATCGACCTGGAGGTTGGTCACCTGCTTCGGGCGATCGTCCAGGCAGATATACAAAAGATCGTGCTTCTCGTGATAGGTGACTGTCATGGCCGCTCCCGCCATTCCCCATAGTAAGCAGTACACGGTTACCGTAATGATAACGCAGTTGTACACGATGTAGATCACTTCGACGCGCTTCTGTGGGAAATGCCGCCCCTTCGCTGTTTGGTGTGGGTAGCGATGAGAGTGACGGGGACGACGCCGACGGAACTTGATCCGTTGCCAAAGCGTCGGTGCCGACCAACGGGAGGCGCTGCGACCGCCTCGAGCTTCATGGTCTTGGTTTTGGTTTTCCTTTCAT
>JAUYBU010000200.1 GCA_030693045.1 Bryobacterales bacterium | reverse complement strand
GCGCGCCTACATCGAGAACGTGCCCATCAGCCTGACCCGCAACGTGCTGAACAACATTTTATTGGACGCCGCGGTGGACGCCTCCGGCGGCAGTTATACCAGCAACGGGCAATCGGGCATCAGCATCGCGGGCGGCGGCGGTACCAGCGGCAATAACGAAGTGATTGTAGACGGTGTGCCTAACACCATCGCGCGCAGCGGCGGCATCATCATCTACGTGCCCACGGCGTATTCGGTGGATGAGATGAAAGTCCAAACCACCATGTTCGATGCGGCTTACGGGCACTCCAACGGCGGCGCCATCAGCATCACCACGCGCGGCGGCAACAATGACCTGCACGGCACCGCTTACGACTTCAAGAGATGGGCCGCGCTGAACGCCAACAGTTGGAGCAACAACCGCCTGAACCTGGGCAAGCCTCCGGTGAGCTATAACCAGTTCGGTTTCATGGTCAGCGGCCCGGTGTATCTGCCCAAGCTGTACCGCGGCCGGAACCGCACGTTTTTCAGCCTGGCTTACGAGCGCGACGACGACAAGCGCGACATGTCCCGCCAGGCGCGCGTCCCCACGGACGTGGAGCGCGGCGGCGATTTTTCCCAGACGCTGAACTCGCTGGGGACCGGCTTGCTCCAGATCTACGACCCCTGGACCACGGTAGGCACCGGCGCCAACGCCACCCGCACGCAGTTCCCGAACAACAGAATCCCGGCGGCGCGCCTGAACCCGACCGGCGCCGCCGTCGTGAAGGCATACGCGCAGCCCAACGTGGCCGGGCCGTTGCAGCTCGGAAGATACAACTGGGCTGGCGCCGGCATCATTGACGTCAAGCAGCGCAACTACACCGCGCGCCTCGACCAGGTGGTGAGCGACAAGCAGCGCTTCTTCGTGCGCTACAGCCACCTGGTGCGCATCCAGCTATCCGACGTTATGATGCCGGGCATCATGTCGTGGCCGGAGGACGGCAACAGCGACATGGGCCAGGACGACCGATTCATGGATAACCTGGGGATCGACCACACGGTTACTTTCTCCCCCACCTGGGTGGCGTCGTTCCGCTACGGCCTGGCGATGCGCTACCAGATGAAATCGAATCCGCGCGAGTTACTGGACCCGGCGTCGCTGAACCTGGCGCCGATCATCGCGCAGAACCAGTTTTTCAAGGGTTGGCCCACCTTCAACCTGGACAGCGAGGCCTTTCCCCGGTTGGGCTCTACTAGGGGCCCCAATCGTTTCTACACTTCCACCGCGCTGGCCACGGTCTACAAGCAGATGGGAAACCATTCCCTGAAGTTCGGCGGCGACTTCCGGCTGCCCCGGTACAACATCCTGGACCCGGGAGCGAACGGCCCCGGCACGTTTACCTTCAACAACACCTTTACCCGGCAAAACTACTCGCAGACCGCTTCGGGAAACACTTCGGGTTCGGCGCTGGCCTCGCTGCTGCTGGGCGTGCCTGCGTCCGGCACGCTGGGCGCCAACGCCGCGACTGCGTATCAGAACACTTACACCGGACTATTCGTGCAGGAGGAATGGAAGGTGCGGCGCAACCTCACTCTGAACTTTGGGGTGCGCTACGAACTGGAGACGTCCTACACCGAGCGATACAACCGTTCCATCTACGGCTTCGACTACAACGCGGCCGCGCCGTTGCCGGTGCCGGGACTGAAGCTTCGGGGCGGCGTGCTGTTCGCAGGAACTGACAAGAATCCCCGCGGACAGGGCAATTGGGACACCAACAACTTCGGGCCGCGCTTCGGATTCGCCTGGAGCCTGAATTCCAAGACCGTGCTGCGCGGCGGCTTCGGCATCTTCTTCGCCTCCCCGACTTACAACGACGATTTTCTGGGGACCGCCAGCGTGTTCAACGCCAGCACCCCGTATGTGCAGAGCATAGACAGCAATGCCACTCCTTACACCACCCTGGCCAATCCCTTCCCGACGGGCCTCATCAGTGCGCGGGGCAACTCTCTGGGCCTGGCCGAGTTCTATGGAAGCTCGCTCGAGTTTGGCGACCAGAATCGCCTCAACCCTTACAACGAACAATGGCAGTTCGGTGTGCAGCGCGAAGTGCCGGGCCGTGTGGTGGTGGAGGCCGGTTACATGGGGATGCACACCCTGAAGCAAATCGGAAGCTTCAACCTGAACGAGAAACCGGACGCTTACCTGGCGCTGGGCGCGGCGGAGAACAATACAATTCCGAATCCGTTCCTGGGCATTTTCAGTCCGCAGTCCACATTCGGACAGGGCGCCACCATCCCCCAGTCCCGGCTCTGGGGCATGTACCCCCAGTACTCCAGCCTCACTGTACACAAGAACGCGAGCCAGGCCATCTACCATTCCGGGCAGTTGAAAGTGCAGAAGCGATACAGCCACGGGTTGAACGTGAACCTGTCCTATAATTTTTCGAAGATCATCACCAGCAACACCACCAGCCTCATCAACGAGCGGCCTCAGTGGCGCGGCATCGCCAGCGGCGACCGTCCTCACAAGTTGCGGCTGGCTTTCGTCTACCAGTTGCCGTTCGGCCCGGGCAAGGCGCTCGGCTCCTCGCTGAGAGGACCGCTGGCGCGCATTGTTGACGGGTGGGTGCTCTCGGGCTACATCAACTACCGTTCGGGAGCGCCGCTGAGCGTCTCGGGACCCAATGGCCGGCCCATCATGTTGCGGAACCCGTCCACCAGCGGTGACGTCTCGAAGCGGCTGGGCGACCAGCTCGACCCGGCGACCAAGAAGGTGCTAAACCCGTACTTCGATACCAGCGCTTTCCAGGCGCTGGCCAACCAGTACATCATCACGCCGGAGCCGCCGTACCGGTCCAACTTCCGCGGTCCGTCCGCCTGGGGCCGCAATGCCTCGCTTTCCAAAGACGTGCAGCTCTGGGAGCGCTTCAAGCTCCAGATCCGGCTGGAAGCCAGCAACTTCACGAACTCCGTCACCTGGGGTAACCCGGGCGTCAATATGTCCAACCAGGCCACGTTCGGAGTGATCAGTTCCGGCGGGGGAGGCCGCAGCATCCAGATGAGCGCGAGGTTGATTTTCTAGTGCGCGCCCTGGCGATTCTGTTGTGCGGCGCCTTCGCCGCTTCGGGCGCGGCGCTGCCCGGCCGGTACTTCCAACTGATGGAAGCCGGCATCGCGCGGATAGATGCTTCCGCACTGAAGGTGGAGCAGCGCCCGAAGTCGCACTACATTCCCGGCGCGCTGATGGTGGCCTCGGTGCTTTACGCCAAGGCGCACCCGGACAACCCGCGCGCGGGCGACGCCGCGACGCTGGCGCTGGCTATCAAACTCGGCGACGTGCTCGCCGCCGAAGGCGAGGCCGGCGTTTACACCAAGCGCACCGACCACCATCGCGACACTTACATGTGGCTGGAGGCCTATCGCGTGCTTGAGGCGAAACTGGGCGAGCCGCGCCGCGCGCGCTGGCGGAGCGAGTTGCTGAAGCTCATCGGCGAACTGGCCCGGCAGGCCGCCGAGCGGCAGGACAGCCCCGCCTACACCTCGCCCTTCGGCGTCTCGGTGAACCACACGGCGTTGTACTCGGCGGTGGTGCACCTGGCGGGCCGCGTTTTCGGCAACCGCGAGTGGGAAGCGATGGGCGGCCGCATCATGCACCGCTATGCGGCCGAGGAGCAATCCCCGGACGGCTTCTGGGGCGAGCACTCGCGCAACGGCCCCACCACCGCCTACGACTTCCTCACGGTGGCGGGCGTGGCGCTGTATTGGGAGCACAGCAAGGATCCCGCCGCGCTGGCCGCGCTGGAGCGCTCCACCGCTTTCCACAAGTACTTCACCTATCCCGACGGCAACTCGGCCATGCTCACCGACGACCGCCGGCGGCACGCTTACATCAGCCCGTGGGGGCAATTCGGGTTTTCGCATTTTCCCGATGGCCGCCGTTACGCCGAGTTCCTGACCGGCTTCTCCGAGCCCGGCTCCGGCGGCTTCGAGCATCTGGGCCGGCTGGCGCAGGACGCGCTCTACTACCACGAAGGGCCGCTCGGGTCCATTCCACAGGATGCCGAACGGTACGCATACCGCATGAGCGTACCGGTGGGCATCCGCAAGAGCGGGCCGTGGGTGGTGTGCCTGTCGGGCATCGTGGCCACGCAGAACGTCTCCAGCCGCTACTACCTCGACCGGCA
>JAUYBU010000131.1 GCA_030693045.1 Bryobacterales bacterium | reverse complement strand
GGGGGCGGGGTTGGCGGGGTTGGGGACACGCCTGTGTCCCGTGGCCAAGCGATAGGTTGCGTAAGATTAGCCCGGAGTGTCCCCGGATTCTGGATTCCGGCTAGAAGATGAAGCTGAGGCCGCCGCGGACGGCGCGCGGGGAGTGGATGAGAAAAACGTCGCGGCCGTCGGCGGTGCGAATCGGCAGGTAGCCCTGGGCCAGCAGGTTTCTCAGATCGGCGGTCGCTTCCAGCCGGCCGGGCATGCCGGCGAAATTTCGGATTGGCTGGCGCAGGTAAACGTTCCAGCCGGTTTCGGGATTCATCCGCTGGGTCAGGTAGCGGTGGCCGGGCGTAAGCGCGCGGTAGTCGGTCCACAGGTAGCTGGTGACAAACCGGGTTCCGCTTCCGGGCGCCGTTCCCGCGACGCGCGCCGCGACCCAGCTACGCCGGCTGGTGCGGACCAGCGAGCGCAGCTCGTCCGGATCCGCGCTTCGCATCTGCCGCTCATCGGTTCGCAGCACGCCGCCGTTGCCGTAGGCCAGGCTCATGCTCGCCGAGTCGCCCAGGGCCTGCGTCACCGACCCCATAAAGCCGAGACTGCGGTAGCGGCCAATGCTGAAGATGGAGCTGTTGGAGAACAGGTCCGGCAACAGATCGCCGGAACCGGCGAAGAGCCCGCCCGGCGCCGAGATGAGCAGCGCGGCGTGGGCCACCGACTCGCGATAGACGCCGGCGCTGAAGGTGCGGCTGCCGACCACTTTCATGTAGCCCAGCTCGAAATTTTCGGTGCGCTGGACGCGCACGCGGCCTTCCTCGAGCGAGACGCGGGGGAACAGCGCCAGGCTCATCAGGTCTCTTTGGAGGTCGGCGTCGCCGGTCTCTCCCGCGGCCAGATTCGGCGGCGGAACACCGGAACTGTAACCGAGCTGCAGCGCGCCGGCCCGCCCCATCGCGTAGTTGAGTCTCGCGTACGGGCTCAGGTAGTTCAGCCGGTCCAGAAACGAGACCGACTCCAGGGTGACGCCGTAGTCCAGATCCAGGCCCTCGGCCAGATCGGTGTGATCCTGAACGCTCAACGACATGGTGCGCAGCGGCGGGGCGCTTTGCTGCCCGCCAAGCAACCCGGCGCCCACCCGGACCGGCAGGAAGACCTGCCTCATGGTGAGCTGCACCTCGGGGGTGAGGCCGCCCGGCTGGCCGCGGCTGAAGCGGGTGGAGAAGCCGGCGCTGGGCGAACCGGACATCGCGGCGTAGCCCACGTTGCCGCTGAATTGGACCCGGTTGGCGCCGAACAGCGAAGTCGCCAGCGCGAAGGCGGTGCCCAGATCGGGCGAGCGGCCGAAATCGCCGGCGGTTCCGGCGTCGCCGGCCGACAGCTTCAGCATACCGCGCGTGTCGGAGAATAGGGCGGCGCTGTTGCGAGCCGAGGGGTCGCTGTAGTCGATACCCGGCAGCAGCCGCAGAACCGGCCGCGTTGCCAGCGAACTGCGCAGCACCCATTTCCAGTCGTCGGTCATGATCGCGCCCTGGCCCGGAGCGATGTAAACCAATTCGATGGAACTGAGAATGCCGGACAGGTTGATCGAAAGGAAACTGCGCATCCCGGGCTGCACCAGGATGTTCTGCTTGAGGGCGGGCAGGAAACTCGACAGCGAGACGCGAATCGAGTACAGGTCCGGGGTCAGCGCGTCGAAGCCGAAAGCGCCGCGGTCGTTGGTGAGCGCCTTCTGGACCAGCCGCTCGTAGCGGTTGTAAAGCAGGACGCTGGCGCCCATCTGGGCCACGCCGGAAGCGTCGCTGACGAAGCCGATGATGCTGCCGGTGAGCCGGGGCGGCGATGCGGCCGTCGCCGGGACGCTTGAACACGCCACGCCCCACGCGATCGTGGCGCCGATCATCGCTTTCCAGTGCTGCATGACCCGCTCGCGCGGCGCAGCTAGCGCAAAGCCGCCTGCACCGCTCCTTCTGTCACCGTGAAGGTGGTTGTCTGGTTCAGAACCTGCTTGCTGTTCCGGTCGGTCACCTTCAGCTTCAGAGTGTACGACCCCGGATTCATGGTCTTCAGCGGCAGGACCTTCTCGACCGTCACCTGCTGCGCCGAAGCGCCATCCACGTTTGCTACGTCCTCGCTGAACTCGAAAATCTTCTCGTTGGATCCGTTCTTAACAACCTGGTACTCGATCATCCCGTTGGGCTTCTGGGTCTTCTCGTCGGGAGTGAAATTATACACCTGGAAGTAGATGCCCATCTTCTCGTCGTTTGCGAACGAGTCGGTCAGCCGGGGGCGAACCTTGGATGTCCCGATGACGAACTGGCCGGCGCCGATGTTCCGGGTGGGCACCTTCTCGATCAAATCCGCCAGGATGAGACTGCTGGTTCCGAGCTTGGATTCGTCGTAGCGCGGAACGTGCAGCGCGGTCTCGTAGTTGTTCATGTTGCCGCCGACCACATCCTTGGAGACCACGTTCAGCCGGTAGGTCCCCGGCGCCAGCGGCACCGACTTCTGGTAAATGGACGCGCCCTTAGCCGCCTGCGCCAGCAGTTCCGCGGGGCACTCCACCGTGACTACGTCCTCGAAGACGTTCACCACGCGGCGGGACATCGAGGTGATGCGCGCGTAGATGTTGACGATGGCCTTGGCCACGCCTTCCTTCTGCTGGAACTGCAAATCCTTCTTGTCGTACTGCAGCGTGATGTTGGTCAGGATGGTGGAGTTGGTCATCCGGATGAAGTCGGCGCGCGCCTTCATCGGAAGCAGATTGAACTTGATGGTGGAGTTGACCGCGGCCTCGAGGTCTTTGAACTTAACCGCCGGCGGCTTCTGGAGCTTGGCGAACTGCTCCAGGCGCTCGAACTGATTCATGCGCATGGGCAGCGGGCTGTCGCCGGTTCCCAGGCGGGTTCCATCGGTGCGGTTGAAACGGTCGGACTTGTTCGCCAGCCCCATCTGCTCCATCAGCGTCAGGCCGGCGTTGGGGACCATGAGCAGAGCGTCCTTCTCCGACGGGTCCATGGTCATGCGGTACTCGCCGGTCATGGTCGGGTCCACGAACTCGATGATGATGTCGGTGCCGATCCCCTCGATCCAGCGGTAACGCCACTTCTCGAAGGGGTAGGTGGAGGTGGTGCCGCCGCCCTCTTCGTAGGGCCGCTCGTAGCTTCCGCCGGAGGGGTGCGATTCGACTTCGTCGGCCGGGCCGAAGGTGATGTAGATGCGGCCGCGGTCGGTTTTCCATCCGGGGATGCCGGAGGCGAAGCGCTCATTGGTGTAGGCGATGCGGCGGTAGTGTTCTTCCTTGTACTCGTTCTCGGCGGAGTCGGGCGACGGGTCGCGGCGCAGCCAGAACTGCTCGATGAACTGCTCGCGCTCTTCGTCCGTGCTAAACCGCTTCCAGGCCTGCCGCTCCTCGTCGGTAATGATGTAGGTGACGTCCTCGTTCAGCCACTTGCGGTAGGGCCCCTCGAGTTCCTTGCGGAGCTTGTCCTCGCGCCGACGCCGCTCCCTCTCGCTCATTGGTTTAGCCACGGTTTCCCGCTGCGCGGGTTCGGCGGCCTTTTTCTTCTCGGCCGCGAAGCCGAGGTCTACGGGCCAAACGAACAGGACCGGGTAAATCAAAAGAAGTGGTTTGACGGTCATGCCAATCACCGCTAGCAGAGCATACTGAGAACTACCTCAATTCTAGGTCCGCGCGGAGGGGGAGTCAAGTTAACAACTGCCCGAATTCCGGGGACAGGCTACGTAACCTCGGAATTCCTTGAGACGGGCAGGCGCCCGCAGCCCCGTCCGGGAAACCCGGGACAGTACTCTTTCCCCATTTAGTTTCGCGAAATTAAATGGGGAAAGAGTACTCCGTCCCCGGTTTTACAGGCGGCGGACGTAGGCGTAGTAGGCGCCGCAGACATCGTTGCCGGCGGCGTCCTGGAACCACGCGTGGAGGTCGGTCTTCGTGCCGCCCTTGAGCTTCAGGCGGAAGGTGGCCGCTTTGTCGGCGGCGGCGGTCTTGGCCGCGAGCGCCTGGCCCGCCATGGTGAGCTTGGCGCCGGCAATGGGCATGGCTTTGCCGGCCGGCAGCACACCGGCGGTCATCTTCTTCTCCGGACAAGGCGCGTTCAGCGGCAGATCCCTTTCGGCGGGCCAGCGGCGTAGCGAGATCTCGTACTCACCGTCCCGCTCCACCAACACTCTCCACGGAGCGCCTTGGGGGCCGCCCGCGCCGCTCAGTATCGAGTTGACGTTGTCGCAATAAACCTCCTGCCAGTCCGAGGATGACAGCGCCACCGGATTCTCGTGTTCGGAGCCGATGCTGAGGGGCTGGAACTCCCGCAGTCCCGGCTCGACGCGGCCCCACCACGCTTCGTAGTGGTCGCGCATCTTCTTCACCACCCCGGCGTTCTGCGCGGCCACATCGTTCTTCTGCCCCGGGTCGGCGTGGATGTCGTAGAGTTCCCCGCCGCTGACCAGCCGCCACTTGCCCCAGATGGTGCAGGAATCCCATTTCTTCAGAATCTGGCCGTATTGCACGACCAGCATGCGATCCGGGATCGCGGCCTTCGTGTCTTTCAACAGCCCGGCCAGGCTGGCGCCGTCGAA
>JAUYBU010000094.1 GCA_030693045.1 Bryobacterales bacterium | reverse complement strand
GCGCGCCTGGACGGCTGCTACGTGCTCAAAACGGATCTGCCCGAGACCGCTGCTTCCAAGCAGGTGGTGCATGACCGCTACAAGGACCTGACGGAAGTCGAGATCGCCTTCCGCACGTCGAAAACGGCACACTTGGAACTGCGGCCCATTCACGTGCGTACCGAAGAGCATACGCGCGGGCACGTGCTGGTGGTGATGCTGGCGTACCTGATCCGGCGCGAGTTGAGCCGGGCGTGGGTGGAGTTGAACATGACGGTGGAAGAGGGGCTGGCGCAGTTGGCCACGCTGTGCTCGATGGAGGTCAAGGTGGAGGGCGGCGGCAGTTGCCTGAGGATCCCGGAGCCGCGTCCTGCCTCGGCGGCCCTGCTCAAAGCGGCCTCGGTTCGCATGCCCGAAGTACTACCCCATCTGGAGACTCGCGTAGTCACGCGCCACTCGCTGCCGTCGCGACGACAACTCCCTTGATGCCAAGGGATTAGCCCCTGTGAGCGGCTTGCCGGCAGGGGTAAACATCCGTTTTAACGCCCATGATATCCGGCCCCTACGGCCCCGGGTTTCAATCGGTGATTGAGGATACTGTCCCGGGTTTTCCGGCGCGGTGAATCGCGTTTACCAGCCTGCGGTATGGGATGGTCTTGAAATCGTCGAAGGCGAGCCATTCGCCGTCGCGCCAGGAAGAGTAGTACCAGCGCGCCAGCAGCGCCAGATGCTCCTGGCGTTCCCGCGCGGTGGCTTTACCCACTTCCATCGCTTCGACGATCTGGCGCAGGCGGCGATCCATCGAGACGATCTCCGCGCCCGGCGCGGCGAGCGGGAAGCGCCGCGGCTCCAGCCACACGCCGCGCGCCAGAAACCACAACTCGACAGCCTCGGGCTCGACCGACCCCGTCACAGCGACTCCATTCAGGCGGTCGATGTCACTCGCCAGTTCGTCGCGCAGCCGCAACACCTGCTGAACCTTCTCGTGGCGCTTGTGCTGGCTGGCGGCCTCTTCGAAATTCAGTTCCTCGCTCAGGCGGTCGCGCGCCGCCGCAATCGTACTCAGCAGGGACTTGCCGCCGGAAGAGAGAAACCCGGTCAGCCGCCCAACCTCGCTCCGGTATTCTTCGACGCCCACCACCGTCTGGCAGGGACGCAGGCACATGTTCATCTCGCCGTAAATGCATCCGGGATGCTCGGGCGAGGGCACGAGATCCTCCTGGCAATGCCGCACCTGGAACAGGTCGAGGCACTTGCTCTCGAATTCGTCGGCGGCGGCGCGGCTGCGAAACGGGCCGTAGTGAAAACTCTTCGCGCCGCCCAGACGGGTAGTGATCTGAGTTCGCGGAAACGGGTTCGCCAAAGTCACGCGCAGATACGGCGGCAGGCGCAGGTTGGCCAGCTTGAGGTAGGTTTCCGGGTAGTGCTCGCGCGCCAGCCGATAGAACAGGATCGACGATTCCAGGCGCGACGCGGTGGGCCAGTACTCGATGCGTTGGGCCACACCGGCCAGGCTCAGCCGGCGCGACAGCCCGCTGGGCTCGCGAAGCAGCCGCAGCAGGCGTCGCCGCAGCAGTGTCGTGCGCCCCAGATAGGGCGCTCCTTCGCGCGCCCACGCCAGAAACACCGCCGGGCGGTTGGGCGCCGCCGCGATCGCCGCTGGTTCGGTTCCGAGGTCGATGGCCTCCGGCGGCGCCACGGCTCGGCTACTCCCGCGGCACCAGGCGGATCATGCTCAGGTTGACGGTGAACGCGCGGGCGTCGTTCGGCACGCGCCACAGGGGCGCCGCCGCAATGTCGATGCGATATTCGGGAGCGTCCGGCAGGTCGGCTTCGAGCACGAACAGGCCCGGGCGGCCGGGCGTCCATTTCCCGACGGTTTCGCCGTTGGCCGAAATCTCGATGGTCACGGGCTGGCGCAACTCGAAGGGAGTCTCGTGGGCATGCCCGCGAACGCGCAGGCGCTGCGGTCCGGGCTTCACCCGGCTCAGGCGCGCCGAAGCCTCGCACGCGATCCAGCGGTATTTGTTGCCGAACGGGCCCTCGATGTCGTGCCAGCCATCGATCAGGCGTTCGGAATGGCTGGGCAGGCTGAAGTCGATGATGTCGGCGCGGTCGCCGGGATAAAGTTCGGCTTTCTCGGCCGACGGAAGCAGGTTGAAGACGCCGCCCTGGTTGGGGGAGCGATACCCGCAGCCGGCGCAAACCAGCGAGTCCGCCGCGTCGCGGGCCAGCGCGCCGTGACAGTCGGGACAGCGCAGGAACCGCTCGAACGAATCCATCCCGGGAAACGCCGCCGGCGCGTCGCCCTCTTTTTTCACCACCGCCGCCAGGGTCCCGCCCAACAGGCGCGCGGCGCGCCACGTCGAGCGGTAAGGGTCCAGGCGGACGGCCACATCGCGCACGAACGTTTGCCCCCAGCCCCGTGCCCGCACGAAGACCTCGCATTCGCGCGCCACGAAGTGCTTCGAGATCAGAGCGTGCCACTCCTTGAGCCCCATCGAGTGGTTCTGGCGGATGCCGAAGCTCTCCTCCTGATGCGCCCCGATGACATCGCGCACCAGGTAGCCGAGCAGGCCCCAGTCGTACATCTTCCGCTCCCAGGGCTTCATGGTTTCATAATACGGGCAGCGGTACAGACCCAGCGTGAGCAGGCGCTTGAGCGGCTCTTCGGCGAACAGGAACACGCCGCCGGGCGCCAGCACGCGCTTCACCTCCAGGAAGACGCTCTCGATGTTCATGAACTGGCTGAGCATCTGGAAGGCGCACACCATCCGCAGCGAGCCGTCGGCAAAGGGCAGGTTGGCGGCGTCGCCGGCCACGCGAACCGGCGCGCGCGACAGGCCCCAGGCGTCTTGCAGCGACACGCCGTAGCGGAGCGAATCGGCCGACAGGTCCAGCGCGAAACCCTCGGCGCCGAATTCGTTGGCCAGCATGTAACTGGTATGGCCGACGTTGGAACCGATCTCCAGGAACGGCGACAGTTCCCCGAGGAAGGCCAGGTGATTGCGGATAATCTGGCCGCGGCGGACGTTCTCTTCGGCGTACACCCGCATGGCGCGCTCAGGTTCGCCGAGCGAGGCGAAGTTGTGGAACTCCACCTGGGCGCGTTTCACTGCAAACGACTGCGCTTCCATCTCCGTCACGCTCCGCATCCGGCCAGATCGTCCAGACGCAGCGACCGGAGGTCCGGCAGCAGCATGTCCGGCGCGTGCGCGGCCAGTTCCTGGGCGCTCGACAAACCCGTCGCCACCGCAATCGATTGCGCACCGTTGGCGCGCGCCGCCAAAATGTCGTTGGGGTGATCGCCGATCAGCGACACGCGGGCGTCGCGCGTTATCCAGCCCTGCCGGCGAGCCTCGAGAATGGCGATGCGGGCCAGGCCGGCACGGTCTTTGGCAAGCTCCGAGAATGCGCCGAAGCGAAGGTAGGGCCTCAAACCGGCGCGTTCCATTTTCTTCCAGCCGATGCGCGTCAGGTTGCCGGTGACCAGCCCGGCCGGGATCCCCCGGCGGAAAAGGCGCCACAGTACCATGCGCGCGCCGGGACAAACCCGGTTGCGGAGGTCCGGACAACGGCGCGCGTACAATGCCTGGGCCCGCTCGATAATGGCCGGCAGCGCCTGCCGGGCGGCGTTCGGTTTCAACCCGGCCTGGCCCAGCATGATGGCGAGAATGTCGCGATCGAGCATGCCGTGGAGCGGGATGTTATCCGTCGTCGAATTTAAGCCGGTGACCGCGCGCACGGCGTCCACCAGGGCCTCGCGATGGTGCGGGCCGGCCCGGCGGATCAGCGTGCCGTCTATGTCGAAGAGCGCCAGTGCGCGAGCCGGCGCCGTTTTCTTTTCTTCGGGCATCCTCTCACTACTATAGCGAGGTGGGGCATCGTTTCTCGAACGGGCGGATGGCGCCGCCGCGGCTCAGCGGCGCTCATAGCGGCCCATGTATTGCGCCTGTGCCAGCACGCGCCCGGCCAGGGCGCGGTCCAGTTCCTTCCGCTTCGCTCCCGGGGGCAGCCCCAACACGGGCCGGTCCACGGCATAAACCGTAAAGTTGTAGCGGTGCACGCCGTGACCTTTCGGCGGACAGGGGCCTCCGTAGCCCTGCCGTCCGAAATCATTCCTGCCGCTCGAGCCCACGCCGCCGGGCCGGAAGTCCTCCGTTATCGAGCGCACATGCGTGGGGACGTCCCACAGTAGCCAGTGATTCCACGTGCCTGCCGGTGCGTCGGGATCGTCCATGATCAACGCAAAACTCTGGGTCCCTTCCGGTTCGCCCGACCACTCCACCATCGGGGAAAGATCGTCGCCCTCGCAAGTGTGGCGCCTCGGGATAAGTTCGCCGTTCCCGAAGCCTTTTACCTTCACTGCAAACTCCATCCTGTTGGCCTCCTAATGCCATTTTGCGCCCAAAACAGGAAGTCTTCCAGGCAAAGATTGACCTTCCCTTGGCTGCGGCGAAGCGCTATGCTGTGGTCGTGACTTGGCGAGCACGAGGGAGGGCTCCATGACCAAACACGCACGGAAAGCGGTTCTGGGCTTGATGGCATTCTCTTTGGCGGCCTGGGCGGCTCCGGCCGGCAACCTTAGCGGGACCTGGCGCCTGAATGTTCAAAAGTCCAACTGGGGAAAGCACCGCAGGCCGGTCAGCGTCGTGGTGACGATCGAGCACAACGAACCGGTCCTCAAGTACACAGGCGCGGTGGTGGATGCCGATGGCGACTCGCGCGCCATCGCCTTTGACAAACGCATAGACGGCAAGGAATACTCGGCCGAGACGGGGTCCGGCCCGGGAAAGATCACGGTCGCCCGGGTGGATGCGAACATCCTGTCCGTCTTGATCAAGTCGGATGACGGAAGGTACGTGCAAACCATCCGGACGGCTCTTTCCAGGGATGGCAAAGTGCTGACCCGGCGGCTGCAACTGAAAGCGCCCGACGGGGAGCAGACCTGGATCGAGGTCTACGAGAAGGAGTAAGAAAACCGGGGACGGAGTACTCATTCCCCGTTTTCTTCCACGGCCTGAAGGCCGGGCCACTGTGGAAAATGGGGAATGAGTACTCCGTCCCCGGATTAGCGGCATGGAACATCGTTTTTCGAACGGACGCCTGTTGCGGTTGATGCAAGGCGATATTACGCGGGTGGCCGTGGATGCCATTGCCAACGCCGCCAACTCGGCGCTGGCCGGCGGCGGCGGCGTGGATGGCGCGATTCACCACGCCGGCGGCCCGGCCATCATGCGGGACCTCGACGGAATTCGCGCCCGGATCGGACGCTGCCCGGCCGGCGACGCCGTGGCGACGACCGCGGGGAGGCTGCCCGCCACGTATGTCTTTCATGCCGTCGGCCCGATTTACCGCGACGGAAAGCACGGTGAGCCCGGCCGGCTGGCCTCCTGCTACCGGACCTGCCTGAAACTGGCGGACCAGCGCCAGGCGGCCAGCATC
>JAUYBU010000050.1 GCA_030693045.1 Bryobacterales bacterium | reverse complement strand
AAGATCGAACCGGTGCCCGGCCAGCCGCAATTCATCCGCGGCGTCCGGGGCATCGGCTATCGCTTCGACGCTTGAAAACTCGACGCAATCTGGACACTCACCTGGCGATGGCTCGACGATGGTTGGCTATAGTGCGGCGTCAGGAGGTTTCCATGAAAAGACACTGTAGGCGAATTCTGATACCAACCGCGGCTGCCGCGCTGTGGCTGGCCTTTGTCCCCGCCGCGGCTGCGCAAAGCCAGGATCGGGCGGACGTGGCGCTGAAGGCCGCCATCGAAAAGGAGATCGTGGATGGGGATCTAGAGGGCGCGATCGAGCAGTACAAGAAGATCGCCGCGCAGCCCGGCGCCGGCCGCGCCACGGTCGCGACCGCCCTGCTGCGGATGGGCCAGTGCTACGAAAAGTTGGGCGAGGCGCAGGCGAAGGAGGCGCGCGCCGCCTACGAGCGCGTGGTGCGCGAATACGCCGATCAGCCGGAGTCCAGTAAGGTGGCGCGAGAGCGGCTGAGCGCCCTCACCGCTGGGGGAGGCGGAGCCACCGGCCGCACCGAGGTTGCCATGCGCCGGATTTGGGTTGCGGGGACGGACGAGCCGGCCGGCATCTCCCCGGACGGCCGGTATGTCGTTTTTGCTCCGTCCGATATCCGCGATCTTTGGCTCCGCGACCTCCAGTCCGGCGAGCAAAGGCGAATCACCCGGGAGGCTTCGTGGGTGGGATGGTCGTTCGCTTCGGGTTCGGCCCTGATCTCGCCGGACGGCAAACGGATTGCCTATGACTGGTGGGTCGGGAGATATGGAGAGCTTCGCCTCTCAGCGCTCGATGGATCGTCCATGCGAGTGCTCCACCGCGGTCAGGACGGGAGAACCATAAGCCTTCGTGCCTGGATGCCGGACAGCCGCCGACTCCTGGCTGTTTCATACGATCTCAAGGACGGGACTTCCCGGCGGCACATGATTTCTCTGCCGGACGGCGCCATTCGCGATATCGGGCAGCCCGAGCCGGGAAACGTGAATTGGGGATACCCCTGTCCAGACGGGCGGCACATCGCTTACGGCCTGAAGGGCGACATCTTCGTCTACGATACCGCGACGGAGCAAGACTCGGTTCTCGTTCAGAACCCGGCGGCCGATTCCGTGACTGGTTGGACCCGGGACGGGTCCGGTATTGTGTTCGTGAGCGATCGGTCGGGAACCCGCGATCTTTACCTGCTGGGGATCGAGAAAGGCCGGCCCCGGGGAGACCCGCAGTTGCTGCGGCGGGACCTCGGCACCAACACGGATTTCTACTTGACTCGCGACGGACGGCTCTTCCGGA
>JAUYBU010000042.1 GCA_030693045.1 Bryobacterales bacterium | reverse complement strand
CGATTGTGCGGCGCCGGCGCACGCGCAGCATTGTCAACGAAACGCCGGGCGGCGGGCGGGTCACGTTTTCGGACTCCGCCGCGGAGTCTCTGGAATGGGAACTGGCGCTGACCGGACTGACGAGCCAGGAGTGGGCTCCGATCGAGGACCTGTTTGAAGCGTGCGGGGGGCGGGCTTCGGATTTCGTGTTCCTCGACCCGCTCGACAATCTGCTGGGCTGGAGCGAAGATTTGGCGGCGGCGGGCTGGGCGGCGGGGCCGATGCTCGAGCGCACGGCCGGGAGGCCGAACCCGCTGGGCACAGCGCGGGCGACACGGCTGGTGAACACCGGACAAGCGCCGCAGCGGCTGACGCAGACACTGAGCGCGCCGGGCGGGTTCCAGTATTGCCTGAGCGCGCGGATTCGAAGCGCGGTTCCAGGCGTGGCCAAGCTGGTGCTGGCGACGACCGGAGGGGAAGATCTCCGGATTGTCGAGACCGGTCCGGTATGGCGCGAGGTATGGATGACCGCGAAGCTCGGCGGTACAGGAGAGACCATCACCGGCGGGGTCGAGCTTGCACCGGGGGCGTCGGTGGACGTCTTCGGGATGCAACTGGAGGCGCAGACCGGACCGTCGGCGTACAAGAAGACGGCCGGCCGGGGAGGCGTGTATCCATTCGCGCGCTTCTCGGAAGATTTGCTGCGGGCGAAGACGGAAGGAATCGACTCGCATTCGACCGTAATTCGGATCACTAGCCGCCGTGAGGGAGTATAGATGCCGAGCGTACACGAACTGAAAGAGCAAGCCACGGTTGAGACTCCATTGCTACTGTTCGAGTGTCAGTTCCAGTCCGGGGCAGTGGAGCGCTGGAGCACTCACGCGGTGGAGGTGGACGGCCAGGCGCACCAGGCGCGAGTGCTGCGCCACAACCTGTTCGAGATGCGGTCGGGATCCGACGATGGGGTCGACGGACTGGCGAAGATTTCGCTGACCCTGGCGAACGCGGACTCGCGATTCTCGCAGATCGAGCGGCAGACGGGGTGGAAGGGCGCCCGCCTCACGGTGCGCTTCCTGTTCTACAATCTGGCGACGAAGACGGCGGCGTCGGACGCGGTGGCGCTGTTTCGCGGCGTGGCCGGGTCGCCGGACGAGGTGACCGAGTCGACGTTCCGGGTCACGTTCACCAACCGGCTGAACCAACAGCGAGTGACACTGCCCAATGTGCGCATTCAGCGTCGCTGCCCGTGGGTGTTTCCGGCTTCGGCGGAGCAACGGACGGAGGCGTTGGACGGCGGGGCGAAGGGTAAGTACTCGCTGCTGTACGGTTGCGGGTACTCGGCCGGAATTCTGGGCGGAGCGGGCAACCTCGACGGCGGCGCTCCGTTCGCCAGTTGCGACTACACGCGCGCGCAGTGCGAGGCTCGCGGGATGTTCGACCGCGATGGCGCCGACAATGCGACGCGGCGGTTTGGGGGCATCGAGTTCGTCCCGCCGTCGATCACGGTGCGCAGCGCCGGCGAGAAAGGATCGCACGCCTCGGCGGTAGTCGAGAACGAGGCCCGGTACAACGACTTCGTGCCGCTGGTGTACGGGACGGCGTGGTTCCAGCCGCCGATCACGTTCGCGCGGAACGACGGGAATCTTACGCGCGCGGAAGCGCTTCTGGGGATGGGCGAGGTCCAGGGTGTATTGAAGGTAGTCGCCAACAATGTGGAGATTCCGCAAGGGCAGCCAAACCGGGACATGACGGCGACCGGTTGGTACAACCTGGTGTCGGCCGGGAGCCGGGCGGGCGGGTTCAACGCGGACTTCACGGACAGTTCGGGCCACCCGTTGGGCGACCCCTACGGAAGCATGGCAGTGCTTTCCGTGGTGTTGCCGAACCGGATCAGCGACGGGCGGTCGTTGCCGAAGATCGAAGTGCTGGTGGAAGGCCTGAAGCTTCCGCGTTTCGATGAGGACGGCAACGGGATCGGCGAGGCGTACACGAACAACCCGGCCTGGGTGCTGTTGGACGTGCTGCGGCGGTGCGGCTGGCGAGTGGATGAAATCGATGTGGCGGCCATGGCGCGCGCGGCTCAGCACTGCGACGAACTGGTCCCGGCGCACGACCTGAACGGAAACCCGGTTTCGATTCCGCGATACCAGTGCAACCTGGTGCTTCGCAAACGCCGCAGCGCGGCGGACCTGGTGCGCGGCATCCGAAACGGCGCAGGGCTGATGCTGCGATTGAACTCGGCCGGACTGCTGGAACTCAGACCGGAAGACAAGCTCGCGGTTCAGCACCCGACGAAACCCGGGGGCAGCAACGCAACGGAACAGCTATTGGATGGCTGGCCGGCTTACGAATTCGGGGACGGGTCCTCGGCGCATTCCGGAATCCTTCGCCGTGGGAGCGGGGAGTCGACGGTGAGGTTGTGGTCCAGGAGCGCCGCCGACAGTCCGAATCGTCTGAACCTGGAGTTTCAGGACGCCTTCAACGAATACCAGCAGGACAGCCTGTCGCTGGTGCATGTGGACGACGTCCAGGCGAACGGCCAGGAAGTGAGCACGACGCTGAACGCGCTGGGACTGCCGAACTTCGATCAGGCGGCCCGGGTTGCGGAACGCCAGTTAAAGCGCAGCGTGGAAGGGAACACCTACGCCGAGTTCGAGACCAGCGTTCGCGCGCTGCACTTGCGGCCGGGCGACCTGATCACGCTGACCTACCTGAAGGAAGGATTCCAGCGCCAGCCGTTCCGGATCGTATCGATCTCTCCCGAATTGAACTTCCGCACAGCGCGAATCACGGGCCAGATACACAGCGACGACTGGTACGGCGAGGGCCAGGGAGGTTCGAGCCGGGTGGCGCGGCGTCAAGCGGGGTTCGAGGTAGGTGTGCCGAGGCCTTTGGTCGGCGCGAGCATAGGACCGGACGGCGAATCCGAATTCGGGATCGTCGAGAGCATCGCGGAGAACACCGACGGCAGCATGACGGTGAAGCTGGCGGTGCAGTTCGCGACGCCCGCGAAACCCGCTGCGTCGGGCGCGGCCATTCCGTTGCTTTCACTGTCACCGGGCGTGGAGTCTTCGGGGGGAACGCTGGCCGGCGGACAAGTGCTCTACTACGCGATCAGCGCGGCGGATGAGGCGGGGCGGGAAAGCCCGCTGTCTTTCATCGTGAGGGCAAGCCTTCCCGAGGGCGGCGCCACGTACCGGGTTGCGCTGAGGAACCTGAGCTTTTCATCGCAGACTACGAGCTTCCACGTATACCGCGGAAAGAGTCCGAGCCAGTTGCTGCGGATAGCCTCTAACCAGGCGGTGGCTGCCGAGTTCCAGGACGCCGGCGCGAGCGCCCAGGCGATCGGGCCTCCGGACGAGAGCTACGATCACGCGAACTTCTATTGGCGGCTGGAGCTGGTGCCGGAATGCCAGGCGACGAGTTTCTCGGGTAACTCGATTGGGAGTTCGGTTCTGCAGATGCAGGTGAACGAGCACCGTGGCGCGACGGTGAGAATCACGAGAGGGAAAGGCGCCGGACAGGAGCGGTGCGCGGCTTCCAACGACGCCTCGAGCCTGACCCTGACCGCGGCATGGATGGTGGTTCCCGACGCAACCAGTTTCTTCGTGATTTCGGAGTCAAGCTGGCGGTTCGGCGCGGCAGGACAGTCGAGCCCCGTGGAACTGGAGGCGCCGAACCGCGAAGGCGCCACGGTCCAGATCAGCGGGCGGGCGGCGAACGTACACGATCGCGAATGCGCCTATGAACTGTCGCCGTTTTCGCGCTGGCGGATAACCGGGGGCGCCGGCGCCAGTCTGGACACGGAAGTCGCCGGGATGCCGGTCTTTGCGCTGTATGCGGCGGGACAGGGCGGCCTGGAACTCGTGGGTGTCGCTTTCGAGGACTTGACGAACACACGGACGGTCACCGCGGGCACCCTGGCGCTCCACTACTGGGACGAATTGTCGAGCCCCTCGACGGCGAAGTTGGCTTCGGGCGTAAGTGCATCGGGCACCCAGATCGACCTGACGGGGCCGGGACCGGGCGGGCTGGGGAGCCTGCTGCAGGTTGGGGCGGAAATCATGGTGGTCGAGGCGGTGGAGAACGGCGGGCTGCGCTATCAAGTATCGCGAGGGTCTCACGGCAGCAACGCGGCGGAACACGCCAGCCAGGCGCCGGTCTACCATCTCAGCCGGAAGGTGTTCGTGATTGCCTTCCCGCGGGATTTCTTCGGAAGCCCGGCCAGCGGCAGTTTCAGCTATCCCGTCCGGCTGCCGGATGCGCGCGTTTCGGCCGGCGAGTTCTTCGTAACCAACAGCCGAGGCAACAGCGCGACCAAGCGCATGTGCTGGACTGCGACGGTCGACAGCGGACTTCGGACGCTGTCGGGCGGGCAGATCGCGTTTCAGGTGGAAGGCCCGCTGGCGGTGGAAACCGGAGCGACGCCGCCGCTGGTGGTGCAGGCGAGTCACTCGGTCCGGGACGTGTTCGCGCTGTTGAACGAGGCGCCGGCCGGGGTAGCGGTGGAGTTGCGGGTGCTGCAGAACGACGCCGTGTACTGCGAACTGACCGTTCAGCCCGGCTCCACGGTGTCGAATGTCATTTCCGGTTTCGGACTCCCGCCGCTGGCGGGGGACGCGCGATTGACGCTGGACGTGATGGCGGTGGGGCAAGGCGCGGACAACACTCCAGGAAGAGACCTTACGGTAACGATCCGGCTATAGGGTTGGATGTATTCGGCCCCTACAGGAGACAGGCGTGAGTGAGACTATCGAGAAGCTGCGGCCCGACCGCGACCTGCAATGCTACTTCGAACGGCCGTCCGCCATTGCGGCGCTCAGCCAGGCGAGCGCCACTGGCTTCACTGTGTCAGGAAGCTGGAGACAGCAGTTCGACTGGGCGGTGATCGAGTGGAACCGCGACAACGTGATCGAGCATCCGCTGTTCCGCAACCTGCCGGACGGCGACCTGAGCGGGTTGACGCTCTCCTACGAGGAGACCCGCCAGAACTGCATCCCGCTTGACTCGGATCTATTCCCGACGGTGGACTGGCCGTATCTGCGGATCTGGGCCTGGGATGGCACGGCGGAGCAGTTGTACAAGGTCCGTCTGAAGGACTACGCAACGGCGATCGCAGGCGGCTACCAGCCTGCCTGGGCCGAGTTCGAACTCCAGGGAACGCCCACGACGGGCGACTACGTGAGCGTCGCATGGTTCGGCGAACATCACACCTACCAGCTCTATGCCGTCGACACGATTGCGTCCACCGTAGGAGCGATTCACGACAGCATCAACGCGTTCTCTCCGATCATGTCGGCGACGCGGGCGGGGAACACACTGCGAATCTACTACGTGGGCCAGGGCCAGACGCTGGAGAACAGCAAGACCGGGGCGAACGGCAACCGGATGGGGGCGTACACACTGGTCGAAGGGGCGAAAACGGAGACCTGGCAGCCGCAGTGGCGAAAGTTCTCCGGCGGAGAGTCGCCGACCAAGTGGCGCATCACGCTAAACTTCAGTTCGCTGGTGGATATCGAGGGACGGGCGGTTCCGACCGGCGCCGTGCGCAAGATGCGCTGGACCTACCCGGCGGATCTTCAGGCCGGCGCATTCGAGCGGAGCGAGTTCGAGGTCAAGGTCAGCAACTGGAGCGTCACCGGTTCGGGACGGACCTATTCGGTGGGCTCCCCGGCAGGTGTGAGAATCGAAGACGGCGCCCCGCAGGCCGGCTACACCGGGACATGGAGCCGCGGCACGGGGAATTTCTCCGGCGGCACGATACACCACACCACCACGCCGTCGTCGGCGGTGACTTGCAGCTACCACTGTTCGTCACACCACACGCTGTACCTGGGAACACGGCTGGCGTTTTCGGGAGCCAGCGTGGCGATCCGGGTGGATGGCGGAGCGGAGGTTGTCCGGAACCTGCAAGCGCCCGGAGAAGACGTGCTGGTGCGGCTGCCGCTGGGCGAGCGCGACGGCGGCAACCACACAGTCAGCGTCACTCATCAAGGGCCGGCCGGTTCGTACTTCTACTTCGACTTTCTGGAAGCGGCGATTCCGGTCACGGGGCTGCCCGCGCCGGAGCCTGCCGCGGGAATCACTCTGGCGACCGACTGGGACACGGACCACTCGATCGCGGTGGCGCCGGAGCGGACCGCCTGGATGATTCACTCGCTGGGTTTTCGCGGACGAGCCAACCACTATGTCGGGGCCCTGTGGTTTTACGAACTGGTCCGGGCAGGGCATGTGTACGCCTCCGGAACAGTCGACTTCGTGGGGTCTCCCGAATTCAGTCAGATCACCGAGATCATCATCGGGCGGACCGATTACCCTCCCGAGACTCGCACGGTGCTACAGCACCTGAACCTGGCCGGCGACACGGCCGAGAGCGTGGCGCGGGCTTTCGAACTCGAGATCAACCGCGGTTACACGGCCATTCGGGCGGAGGTGGTGGGCGCCCAACTTCGCATCTATTCGCGGAGCATGGGCAGCGATGGAAACAAGATCACTCTGGCCGCCAGTCCGACTTCGTTCGCGCAGGCGAGCGGGGCGACTCTGACCGGCGGCGCGGACGGCGCCTGGCGGACCGACCTAACTGCGACACCGCGGTTGAATCGCGCGGTCCGCGACTGGAGCCGAAGCTACCTGGCGGCGCTGAAGGCCTACGGAATCGACTGCACCGCGGCATTCAGCCTGGAGTTGCAGCACGGCGATCCGAGCCTGGAGGCGGGCATCGCGCAACGCTATCCGGGCGGAGGGGCGGCGTTGCTCAGCACGCCGGCGCTACAGACGAATTTCTCGCCCGCCAGTCTCGCCTTCTGGAAAGAAGTGTATCGGGAGATGGCGGAGATACAGGCGTCCGTGGAGCAGCGCCCGTACCTGCAGTTCGGCGAAGTCCAATGGTGGTACTTTCCGGATGCGACCGGGATGCCGTTCTACGACGACTACACCAAGGACTCGTTTCGCACGGCGTACGGACGCGACATGCGCGTGATTCCGACGAACACGGCGGAGCCTTCCCAATTCGCCGAAGAGGTGGCGTTTCTGCCGCAACTCATCGGCGCCTTTACGGCCCAGGTCATGAGCCATGTGCGGTCCACGCATTCCAATTGCCGCTTCGAGGTGCTGTACCCGCCGGATGTGAACGAGACCGCGCTCAACCACGCGGTCAACTATCCGATTGCGCAATGGACTCCGGGAAACCTGGACTGTTTGAAGACCGAGAGCTTCACGTACACGTTCCAGCGGAACCTGAATCGAAGCCGCGAGTCGATCGGCATGAGCAAGACCTTCGGATTTCCGAACAGCCAGCGCGGCCACCTGGTCGGCATCGGCGATTCCTCGACGGCATGGCTGAAAGAAGCTCGGATGGCAGCCGGCGAGGTCGAGGTGGTGGTGCTGTTCGCGTTGGACCAGTTCTGCCTGATCGGTTACCGGGCGCCGCTGGAACGCGGGTTGCGCCGCGCCACGTTTCTCGGTTGATCGAGCTTTCGGGTGCCCGTAAAGTTTAGAAACGCGGGGCGATTGGCGCTCAGCCGGCGAACGCGCCGATGAGAATGATGGCTACCGGGGTGTCGCCGATCTTGGTTTGCAGCACCCAGTCGCTGTCTCCCTGCTTCTCCAGGCCGGGTTTGGAATCAGCGTCGGCTTTCCAGAAGCTCAGGCTGGCCGGGTGAGGAGTGCCCGAAGCTTTTCGTCCCATATCCACCAGCGCTTCAAAGTTTGGCGTGGCGTTGAGATCCTTGTCGCCGGCGGCGGGCGAGAGGATGAAGAAGTCTCGCTGGGGCGCCACGCCCTGGTGATTGCCGTCCACCGGATAGTAACTGAAGCGTAGCGTGTAAACGCCGGGTTTCAGCGACTGCCGACGCCGCTCCGAACCCGGGATCGGGAAGCGAATCGCGCCGAGCAACGCGCCGTGCGGAATGGCCGGAAGCGTCACGCCGTCTTCGTTCGCCTTCGGCCCGGACGGCATCGTCGCGCGCAGCCAGATCTCGCAAACCACCGAACCGTTGGCCGCCACGATCTTCGCGCCCACTTTTTGAAGCGCCCCGGCGATCGCAGCATCCAGTTCCGGAGGCGGCGCCCCGGCTGGCTCCGTCTTATACTGGGCCGCGGCCGTTGCGGCGCACAGCAGCATCGTCAGACACACTCTTCTCATTAACGGTCTCTCCACTTTACTCATACCACTGATTGGATGCTCCCAGGCAAGCTCTCGGCTCCAGGATTCGCGAGGTGACACAGTCTTCAGCATTGACGGCGCGGGGCGTGCCGTCACCAGGGTGTGCCACCACACCGGCCTGTCTCCGGCAAAAAAAGAGCGCCCCGGAGATCCGGGGCGCTTCGCGCATTGCAGCGCGTACCAGGAGAACCGCACAGCCGCTTTTCCCGCCTTGATCGTTCAGATCATGCCGGGGATTTTGATGATCTTCTTTTGAATGGCGTACTGCACCAATTGCGCCTTGTTGTGAATGTCCAGCTTGCGCATCAGGTTGAACTTGTGGGCCTCGACGGTCTTCACGCTCAGGTTCAGGTCGCAGGCGATCTCTTTCACCGAACTTCCTTCGGCCAGGATCTTCAACACCTCGCGCTCGCGAGTGGTGAGCGTGGCAAAGCGGGGCAGGCGATTGGCGGACTTGATCCGCGAGCGGAAATCGTCCACCAGTTGCGAGAGCATCCTGGGGCTCAGGTAACTGCCGCCGCGCACGACATCGCGCACGGCCGAGACGAGTTGCGCCGCCGGGCTGTCTTTCAGCACGTAGCCGCTGGAGCCCACCTCCATGCCTTCGACCAGATAGTCTTCGTCGTCGTACATCGTGAGGATGAGGACTTTGGTCTCCGGACGGTTCTTCTTGATCTGGCGGGTCGCTTCAAAGCTGCTCAACCCCGGCATGCCGATGTCCATGAGCACGACATCGGGACGCACCTCGGCCGCTTTTTCAACCACATCCCCGCCGTTGGAGGCCTCGCCGACGACCTCCATATCGGGTTCGGCGTTGAGCAAAGTCTTGATACCCTGGCGAAACAGGGTGTGATCGTCCGCCAGCATGAGTCGGATCTTAGCCATAGCTGTTGCCCTCAAACCTCTCGCGCCCGGCGGGTAGGCCCGCCGTTGCTTTCCGAGACCGGCCTGGCCGGATCTCTTTTGTTCGCGCCGCTAGGACGCGAACCGGACTGCTCCCGCGGCTTCCTCACCTCTGGAAACCGGCAGTTCAATGAGAATTCGTGTACCCGATGCGCCCCGGCCCGCTTCGGCAACGGGGCGGCTGAGAACCTGGAACTTTCCGCCCAGGAGCGCGACCCGCTCACCCAGGCCCGCCAGACCGAAGGAGTCACGTTTCTTGAGCGCTTCCTCGACCGCGAAGCCGACTCCGTCGTCTTCCACTTGCAGGCGCAATAATCCATCGGCACTTGCGACGGAAATGTTTACATTGGCGGCCGCCGAATGCTTGGCAATGTTATTGCAGCACTCCTGGACCAGGCGATAGACGATGATCTCGAGCTGATGAGGAAGCCCGCCCAGCCGCGCCAGGTGAAGGCGCACGCGGCAGGGATGCACACGGCGGAAACGGCTGACCAGTTGCCGCAAGGCGGCGCCCAGCCCTAGCTGCTCCAGCACCGCCGGGCTGAGCGCCGCAATCAGCCGGCGAATCTCCAGAATGGTCCGCTCGGTCAGGTCCCGCACCTCGCCCAGCTTGGCCCGCCATTCTCCCCCATCCACCGGCGGAGCCTGCTCCAGCATTTCCAGTTGCAGGCGAATGCACAACAGCGACTGCCCGGCCTCGTCGTGCAGTTCCCGTCCGATCCGCCGCCGCTCGATCTCCTCGACGTGCAACATGTGCTCGGCCAGACGGCGGATCTGTTCCTCCCTAATCGCCAGGTCCTCCATCAGCCGGGCCTTGTCGGCGGCCATCAGGCAGCGTTCGGCGGCCACCGCCAGCAGTTCCTGTTCACGCGGCAGCCATTCGTAGCTCTTGGAGAAGGCAAACTGCATGACCCCCGCCAGGCGGTCGCCGCCGGTCAAGGGAATCGACCAGCACGAGCCGAAGCGCTGGCGCCACGCCGGATCGAGCAGGTGGGCCTCGGCCGCGTCCCCGCGCTTGATGCAGCGCGGTTTGGACAAGGCGCGCGCGAGCCCCCGGCGATTGGCGACGGGCGTCTTTTCCGGCGCTTTCCTGCCCAGAGCGGCTCGCGGAATCCATTGACTGCCAGCGTCGTCCAGAAGATATAAGTGCGCCGCGTCGGAGCGGCAGAATTCCGAGAGCGCCACCAGAAACCGTCCCAGCAGCTCATCCAGATTCCTGGACTCCACTTCCACCCGGAACAGTTCGTAAAAGGCCTGAGTCTCGGCCTCGCGCACCTGGTAATACGCGTTGTTCAGCGTCAGGATCACGCAAAAGTGCAACTGTTCGCGCACCCAACGGGAATTTTCGGCCTCCCCCGCTTCCAGGCTATTGAGGACCGGCGCCAGCAGCCGGTCGTACTCGGCCAGCGCGCCCACAATGGCGCTGGGCGGCAGATTCAGCTTGGCCAGCCTGCGGCCGTTGTACTCCACCTGTTCGAAGAACTTCAGCAGCGGGTGGCCCAGGGCGAGCAACCGTAAAGCCGCCCCCAGCGTGATTCCGGCCAGAGCCCCGCGCTGCTTGACATCGAAGCGCAACTTCCGCAGCGCGCCCAGGAACCGGGTTTCGAGGGGTCCCGCGTGCGGATCGAGCAGGGATGCCAGCCGTTGCAGGTGACCGTGAAGCTGGTCGCTCAGCACATCGGCGGCATCCGCCAGCACAGGCGTGTTCTCAGTTGCCGACACCAATAACTATATCGGCGGTTAAGGGAATTCCTTTAGATCGAAACCGGGACGGATACCTGAGAAATGCTTACTCCTTCGCTCCCCGCGACCTTAACAGTTCCGCCGTTTCCGAGTGTCCGTTCCGGAGCGCCGTGCCAAGCGGCGAGATCCCGGCCTTGTTTCGGGCGTTCACCTGGGCCCCCTTCTCGATGAGCAGCTCGACGGCGCCGCTGCGCCCCCAGCCGGCGGCCTGATGCAGCGGCGTGGCGCCGGATTCGGCGTCCCGGGCGTCGATCTCGGCGCCGTGTTCGAGCAGGAATTGGATCACCGCGCGGCGTCCGCCCAGGGCCGCGTCGTGCAGCGGGGTAGCGCCGGAGGCGTTCCGGGCATTGACCTTGGCGCCCCGCGCCAGCAAAAGCTCGGCGATCTCGATATACCCTTTGAGCGCCGCCTCGTGCAGCAGGGTCGCGCCATAGGCGCCGACGGCGTTGACGTCGGCGCCGCGCGCCGCCAGCAGGCCCACCACCTCGGTTTGACCGCGCATCACGGCATCCTGCAGGCGGCGCGTCATCTCGGCGTTCGGACCGGGCGTTTTCGCGCCCTTGTCGAGCAGCACCTCGGCCGCCTTGCTGTGCCGGAAGCGAAGCGCCTCGTCCAGCGCGGTAGCGCCCGCGTTGTCGCGGGCGTCCGGGTCGGCGCCGGCAAACAGCAGCAACGCCACGACATCGGCATGGCCTTTGGCCGCGGCGGCGTGCAGCGCGGTCGCGCCCGACTCCAGGTTGCGGTTGCCGATGTCGGCGCCGCGCTTCACCAGCAGTCCGGCGGTCTCCAGTTGCCCCTTCCACGCCGCTTCGTCCAGGGGCGTCGAGCCCGAGTCGTCGCGCGCGTTGATGGGCGCGCCGCGCCCCAGCAGAAGTTCGACGATGTCCAGGTAGCCGCGGTTGGCCGCCAGGTGCAGCGCGGTGGCTCCCGAGCGCGCGCGAGCCCCGACGTCCGCGCGCCGGGCCACCAGCAACTCGGCGATCTCGCGGTGGTTGGTGATGACGGCGTAGTGCAGGGGCGTCGAACCGCCCTCGGCGTGCGCCGCGTTGGGGTCGGCGCCGTGCGCCAGCAACAACTCGACGATGGCCCGATCGCCGGCCCACGCCGCGTCGTGCAAAGGCGTGCCGCCCAGGGAATCGCGCGCGTTCACCTGCGCTCCGGCGTCGATGAGCGCCCGCACGCGCGCACCGTCGCCGGCCCGCACGGCGTTGTGCAGGTCGTCGACAACCAGCAGCGCCAGCAGCGCCAGCACCATACCCAAAGTGTAGGCCAATTCCGGAAGCCACAACCGACGGCCGGGCCGAAATGTGACAAACTTGAGAGTTTCCAGACCGATTCCGGTGGCGACTATGGCAAGAGTAAATCGCAGAAGTTTTCTTGGCGCCTCGCTGGCGGCGGGCACGGGCGCGGCCGGCGCGGGCGCATCCGCCTCCCCTCCTAACGTAATCGTCTATTTTACGGACCAACAGCGATGGGACAGCGTCGGCGCTTACGGATGTCCCATGGATCTGACGCCCAATCTGGACCGCGCCGCGGCGGGCGGAGTTCGTTTCGAGCACGCTTTCACCTCGCAGCCGGTGTGCTCGCCGGCGCGCAGCACGCTTCAGACCGGCAAGTACCCAACCACCACCGGCGTGATCCGCAACGGTCCGACCCTCAAGCCCGACGAGGTGACCCTGGCGCACCTGTTCAAGCGCCACGGTTACCAGACCGGCTACATCGGCAAATGGCACCTGGGCGGAACCGGCGCCGATCCGGTCCCGCTCGCCAGCCGCGGCGGGTACGACGAATGGTGGACCGCGGCCGATATGCTCGAACGCACCTCCACGCCGTTCGAGGGTTATGTCTGGGACGCCAACAACCGCAAGGTGCCGTTCAACAAGTATCGTCCGGACGCCCTGACGGACCTGGCGGTGGATTTCATCCGCGAGAAGAAATCCAGGCCCTTCTTCCTTTTTCTTTCGCAACTGGAACCGCACCACGACATTCAGGTGAACGCCCACGTCGCCCCCCCGGGCTACGCCGAACGTTATAAGGATACGTTCTGGGCGCCCTCCGACCTGACGCCGTACCCGGGAGACTGGAAATCGCAGTT
>JAUYBU010000007.1 GCA_030693045.1 Bryobacterales bacterium | reverse complement strand
TTGCCTGTTCAGCCGCGAAATCCGCTCCCTGACGGTCGCGGCTCAGAAACGGGGGGCCCTGTTTCCAGGCATTTACCGAGCCGCGACCGTCAGGGAGCGGACACGCGAACCGGACTCCCCCAGAATCGTTAAGCACCCATGAGGGCCTGTCCCCGGTTTTTGAGTTATGATTCGGGAGTAGAAAGAGGTCCTAATGTCCAAACTCATCATCGTTCTCTTCGCCGCGGCGCTGGCGCTCCATGCGCAGGATCCGCGGGGCACCATCACCGGGCAGGTCACCGACACCAGTGCCGCCGTGGTACCCGGCGTCTCGGTGCGCGCGACCAACCTGGAGACCAATGTTGCCGCGGCGGCGGTTTCCAACGCGCAGGGCGCTTTCGAGATACCTTACCTGCTGCCGGGCCGCTACAAGGTGGACGCCGAACTGGCTGGGTTCAAGGGTTTCAGCCAGTCCCCGGTGGAACTGCGCACCGGCGAGCGCATCCGGCTGGACGTGAGCCTGGCGCCGGGCGACGTGAAGGAAGTCATGCAGGTGACGGCGCAGGCCACCGTGCTGGAGGCGGCCACGGCCACGGTTTCGCAGGTGATGTCGAGCCGGCAGGTATCCGATCTGCCCCTGCGCAGCGGCAGCGTGGCTTTCCTCTTTAACATGGCGCCCGGCGTGATCATGACGGCGCTGCCCTACGACGGCCCCTGGAACGTCGACCAGGCGTCCAACATCAGCGTGGGCGGCGGGGGCGCCGCGTCGGCGGACTTCAACATCGACGGCGTCAACAACAACGGCAAGGGCGGCAGCACGTCGTTCGTGCCGCCGCCCGACATGGTGCAGGAAGTCCGCGTCGAAGTCAACAGTTACGACTCGGCGGTGGGCCACACCACGGGCGGGTCCATCAACATCACGCTGAAATCGGGAGCCAACACGCCGCGCGGCTCCATTGGCGCGTCGGTGGCCAGCGGCCCCATGCTGACGCGCAATTTCTTTTCCAATAAGTTCATCTTCGATCCCACCACCGGCCCTATTACGCCGGAGAAGATCAAGGCCAATACGCCCTCTTCGCGCTGGCTGCGCGAGAGCGCCACGGTGGGCGGTCCGGTGTACCTTCCGAAGCTCTACGACGGCCGCAACAAGACTTTCTGGATGTTCGGCTACCAGAGCCACAACCGCCGCCGCCCCGTCGCGTCCAGCCAGACGGTTCCCACCGAGGCCCAGCGCAACGGCGACTTCTCGGCCCTGCTGGCGGTGGGATCCCAGTACCAGATCTACGATCCGTCCACGATCGCGCCGGCCGCCGGGGGGCGCTTTTCCCGCCAGCCCATCCCGGGCAACCGCATTGCCCCGAGCCGCATCGACCCGGGTGCGAAGGTCATTCTGAAATACTACCCGCAGCCCAACAGCGCCGGGACCATCGATGGGCTCAACAACTACTCGCGCACCCGGCAGGACACGCAGGACCTGTACCAGCCGGTGGTGCGCGTGGACCACAACTTCAGCGAGGCCCACCGCATGTTCGCGCGCTACTCGCACTCGGATTTCTTCGGTCACTTCGACGAACTGGTGTCCGGCAGCGCGGTGCGCGGGCGACGCCGCCAGCGGCCGCACCGGGGCGTGGCCCTGGACAATGTTTTTGTGCTGTCCAATTCGATGGTGTTCGACGTGCGCTACGGCTTCACCTGGTTCAAGGAGTACCAGTCGTTCGACAACATGGGTTGGGACCTCAAGGAATTCGGTTTTCCCGCCAGCCTGATCTCGCAACTGCCGCCGGCGGCCATCTCGTTCCCCCAGTTCAACGTCAACGGCCTGCTGCAACTGGGCAACGACGGCGGGTTCAATCAGCCGACGTACAACCACTCGCTGCTGACGGTGCTCAACTGGACCCGTGGCGCGCACAGCCTGCGCATGGGTTTCGACGGCCGCACGCTGTACGACAACGCCTACACTTACGGCGCGGTCTCGCCGCAGTTGCAGTTCGGCGAAACCTACACTCGCGGACCGCTGGACAATTCTCCGATCGCGCCGTTCGGCCAGGGGCCGGCCAGTCTGCTGTTCGGCATCCCCACCGGCGGGTACGTGGACCTGAATGCCTCCAAGGCCGAGCACAGCAACTTCTATTCCGCCTTCCTGCAAGACGACTGGCGGATCAGCCGCAAGCTGACGCTCAATTTGGGCCTGCGCTGGGAGATCGACACGCCGCTCACCGAGCGCTTCAACCGCTCCAGCCGGGATTTCGATTTCACCACGCCCAACCCGATTCAAGCGCTGGCGCAGGCGCAATATGCCAAGGCGCCGATCGCCGAGGTTGCGGCCTCGGCCTTCCGCACGCCCGGCGGGCTGACCTTTCTGGGCGTCGGCGGGCAACCGCGCGAGCAACGCGAGAGATCCCTGCGGGCCTTCATGCCGCGTTTCGGCCTCGCCTGGCAGATGCGCCCGAGAATGGTGCTGCGCGGCGGCTACGGCATCTTCTTCGGGATGATCGGAGCGGACTTCGCCGACGTGACGCAGCCGGGTTTCAGCCAGCGCACCAACGTCATCGCCAGCAACGACAACGGCGTGAGCTACGTGGCGTCCATTTCCAACCCCTTGCCCAACGGCCTGGAACAGCCCAAGGGCGCCGCCGGGGGCATGCTCACCTATTTGGGCCGCAGCCCGGGGTTCAGCTCCGACGACGGCCGGCGTCCGTACACCCAGCGCTGGAGCGCCTCCGTCCAGGTCGAGCCTTTCGCCAACAGCGTCATCGAGGTGAGCTACATGGGGACCCGATCGGTGCGACTGCGCGGCAGCACGGAATTCAATCCCATTCCCAGTCAGTACCTGAGCACGACGCCGGTGCGCGACCAGGCCCGGATCGATTTCCTTTCCGCCAGCGTGACCAACCCGTTCGTGGGTATCGACGGTTTCCAGGGCACCACGTTCTATACCTCGCGCACCATCGGCCGGTCGCAGTTGCTGCGCCCGCTGCCGCAGTTCAGCGGTCTGAGCACCGGCCTGCCGGCCGGGTCGAGCTGGTACAACGCTCTCACCGCGCGTTTCGAACGCCGGTTCTCGCGCGGGTTCATGATGCAGGCCAACTACACCTGGTCGAAAACGCTCGAGGCGGTGGGCTACCTGAACGAGACGGACAGCCTGCCGCAGCACGTGGTCTCGAACTTGGACCGCCCGCACCGGGTGGTGCTGCTGGGCATCTACGAAATTCCCTTCGGCCGGGGACGCCGCTTCGCCCCGGGCGCGAAAGGCCATCTCGATCACCTAATTGGCGGATGGCAGATGCAGGCGGTCTGGCAATTTCAGAGCGGACCGCCGCTTAACTGGGGCAACGTCATTTACACGGGCAAATTCACCGACCTGAAGCTGGCATCGGACCAGCGCAACCTCAGCCGCTGGTTCAACACCGATGGGTTCGAGCGCGCGTCGGCGAGGCAGTTGGGAAGCAACATCCGCACCTT
>JAUYBU010000582.1 GCA_030693045.1 Bryobacterales bacterium | reverse complement strand
TTCGACGTCGTCGGCAGCATCCTGTCGAGCGGGCGTACAGGAATGCTGTACAAGGAAATGGTTCGCGACAAAAAGATCTCGCTCGCGGCCATGGCGCAGCCAACTTTCCCGCAGGCCAAGTACCCGAATCTGTTTCTGCTGTTCCTGGTGCCCTCGGTCGGACACACGGTCGAGGAGAACGAGAAGGCCGGCTACGAAATTCTCGAGCGGCTGAAGAAGGAAAAGGTGGACCAGGCCGCGCTGGACCGCGTGAAAACGAAACTGCGTGCGTCGCTGATCCGGCAATTGGATTCCAACTCGGGGCTGGCGCAGCAGTTGACCAGTTACCACGTAAGTTACGGAGACTGGCGAAAGCTGTTCACCGGCCTGGAAGAGATCGACGCCGTGACGGCGGACGACGTTCAGCGCGTGGCGCGCCAGTACCTGGTCGAGAACACGCGCACGGTGGCGTGGACGGTGAAGCCGAAGCCGGAAGCCAAGGGGGAAGGGAAATGAGAAACGCGCTCTGGATCGCGCTATTGGCCACGAGCCTAACTTACGGCCAGACGCCGGCGGTGAAGATCCCTTCCTACAAGGACCTGAAGTATCGGCCGCTGGGCGAAGTCAAGATCCCCGAGATTGCGACCTTCACGCTGGCCAACGGGATGAAGGTCTACTTGCTCGAGAACCGCGAACTGCCGCTGATCGGCGGTTTCGCGCTGCTCAAGACGGGCAATTTGTTCGAGCCGGCCGACAAAGTCGGCCTGGCGGAAATCACCGGCACGGTGATGCGCTCGGGCGGCACGCGCGCCAGGACCGGCGACCAACTGGACGAGCAGCTCGAGAATATCGCCGCGTCGGTGGAAAGCTCGATCGGCGAAACCAGCGGCACGGTTAGCTTCAGCGCGCTCAAGGAGAACGTCGACGAGGTGCTGGCGGTATTCAAGGACGTCCTGATGGAGCCCGAATTCCGGCAGGACAAAATCGACCTGATCAAGACTCAGCTTCGCGGATCGATCGCGCGCCGCAACGACAGCGCGCCGGGCATCGCCTCGCGCGAGTTCGCCGACCTGCTGTATGGGCGCGACACGCCTTACGGCCGGCGCATGGAATACGAGCACCTGGACCGCATCCAGCGCGACGACCTGGCGGGCTTTTACAAGCGCTACTACTTCCCCGCCAACATCCTGGTGGCCGTGCAGGGCGATTTTTCGGCCGCCGAAATGAAAGCGAAACTCGAAAAGCTCTTCGGCGCCTGGACCTACGCGCAGCCGCCCGTCCCGCCGTTTCCGGCGGTCGCGGCAAAGCCCGTGCCGGGCGCGTTCCTGGCGGCGAAGGACGACGTCACGCAGAGTTTCTTCCGCGTGGGGCACCTGGGCGGCACGCTCCGGGACAAGGATTACCCGGCGCTCGAAGTGATGAGCGATGTCCTGGGCGGCGGCTTTTCGAGCCGCCTGTTCCAGCGCATCCGCACCGAACTCGGCTGGGCGTACAGTATCGGCGCCTCCTGGGGCGCCAACTACAACCATCCCGGACTGTTCACGATTTCCGGAAGCACCAAGTCCGCCTCGACCACCGAGACGGTTCAGGTCATCCGCGAAGAGATCGAGAAAATTCGCGCCAGGGAAGTGACGGACCAGGAGTTGAAGACCGCCAAGGACACCGTGCTGAACGGTTTTGTCTTTAACTTCGACCGGCCGGGCAAGACCCTGAGCCGGATGGTGAGTTACGACTATCACGGTTTCCCGAAGGATTTCATTTTCCAGTATCAGAAAGCCGTTGCGGCGGTGACCAGGGCGGATGTGTTGCGGGTGGCGCGGGAGTACCTGAAGCCCGAGAACCTGACGGTGGTGGCGGTGGGCAAGCCACAGGATTTCGGCAAGCCGCTCAGCGAACTGGGTGTGAAGGTGGAGAAGATCGACCTGACCATTCCCGAGCCCAAGCGCGCCGCGGCGGCCTCCGACGCCGCCAGCGTGGCCCGTGGCCGGCAACTGCTCGCGCGCGCGCAGCAGGCGCTGGGAGGCGCGGAAAAGCTGGCCGGCGTGAAGGATTACACGCAGGTTGCCGACGTCCAGATGCAGATGGGCGGCGGCGGCATGAAGGTCAAGCAGACCAACCGCTGGCTGGCTTCGGGCCACTTCCGCCAGGACCAGGAACTGCCGTTCGGCAAGATGTCGGCCTACTCGGACGGCAAGACCGGCTGGATACAGTCGCCGCAGGGCGCGGGCGCGATGCCGGATGCGGTGCTCAAGCAGGTTCGCGGCGAGATGCTGCGGAATCTGTTCCATGCGCTGCTGGGCGACCGGGAGCCGGGAGTGACGATCAACGCGATGGGCGAGATGCGAATCGAGATCTCGGACCAGGCGGGCGACAGCGTGATTTTCGAATTGGATTCGAGCGGCCTGCCGTTGAAGCGGGTCTATTCGAGCGTGGGCCCGGCCGGGCCGGTGGAGGTGGAAGAGACCTTCTCGGACTGGCGCGAGGTGGATGGCGTGCGCTTGCCGCACAAATCGGCGGTTACGCAGGGCGGAAAACCGGCGGCGGAATCGGTGGTCCAGGAGTGGAAACTAAATGGCGGCCTGAAGCCCGAGGAGTTGAGCCAAAAGCCATGAAGCGGTTTGCTCTGGTGGCGCTGTGCGCGGGCGCGGTGTGGGCGCAGACGGCTCAGGAAAAAGGCAAGCGGATCATCGACGAAACGCTGGCCGCGCTGGGCGGGGAACGTTTCCTGGCCATGCGCGACCGCGTGGAAACCGGCCGCGCCTACTCGTTCTATCACGACCAACTGCGGGGCCTGTCGATCGCCAGGATCTACACCCGCTACCTGAGCCGGCCGGAGCCGCCCGTGGCCGATTTCCTGGGCGTGCGCGAGCGGCAGTCGTTCGGCAAGAAGGAAGAGTCGGCGGTGATGTTCACCGAGGACGGCAAAGGCTGGCAACTGACTTTTCGCGGCGCGCGGCCGGTGGCCGCCGATCTGCTCACCCGTTTTCGCGACACCACCCAGCGGAACTTCTTCTACATCCTGCGCCAGCGGCTGGGGGAACCCGGGCTGATGTTCGACGGGCGCGGCTCCGAGGTCTGGTCCAATAATCCGGTGGACGTGTTGGACATCACGGACGCCGCTAACCGCGTGGTCACGGTCTACATTCACAAGTCGACCAAGCTGCCGGTGCGGCAGCTTTTTTTTCGGCGCGACCCGCAGACCAAGGAGCGGAATGAAGAGGTGACCGTGTTCTCGAAATATCGCGAAGTGAGCGGCGTGCAATGGCCGCACGTCGTCCAGCGCGAGCGTAATGGCGAGAAGATCTTCGAGATGTACACCGACAGCGTGGCGATCGACCAGGGACTGACGGACGATCTGTTCACTTTGCCGACCACCATGAAGGTGTTGCCGAAGGCGCGGTGAGGTCGGGGGCCGTCCCATATCCGCCGTACTTGATTCCTGCCGTTGGTTCGAAGATACTTTGGAACAGGCGCATGAGCGTACACTGGTATGCCTACCCCACGCCGCAAGAGGCCGCCGAAGCCTGCGCACGGCAGATCGTCATGCTTTTGGAAGAGGCCCTTTCGGGCCGGCCGCGAGCCACGCTGGCCGTCTCGGGCGGCGTAACGCCGCGGCTGTTGTTCGAAGCCCTGGCGCGGTGCGTTTTGCCATGGGATCGGATTCACCTGTTCTGGGTGGATGAGCGGCCGGTGGGGCCCAACGACGCGGCCAGCAACTACGGGGTCGCCGAGGCGGCGCTAATCAAGCCGGCGCGCATCTCGCGGCGTAACGTGCACCGGATCGCGGGCGAGTTTCGGCCGGAATCGGCGGCCGCGCGATACGCCGACGACATCCGCGAGTTCTTCGATTTAGACCAGGGCGGGGTGCCGCAATTCGACGTTGTCCAGCAGGGCATGGGCGCCGACGGGCACACGGGCGGGCTGTTTCCGGGGGAAGTGCCGGCGGAGGATCGCGGCGGAATCGCGACGGCGATCCTGATTCAGTCGCTGGGCCAGTGGCGCATCACGCTGTTGCCTTCGGTGCTGATGGCCGCGCGGCACACGGTGTTCCTGGTCACGGGCGAAGAGAAGGCCGAAGCGGTTCGCGCGGTGTTCCACGAAGAGGCCGACCCGTTGCGCCGGCCGGCACAGACGATTTCCCACCACGGCCGGAGCGTGATCTGGTTTCTGGACCAGGCGGCCGCGAGGCTCCTGGATTGACGCGGCCGTGAATCGCCGTGCAATTCTGACGCTGTTGGTTTTGGGTGGCTGCGCGCGAAAACCCGAACCGGCGCCCGCGCCGCCGCCGCCCCCGGTAACGCGGCTGGTGCTCGGCGGCGACGTCATGCTGTCGCGTCACGTGGGCCGGCTGGCGCGGCGGCAGAAGGACCCGGCCGCGCCGTTCCGGGCCATCGCGCCGTTTCTCAGCGCCGCCCACATCGCGTTCGTCAACCTGGAGTCGCCGTTTTCCGATCGCGGCAAACCCGTCGAGCGGGGCATGATCTTCAAAGCCGAACCCTCGACCGTCGAGGGCCTGGTGCTGGCCGGGATCGATGTCGTCTCGACGGCCAACAACCACGCGCGGGACCAGGGCGGCTACGGGCTCGAGTACACCGTTGGCTGGCTCAAACGGCACGGCATTCAGGCGGTT
>JAUYBU010000458.1 GCA_030693045.1 Bryobacterales bacterium | reverse complement strand
GAGGGCGGGCTCCCGCGGGGCTTGGCTCCGGGCGAGACGAGGAGACCTCGAAAGCCCGGTCGTCAGCGCCTTCCGGCGACTCCGGGCGGGCGCGAGGCCGGGCGGGCGTCCGGGTGGGCTAAACTACTGTCTGAATCGCAGGACCTCCGCCTTGCCGTAGGTTGCGTCGATCTTCGCCCGCTCGTGGGGCGGCCAGGGCAGGGGTGTCCGAAAAACTGATAGTCCGGCCTGTGCTTGGCCCAGGGGCGGAAAACGGAATGGCAGGGATGCCAGAGCGCTTCGAGACACGAGCGCCCGGTACTGTCAGGTCTCGCTTCGCAGTTTCCAGGTTGCCTTCCTCGCTTCGGCGGGCCGTCAAATCTGCTCGAAATAGCGCTTGCGTTCCCAGTCGGTAACGGCCGCGTCGAAGGCTTCCTGTTCCACCGTGAAGAAGTGGCTGTAGTGGTCAACCACGTCGCCGCCCAGCGCTTCACGGACAAAGGGACTGGAACGGAAAAGCTCCGTGGCGTCGCGCAGCGTTGCCGGAATACAAGGCAGCTCCCGGGCCGCATAAACATCCCCCTCGAAAACCGGCGGCGGCTCGATCTTTCGAGCAATCCCATCCAAGCCCGAAGCCAGCGCGGCGGCGAAGCTGAGGTAGGGGTTGCAGTCGGCGCCCGGGATGCGGCATTCGATCCGCAGGCTCGGGCCCTGGCCCACCACGCGAAAACTGGCGGTCCGGTTGTCGTAGCTCCAGGCCAGGCGCGTGGGGGCCCACGAGCCCGCCCGGTAGCGCTTGTAGGAGTTCACCGTGGGAGCATAGAACACCATGAACTCCGGCGCGTGGGCGATCCACCCGCCCAGGAACCAGCGGAAGACGTCGCTCGACAGGACCGGGCCCAGGCGGTTCTCGCCGGCCATCAGGCTTGCGCCGTCTCTCCAAAGGCTGAGGTGCAGGTGGCAGCTCGAGCCCGCCTGAGCCGCGTCGTACTTGGCCATAAAGCTGACGCTCAAACCCATGCGGTCGGCGACTTCCTTGAGGCATTGCTTGAAGATCACGTGGCGGTCGGCCATTGCCAGCACGTCGCTGTAGCGCACGTTCAGTTCGTGCTGACCCTTTCCCCATTCCCCTTTCGTGCACTCGACGGGAATTCCCGATTGGCTGAGGTGCCGCCGGACCGCTCCGTTCAGCGCTTCCTCGCGCGTTCCCTGGAGAACGTGATAGTCCTCGATGTACCACCCGGCCGGTTCCAGGCCCGCGTAGCCCGCGGCAGCGGCCTGGCGGTATGAGTTGTTGAAGATGTAGTACTCCAGTTCCGAGCCGGCCATGGCCTGGTAGCCCATGCCGGCGGCGCGCTCGACCTGCCGCCGCAGAACCGAGCGCGGCGCCTGCTCGACCAGCGCGTGCGAGTCCCGTTGAACCAGGTCGCAAACCACCCAAGCGGTTTTGTCGAGCCAACTGGCGACACGCAGCGTTGCCAGGTCCGGCGCCATATGGAAGTCGCCGTAGCCGCGCTCCCAGCTCGCCAGCCGATAGCCGGGCACGGGGTCCATGTTCATGTCCGCGGTCAACAGATAGTCGCAGGCGTGCGTGCCGCGCTCTTCGGAGTTGTCCAGGAAGAAACGCGCGTCCATGCGCTTGCCCAACTGGCGGCCATACAGGTCCGTAAACGCCAGCAGCACGGTGTCGATCTCGGAGTTGTCCACGCGCGCGCGCAGATCGTCGATTGTGAGCATTCCAGCGGGTTCGGTCTCCATCTTCGTCTCGATCTCAAGTGTAAAGGCGCCGGCAACGCGGATCAAGCGATTGTGCGAGAATGCTCGGGAATGACGCAAGAGACTCGAGGACCCCAAGACAGGAGCCTCGACCGGGCCTACCGGCCCTGGCAGATCCGGATTTTCGCCGCGACCTGGCTCGCCTACGCAGGCTACTACTTCTGCCGCAAGCCGTTCTATGTGGTCAAGGCGGACATGGCGGGAGCGCTCGGATTCTCGACGCTGGAGCTTGCCCACCTGGGCACCGCCTACCTGGCCGCGTACGCAATCGGGCAATTCTCGAGCGCCTTCTTCGGAAGAAAGCTGGGGCCGAAGCTGCTGCTGGTTCTGGGCATCGGGATTTCGGTGGCCTGCAACTTCGTCTTCGGCCTGGCGAACAGTTTCTGGACCGTCATGCTCTTTCTGGCCATCAACGGCGTAGCCCAGGGCACCGGCTGGCCGGGCTGCATCGGGAGCCTGGCCTTCTGGTTCCGCCGGGACCAAAGGGGAAGCGTCCTGGGAGTGTGGTCCACCTGTTACCAGGTGGGCTCGCTCGTATCGACCGGGTTTGCCGCTTACCTGCTGGGACGCGCCGGATGGCGGTGGTCCTACTTCGGCTGCGCGCTGGTGCTGCTCGGCATCTGGGGGCTGGTGGCGCTGCTGCACCCGAACCGGCCGGAGAGCGTGGGGCTGGCGCCGCTCGGCGAAGACGGCGAAGAGGAGGGGACCGCCGGGGCGGCGGCCGTCGCCCGTCCGGACACGGAGCCGCTCGGTTGGACCTCCGGCGTGATAGTCAACGTGGTCCTGATGGGGACCATCTACTTCACCATCAAGTTCCTGCGCTATGCCCTGTGGAGCTGGGCCCCGTTCTTTCTGCGAAAGAACTTCGGACTTGCGGGAGATCAGGCCGGCTATCTTTCGACGGTGTTCGAGCTGTGCGGTTTCGTCGGGGTGATCGTCTCCGGCGTGGCGTCGGATAGACTTTTCCGCGGGCGGCGCGCGTTCATCTCGTTCGCCATGCTCGCGATGATGACGCTGTCCTTCGTTCTGATGGCGAGCTTGGGAGCCACCAGCGTCACCATGTTCACGGTCTCCATGGGACTGGCGGGCTTCATGCTCTTCGGTCCGGACGCGCTGCTGTCGGGCGTTGGCGCTATCGACGTGGGATCGAAACGCGGGGCGCTCGCGGCCGCCGGGATCATCAACGGAATGGGCTCCATCGGCCCCATCTTCCAGGAGCAGATCATCGGCTGGATGTACAAAGCCTGGGCCCAGCAACTGTTTCCCATTCTGGCGATGCTGGTATGCGTGGCCGCCGCCGGCACGTTCGTGACGTTCCTCCTGTGGATGAGGGCGCGGCAGGGGAAGGCCAACCTGTAGCGAGCACTCATCGCGCCACGCTATCCTACCCTTTGGTCCGTTTCTTCGGGCCCCGGTGTTTCCAGGGAGGTGGAATGCCCCGAGTCCGCGCGGTTTCGTTCGATCTTTGGGATACCGTGTTCGCAGACGATTCCGACGAGCCCAAGCGGCAACGGCAGGGCCTGCCGCCAAAGCCGGTCGCGCGCAGGGACCTGGTGCATAGCTTTCTGTCGCGGCACGCGCCCGTCGATCGGGCGCTGGCCGACTGCGCCTACGACACCGCGGATGCGGCCTTCCGGCAAGTCTGGCATTGCGAGCACGTCACCTGGCCGGTCCAGGTGCGGCTGGGCGTCCTGCTTTCGGGCCTCAAACGCGAGTTGCCCCAGCCGGAGTTCCGGGAATTGGTGACTCTTCACGAGGAGATGGAGCTTCGCATACGGCCGGACCTGGTTCCCGGAATCGTGGACGCTCTGAAAGCGCTTGGCGGGCGCTATGCGCTGGTGGTGGTTTCGGATGCGATATTCACGCCCGGCCGCGCGCTTCGGGAGCTGCTGGCGGGCTACGGGCTGCGGGACCTTTTCTCGGCGTTCGTGTTCTCCGACGAGATCGGATGTTCGAAGCCCGACCCGCGAGTGTTCCGCAGGGCCGCCGAACTGGCCGGCTGCGGTGTCGAGGAAATCGTTCACATTGGCGACCGTGAGCACAACGATATTGCCGGCGCCAAAAACGCGGGCGCGCGGGCCGTGCTTTTGACGGCGGCCGTTGACCGGGGCAGCGGCAATACGCGCGCCGATGCCGTGTGCCGGGAATACAGCCAGCTCCCCGCCATCATCGACGCCCTCGACGCGGCCTGAACGACAAGCTTATGTCATCCACACTTGGTTTCCTCATCATAGACGGGTACGCGAAAGCGAGCCGTGAAGAACTCGACCGGGCCGGGATGAAGCAAGCCTGGCTGCTGTATGCCGAAATGCTGAAGAAGTACCTGCCCGGGGCGGAGTATGCGGTCTGGTTTCCGAGCGACGATCCTATACCGCCGGACGGTCTGGGGCCGGAACACTACGCGGGCATCCTGTGGACCGGCTGCAACCTGACGATCTACGATTCCGGCGACGCGCGCGTGACCCGTCAGATCGAGTTCGCGAAAAAGAGCTACGAAGCCGGCACATGCGGCTTCGGAACCTGCTGGGGAGTTCAAATGGCGGCCGTGGCGGCCGGCGGAGAGGTTCGAGCGAACCCGCGCGGACGCGAGATGGGATTGGCGCGCAAGATCCGGCTCACGCCCGCGGGGCTCGGGCATCCCATGTTCGAGGGGAAACCGGCGGTCTACGGCGGCTTCATCAGCCATCTCGACGAGATCATGCAGCTTCCGCCGGGAGCCGCGCTGCTGGCCTCCAACGACTTCACTTCGGTCCAGGCCATCGAAGTAAAGCACCGGAAGGGAGTCTTCTGGGCCACCCAATACCATCCCGAGTACGATCTGCACGAAATGGCGCGTCTGATCACCGCCCGGGAGCCGAAATTGGTGCCGGAAGGCTTTTTCCGGGACCACCAGGACCTGGCTCAGTACGTCGAGAAACTCGAGACGCTCCATCGTACGCCGGATCGAAAAGACCTGCGCTGGCAGCTTGACATCGACGACGACGTGCTGTCGGACCAAGTGCGGCAAGTCGAGTTTCGTAATTGGATAAACAAGATTGTGCTGCCTCGGGCGGCGGGAGGTTGATCCGGCATGTTCGACGAAATTACCACATTCTCATTTCCCACCAGAATCGTTTTCGGGTGCGGCGCGGTTCGCCAACTCCCGAAGGCTCTCGCTGAAACCGGCGTGAAGAAGCCTCTCATTGTCACCGACCCCGGTCTGCGCGCAACGCCCGTTGTCTCGACCGTCATCGGCGTACTCGAAGAAGCGGGAGTGCCGCACGAGATGTTCGATCGGGTCCACGGCAATCCGATCGAAGAGGACGTGACGGAGTCCGCCGCGCTGTACCGCTCGGCGGGCTGCGACGGGGCCATCGGATTGGGCGGCGGCAGCGCCCTGGACGTCGCGAAAGCGGTCGTCGTCATGGCGCGTTACGACGGCCCGCTGGCCGATCTGGAGTGGCAGGCCGGCGGAATGAATCGCATGACCGGGCCTTTTGACCCGATTATCGCGATTCCCACCACCTCGGGAACCGGCAGCGAGGTGGGGCGGTCCTCCGTCATCACGTCGCACAAGCTGGGCCGGAAAATCATCATCTTCAGCCCGCACCTGATGCCCCAACGCGCGATTCTCGACCCGCAATTGACGGTGGGCCTGCCGCCCTTCCTCACGGCGGCCACCGGCATGGACGCTTTCACGCACTGCCTGGAATCGCTGACCTGTCCCTGCTTCCACCCGCTGTGCGATGCCATCGCGATCCATGGCCTCGAACTCGTCATCCGCTACCTGGAGCGCGCGACGCGCGACGGCGGGGACATCGAAGCGCGCGGGTACATGCAGGTTGCGGCGACCATGGGAGCGATCTCCTTCCAGAAAGACCTCGGTGCCGCGCACTCGCTCGCGCATCCGCTCTCCACCGGGTTCGGGCTGAATCACGGTCTGGCCAACGCTTTGTGTCTGGCTGCCGTCATGCGCTTCAACCTGGGGCCGGCGGCCGGCCACTATGCGCGCCTGGCGTCCCTGTTCGGCGTGCCGGCGCGCGCGATGCCGGAGAAGGATGCCGCCGCGCGGTCCGTCGCGGAGGTCGAGGCCATGATCGGGCGGATCGGCATCGTCCGGGGTCTGCGCAACCACGGAGTTCCCCGGGAGAGCCTCGGCCCGCTCTCGGTGAAGGCCTTTGAGGATTCCTGCCACAAGACCAATATCCGTGCCTGTACCCAGAGCGATCTGTTGCGACTCTACGAGGAAAGCTGGTGAAACATGTCCTGGAACATCATTAATCCCGCAACCGAGACGGTCTTTTGCACGATCGAGCCGACCTCGGACTCCGAACTTGAATCGATCCTTTCGAGGATGCGCCAGGCCCAGCAACAGTGGCGTGACGTTCCGGTTGCAGCGCGCGCGGAGATCTGCAAGCAGTTTGTCGGCGTCTTCCGGTCGATGAAAGAGGCCGTGGCTTTGGATATCACGCGCCAGATGGGCAATCCTCTCGCCCAGGCGCGGGGCGAAGTGGAGACGATGCTGAATCGCGCCGAGACCATGATCCGGCTGGCGCCCGCCGCGCTTCAGGACGACATGCTGCCGCCCAAGGAGCGATTCCACCGCTTCATCCGGCACGAACCGCACGGGATCGTGCTCGACATCCCGGCCTGGAACTACCCGCTTCTGATCGCCGTGAACGTGGTTGTGCCGGCGCTGCTGGCCGGCAACGCGGTACTCATCAAACATGCGCGGCTGACGCCTCTGTGCGGCGACGCTTTCGCGGAGGCCTTTCGAAAGACCAGCCTGCCGCCGGACCTGGTGACCTCGATTCACGTGGGACACGACACGGTCCGCAAACTCATCGACGCGCGCGCCGTCGATTTCATCTCGTTCACCGGTTCGGTGGAAGGCGGACGCCAGGT
>JAUYBU010000414.1 GCA_030693045.1 Bryobacterales bacterium | reverse complement strand
AAGATCGCAGACGGCCACGGTCTGCTGATCTCCGAACTCGAGAAAATCGTCGTGAACCTGGGCGCCACGGTTTCCGACTCCGATGTAGCCAATCCGTACCCGGTCGTTGGCGCCGAGCACGCGTGAGTAGCTGAGTGCGGTGGCCAAGCTCGCACCACCCGCGAAATCGCGCCGCGTTAATTCGGACATTTGATTGCCTCCCGTCAGAACCTTTTAGTACAGCACGCACGACGGCCCGCCGGGGAGTTGGGGCGCGAGGGCCGCACTCACCGCACGACAGCCCGCCGGGGAGTTGGGGCGCGAGGGCTGCTTTCACCGAGCGACAGCCCGCCGGGGAGTTGGGGCGCGAGGGCTGCACTCACCGGGCGGAACCGGTGAGCGGTAAGGCGTCCTGCCGCCGGGGCGCCCGTCCCGGCTGCTGTCCCGGCTGCGTGACTGGTCCCGTATAATTGGTCCAATTGCCATGAATCGACCAGCCCTCATCGCCGGCCTGTTGCTTGCCTTGAGTTGCTACGCGCAACCCGAGCGGTCCGAACAGAGAACCGCCATGGAGCGGCCGCGAGGCGCGGAACGGGCCGCGCGAATGGCGACGCGTGGAACCCGCGGCGCCGTCGCCGCTGGAACCGACTTTGCCGCCGACGCCGGAATGCGCCTGTTTCTAGCCGGCGGCAACGCGGTGGACGCGGGCGTGGCGGCGATGTTTGCCGCCGCTGTGGCCGAGTACTCGCACTTTGCCTTCGGCGGCGAAGCGCCGATTCTGATTCGCACGCGGGGCGGGGAAGTGAAGTGCGTAACGGGACTGGGTCCCATGCCGAAACTGGCGACGGCCGAATTCTTCCGCACGCGCAAGATGAAACCCGGCGAGATCGGCAACGCGGAACCGGGCGGGTTGAAGGCCATGGTGCCGGCCGCTGGGGTGCTGCCGGCGCTTGTTCCCGGCATGATCGACGGCGGTTTGCTGGCGCTGAGGGAGTTCGGGACCAAATCGTTCGCCGACGTGATCGCTCCCGCCATCGAACTGGCCGAGGGCATGCCGATGGACGAGACGCGCGCCGGCTCGATCGGGCGGGCACGGAAATTCTTCGAATTGTGGCCGTCGTCGAAGTCGATCTTTCTGCCCGGCGGGAAGCCGCCCGTGCCCGGGGACATCTTCCGGCAGACCGATCTGGCGCGCACGCTGCGCTCGATGGCCGAGGCCGAGAGCCGGGCGCACACCGCGGGCCGGTGCCGCACCGCCGCCATCGACGCCGTGCGCGACCACTTCTATCGCGGCGACATCGCGCGGCGCATCGACGCCTTCAGCCGCGCCAACGACGGCCTTCTGCGCTACGAAGACCTGGCGGCGTTCCGCGCCGAAATCGAAGCGCCGGTTTCCGCCACCTATCGCGGCGCGACGGTCTACAAGCCGGGCTTCTGGTCGCAGGGGCCATCGATGCTCCAGGCGTTAAACATCCTGGAAGGCTATGACCTGAAGGCCATGGGGCTGAACTCGGCCGACTACATTCACACGCTCATCGAAACGCTCAAGCTGGTCTATGCCGACCGAGACACTTACTACGGCGATCCAAAGTTCGGGAAGGTTCCCGCCGAGCGTCTGCTCTCGAAGGAGTACGCCGCCGAGCGGCGCAAGCAGGTGGGAGCGCAGGCTTCGATGGAGTTTCGCCCGGGGCTGGGCGGCCGCCACCCGTCGCAGAGCGAAGTAGCCCGAGCGCGCGTCGAGGAAGCCTACCTGGCGCGCGACACCACTTGCGTGGTCGCCTGGGATCGCGATGGGAATGTGTTCTCGGCCACGCCTTCCGGCGCCTGGCTACCGGCGGTGGCGGCCGGCGACACGGGGATATTGCTCGGACACCGCGCGCAGAGTTTCCTGCTCATCCCCGGACATCCCAACGAACTTGCGGGGGGCAAGCGCCCGCGCATCACGCTCAGCCCCACGCTGGTGGTGAAAGACGGCCAGCCAATACTTGCGCTCTCGACGCCCGGCGGCGACAACCAGGACCAGTCGTTGCTTCAAGTGCTGCTCGACGCGGTGGAGTTCGGGATGAACCCGCAGCAGGCGGTGGAAGCGCCGCGCGTGCAGACGCGTCACCTGGTTTCGAGTTTCGACAACCACGCGATGCTGCCCGGCGATCTGCTATTGGATGAGCGAGTAACGGCCGATACCGTGAAGGCGCTGGCCGGGCGCGGCCACAAGACCCAGACGCGCTCGCGTTTTGCGAGCGGCGCCGCGCCGGTCATGATTCGAATCCTGGGGAACGGAATGATCGAGGCCGGCGCGGATCCTTACGGGTATCGCGCCGCGCGCGCCTGGTAAGCGCCCATATGCTGCCGCTGTTCGACGAACCGCCTCTCTCGCCATTAGGAGAAAAGCTGCACGCGCTGGCCGCCGAAAAGATCTATCTTGGGACCAGTTCCTGGAAGTACGAGGGCTGGCTCGGCGAGATCTATTCGGAAGCGCGCTACCTGACGCGCGGCCGCTTTTCGCGGAAGAAGTTCGAGGGCGCATGCCTGGAGGAGTACGCCGAGACGTTCCCGGTGGTTTGCGGCGATTTCAGTTTCTACCAATTTCCGTCCGGCGATTACTGGCGGAGGCTGTTCGCTTCGGCCCCCGCGCCGCTTCGGTTCGCCTTCAAAGTGCCCGAGGAAATCACGGCGAAGATCTTTCCGGCGCACGCGCGTTACGGCGCGCGCGCGGGGAAGGCGAACGAGAATTTCCTGAACGCAGGGCTGTTGGAGAGCGCTTTCCTCGACGCCCTGGCGCCGCACCGCGCGCGGATGGCGGCACTGATCTTCGAATTCGGCACGTTCTCGAAAAAGAGTTTTGCGGGGGTGGACGATTTCCTGTCGTCGCTGGATGCGTTTCTTGCCGGGCTGAGAGAAGGCTGGCGCTATTCGGTCGAGATCCGCAACCCGGACTACCTCGGGCCGGACTACTTCGGCGTTCTTCGTTCGCGGGGTGTCGCGCACGTCTTCAACGCCTGGACCCGCATGCCGGAACTCGACGCCCAGATCCATCTCGACGGAGCGTTCACGGCCGGCTTCAGCGTGACGCGCGCCCTGTTGCGGCATGGGAGAAGTTATGAGCACGCCGTCGAGAAGTTTTCGCCGTACAAAGAGATTCAGGACCCGAACCCGCCCGCGCGCGAGGCGATAAAGGATCTCATCCGCCGCGCCCGCGCCGAGCGCCAGGAAGCCTACATCTTCGTCAACAACCGCCTGGAAGGCAACGCGCCGGCCACCATCCGGGCGATTGCGGAGGGCGTGTGAGGCGCCGGGAGACCCTTCCGGCTCCACGGAACGTGAGTGTCAATTCGGCGGGCGGCGCGCGGGGGAAAATGGGGAAAGAGTACTCCGTCCCCGGTTTTCTTGGAGGGCGTGGGGGGTTAGGCCGCCGATTGCGACCTCTACAATGAGGTTGGGTTGGCGGGGCGTCGCGAGTTCCACTTTCAGGTAGTTGTGGCTCAGCCCGATTCGTTCCTGCTCGAGCGTAACCACCGAAAGGGTCTGGCCTACCATCCGGCGGCGGAAGTCGAGGTTCTTGGCCGCGGCCAACTCGCGCAGCACACGGTTGCGCCGCTTACGCACCGGCGTAGGTACGCTGTCGGGCATCGACGCGGCGGGCGTGCCGGGGCGCTCCGAGTAGGTGAACACGTGCAGGTAAGTGTAGGGAAGTTCCGCAATGAAGCGGCGCGTTTCGTCGAATTCCGCATCAGTTTCGCCTGGAAAGCCGACCAGGACGTCGGCGCCGATGGCGGCGTCCGGCATCCACTCGCGCGCCCGGAGTATCCGGCCGGCGTAGTGACTGGCGCGGTACCAGCGGCGCATCCGGCGCAGCACAGTGTCGCAACCCGATTGAAGCGGCGCATGCACGTGGCGGGCGATTCGCGGCGTCGAGGCCATCAGCCCGAGCAGGTCGTCGGAAAGGTCCATCGGCTCGACCGAACTCAGACGAATCCGTTCCACGTCCGTCTCGGCCAGGAGGCGGCGGAGCAGGCCGGCCAGGCGCATGCGAATGCCGGGTTCGCGTCCCCAGCGGCCCAGATTGACCCCGCTCAACACCACTTCCCGATAGCTGGCGGCGAGCGTGCGCACCTGCGCGACGACGTCGTCCGGTTTCGCGCTGCGGCTGGGTCCGCGGACCGACGGGATGATGCAGAATGTGCAACGGTTGTTGCAGCCGTCCTGGATTTTCAGGTTCGGGCGGGTGCGGTCGCCCGCGGCGTCCTGCACCGGCGCGGCCAAAAACTCGTGTTCGGCAAGAATATCGCCCACGTGAATGCGGCTCTGGCAGGGCGCCGACAGCACCAGGTCCGGAATTTGCGCTTTGTGCGAATTGCCGACCACCCAGGTGACGCCCGGCAACCCGGCAAGTTCCTCCGGCGCCCGCTGGGCGTAACAACCGGTGACCAGGATGCGGGCCGCCGGGTTTGCCCGCCGCGCGCGCCGCACCGCCTGCCGCAAATCGTGGTCGGCGGCGGATGTCACGGTGCAGGAATTCAGAATCACCAGGTCGGCCGAATCCAAACCGCTGGCGGCCTGGCAGCCTTGACACACCAATCCGGCCTCGATCGCGGCGCCATCGGCTTGCGTCGCCCGACAACCGAAATTCCGGATGTGGTACTTCAGCAGGCCCCCTTTCTCTCATTCTACGCGGTCTGGCGGCGGCGGGTGACAACCATGCCTGGAATGTCCCGAGGCGCAGAGGACGTGGTTCGGCGGCGGCTGGCGATAACCATACCTGAATGTCCTTAGGTGCACGATACGGAGTCCGGCGGCGGCCGGCCAGCATCATAATTAGAGCGCCCGGTTGCGCGCGATTGGGAAACAGTATAAAATGGTCTCTTACTCGACAAAGTGCTTGACTTGAGTATCAACCTGGTTTAAATTGAATCAGGTTATGTGAGCGGACGGCGTGTTCGCTCGGAGACAGGGCCTTCGATCCAGTCCGATCCCGGGCAGAGGTTCCGATGCGGTGGTATCCGCGATCGAGGTCGCGCTAATTCGTGATTTTCTCGGGTCCGCCGCCGGCTTCGCGGCGGCGGCCGGCAAGGTTCTGGAATGCGAGCCGTTGCGCCAGGTATCGCGGGGCCGGGTGACCCGTTCGCAACTGAGATTGCTGGAACACGTAGCCGCGGCCGGGGGCCGCACGATCGGCGACGCGGCGGCGGTTCTGGGCGTGAGCAACCCGGCCGCCAGCAAAGCGATCGACAAACTGGTTCGCCGCCGCCTGTTGCGGCGGGCGGACGCCGAGTCCGACCGGCGCGCCAGCGTGGTGACACTGACCGATACCAGCCGCCGGCTGCTGGCAGCCCTGGAGGAAGCCCGCACCCGGCGGATAGAAGAGATCTTTTTATCGTTTTCGACCGAGGATTTGCGCCGGACGGCGGGATTTCTACGCCGGCTGGCGAATAGCATCACGAACCACAGCGCGGAACTCCAGCCACGGTAGGACCACCGCCGCGGCGGGCGGAAGGAGGAATATGGGGGTGTCGACGATTTGCCCCGCGCCGGCTCCGACGGCGATGACCTTGGAGAATCTGTTTGAGTTCCCCGAAGGGCGGCGGCTTCTCACCTGCCTTCAGTGCGGCGTCTGCGTCGGCACGTGCCCCTACGGCGATGTGATGGACTTCCCTCCGCGCCGTATCATCGCCATGCTGCGCGCCGGGATGATCGAGAAGGTTTTCCAAAGCGAGAGCCTGCTGGCCTGCGTGGCCTGTTACGCCTGCATGGCGAAGTGTCCGCGCGACATCCGTCTCACCGAAGTGCTGCTTCCGCTGATGAAGGAGCAGGCGCTGCTGCGCATGCCGGAACTGCCCGGCGAACTCCAGAAGGCCCTGCAAAACACGCTACGGTATGGAAACCCGATGGGCGAGTCGAGCCGCAAGCGGGCCGCGTGGGTCAAGACCGCCGGCGTGCCGATCCGAATTTTCCAGGAGAACCCGGCCCCGGCGGACGTTCTCTGGTTTGTCGAATGTTACACGTCCTACTATCCGCGCGGGCAGGATTGCAGCCGGGCGACGGCGCGGCTGTTCCACGCCCTGGGCGTGGACTACGCCATCCTGGGCAACGAAGAGAAGTGCGCGGGCGAGTGCGGACGCCTGACCTGGGAGCCCGGGTTGTTCGAGACGCTCATGGACTACAACATGGCGGTATTTCAGAAGTACCGCTTTGGTCGCGTGGTCACTTCCTGCCCGCACGCGCACAACGCCTTCAAGAACCGTTACACCAGTATCGGCTTCGGTTACGAATTGGACCACACCACTCCGTTCCTGGGCCGCCAACTGGACCGGCTGCGGCCGCTGCTCAAGCGCCGGCTTGACGCGAAGGTCACCTACCACGACTCCTGTTGCCTGGGCCGGCAGAACGAATTCTATGACGCGCCGCGCGAGTTGTTGAGGGCGATTCCCGGGGTCAAGCTGGTCGAGATGACGCACAACCGGGTCAATTCGATCTGCTGCGGCGGAGGCGGGGGCGGGATGTGGCTGGATACGTACTTCAAATCCCGCGGAATGGAACGGCTGTCGGAACGCCGCGTGAAGGAGGCCGCCGCCACCGGCGCGGATGTGCTCGCGGTCTCCTGTCCGTACGAGATTTCGCGCTTTGAGGACGCCCTCAAGGTGCTCGGTTTCGAGAAACAGTTGCGGGTTCGGGACGTGACCGAACTGCTGGCCGAATCGATGGAGGGTTGAAGCAATGAATCTTCTGGTCCTTCTGAAAATGGTGCCCGACGTGGTCGAGGAACTCGAGATTGCCTCCGACGGCGCCGGGCTGGACATGGATGTCGCGCGCATGGCGCTGAGCGAGTCCGACGACCACGCGCTGGAACAGGCGCTCCTGCTCAAGGAGCGGATGGGCGGCACGCTGGCGGTTCTGGCCGTCGATGCTGCCGAGGTCGACGACGCGCTGTTCACGGCGCTGGCCAAGGGCGCCGACCGCGCGTTGAAGGTCGACGCCGGGGAGGTTGCACAGCTTGGAACGCGCGCGCTCGCGGACTTGCTGTCGCAGGTGATCGCCGACGGCCACAACCTGCTGCCGGTCGACCTGATCCTCACCGGTACGCAGGCCATCGACGATCTGGACGGCTTGATGGCGCCCCTGGTGGCGCATCAGCTTGGCCTCCCCTACATCGCCATCGTCATCCAGGTGACGCCGGACCCGGCGAGAAGAGTCGCGTCGGTGGTGAAGGAGTACCCGGGAGGAGTGCGTGGCCGGTTCGAAATCGACCTGCCGGCCGTCGTCGGCATCCAGTCGGCCGAGCGCCCGCCGCGCTACGTCCCGGTGGCCAAAGTCCGGGCGGCGATGAAGACCCAGCGGATCGAGACCGTGCAGGCGCCGACGCTGGCCGACGGCGGGACGGTGCTGGCCGAGGTGAAGTCAATGAGCAAGCCCGAAGAGACGGGCCGGGCGGAAATGATCGAGGGAACGCCCGAGGCCGCCTCCGCGCGGCTGTGCGGGATTCTGGCCGAACGCGGCCTGGTTTAGCGAGGAGGACATTATGCCGGGAAACATTTGGGTGCTGGCGGAACACTGGCGCGGCAAGGTTTCCGAGATCACGTTCGAAGCCCTGGCGCTGGGGCGGGACGTGGCGGACCAACTGGGCTCGAAGGTGGAAGCCGTGCTGCTCGGCCACGGGGTGAAGGACCTGGCGTCGCAGCTCGGCGCGGCGGCGCGCGTCATTTCGACGGATCACGAGGCGTTGGCGGAGGTGGTCCCGGAAGTGTACGCGGAGGCGCTGGCTCAACTGGCGCGGCGCGAACGGCCGGCCGCCGTGCTGACGCCGCTCAGCAACGTGACGCTTGGAGTCGGGACGCTGTTGGCGGCCAAGCTCGGAGCGTCCGCGATCAACTTCTGCAAGAACGTGCGGGTCGTCGACGGCAAAATCGAGGCCCACGCCGTGCTCTACGGAGGGAAGATCGAGACCAAGGTCGCCGCCGCGGCGGAGCCGGTTGTGCTCGGCATCGGGCCCGGTGCGCGCCTGGCCGACGCCGGCCGGTCCGCCGAGCCGCCGGCGGTCGTCGACGAAGTGACCGTTGACCTGCCGGAGGCGCAGCCGATCCGGTTCAAGGAGTTCATCGAGCCCGAGGCCGGCGAAGTCGATGTCACCCAGCAGGACGTGCTGGTGGCGGTGGGGCGGGGCATTGGCAGCCGGGACAACATCGCGCTGGCCGAAGAACTGGCCGCGGCGCTTGGGGGCGTGGTCTGCGGATCGCGGCCGGTGATCGACCAGGGCTGGCTCCCGCCCTCCCGCCAGATAGGCAAGTCGGGAATGCAGGTAAAGCCCAGGCTTTACTTGGCCCTCGGCATCAGCGGCGCACCGGAGCACGTGGAGGGAATGCGCGGCGCCGAACTGATCGTGGCAGTGAACACGGATCCGGCCGCACCCATCTTCAACGTGGCTCACTACGGAACCACCGCGGATGTGCTGGAATTCCTGCCTCTGCTGACGGAACAGGCAAAGGCGTTACGGGGGTAAGACTTGCTCGAAACAGACATCATTGCGCGTCCCGTTTTCTACGCACTGCCCCTCTGGCTGGTGTTCGCTTTTTACCTCGCCTGCGCCGCGGCGCTCGGCGCGTTCTCCTTCGGCGCCTGGCGCAAGGTCCGGCGGTACGCCCGGGGCCGGGTGGACCCCGGCGTGAAGCTCACCTGGCGTTTGTTCGGGCAAGGCCTGGCGGCCATACTCCCCAACCGCGCCATCCTGGCCGGCGACGCCTATGCGGGGATCGCGCACTTGTGCGTCTTTTGGGGATTTGCAGGTCTTTTTGTCGCCACAACCCTCGTGCTGGTCGATAACGACTTCCTGCGGTTTGTGGTTCCTCAGTGGCAATTCCTGAACGGTTCGTTCTACCTGGTGTTTTCCTGGCTGGCGGATCTCTCCGGCGTTTTGCTGCTGGCCGGTCTTCTGCTTCTGGCCGCGCGCCGGTCTGTGTTCCGTCTGCCGTTCCTCAAGTACGAAGCGAAAGAAGGGGCGAAATATCTTCCGGCTCCCGCCGTCCTGGCGCGCGAGGACTGGCTGTTCCTCGGCTGGATGGGGGTGCTGGCGGTCGGGGGCTTTCTGCTGGAAGGCTTCCGAATCCGGGCTACGGAGCCAAGCTTCGAGCGGGCCTCTTTCCTCGGCTGGCAGGTCGGCGAAGCCCTGGCGGCGGCCGGCCTGACATCCGAGGCAGCCAGGAACGCATTTGCTTTTGTGTGGTGTTTTCACGCCTTAACCGCGCTGGCCCTGGTGGCCTGGATTCCTTACAGCAAGGCGTGGCATATGCTGGCTGCCTGGTATACTGCCGCGTTCAAGCACCATCCCGCGGCCCGCACGCTCCCGGCGGCGCCCGAGGGCGAAAGCGGCGGCTATGCGCGTGTCGAGGACTTGACTGGCACCGAACAGGTGATGCTCGACGCTTGTACGCGCTGCGGCCGCTGCCATGCGCACTGCCCGGCGACCACGGCCGGATTCCCTCTGTCGCCGCGCGACCTGGTCCAGACGCTGCGAGCCTTCGCCAGCCGTCCCGTCGCGAACACTTCGCTGGCGGGCGGAGTGGTGCCGGAGGCGTGGCTGTGGTCGTGCACCTCGTGCCTGTCGTGCGTGGAGCACTGCCCGGTAGGGGTGTGGCACGTTCCACTGATCGTGCAGATGCGGCGGTTCCTGGTGGCGCAAGGCCAGCTCGACAAACGGTTGCAGGAATCGATGCAAAACCTGACGCGCTATGGCAACTCGTTCGGTTCGTCGCCCAGGGCGCGCCCGAAGTGGACCCAGGAGCTTCCCTTCAAGATCAAAGATGCCCGCAAGGAAGCGGTGGATTGCCTTTGGATTACCGGCGACTATGCCGCTTTCGATCCGCGTGTGACGCCGGTGACACGCGGCTTCGCGCGGCTGCTGAACCAGGCTGGGGTGGACTTCGGGATCCTTTACGAGGCCGAGCAGAACTCGGGCAACGACATCCGCCGCGCGGGTGAGGAAGGCCTTTTCGAAGTCCTGATGGACAAGAATGTCGCGGCCATCGAGAAGGCCGGGCACCAGCGCCTGGTCACCACCGATCCGCACGCCTATCACGCGCTCAAGAACGAATACCGGTGGACCAATGGCCACGGCCGGGTGGCGCACTACACCGAGGTGCTGGACGAGTTGATCGGCTCGGGCAAGCTGCCGGTGCTCCACAAGCGGGAAATGCGCGTGACTTATCACGACCCCTGCTACCTGGGCCGCTACAACGGCCTCTACGATGCGCCGCGGCGCGTGCTGCGCGCGCTGGGCGCGACCCTGGTTGAAATGCCCAGGAACCGCGACCGCTCGTTCTGCTGCGGAGCGGGCGGCGGAAGGATCTGGATGGAGGACTCGACCGAGATCAAGGAACGGCCCGCCGAGAATCGCGTGCGCGAAGCCGCCACGCTGGCGGGCGTCACCACGCTGGTGGTCAGTTGCCCGAAGGACCTGGTCATGTTCCAGGACGCGCTGAAAACCACGGGACTGGAAGGGAAGCTGGAAGTGAAGGATATAGTGCACTTGGTTGAACAGGCCACAGGCTGAAGCCTGTGCCACAGGGAGCGAATCGATGAGCGAAGCGCGGATCGGCGTTTATGTTTGCTACTGCGGCACGAATATCGCCGCGACGATTGACGTGGCCGGCCTGACACAGTACGCCGCCACCCTGCCCAACGTAACCGTGGCGCGCGACTACAAGTACATGTGCTCGGACCCCGGACAGGAACTGATCAAGCAGGACATAAACGACCACGGTCTGACCAGGATCGTGGTGGTGGCCTGTTCGCCGACGCTGCACGAGAAGACCTTTCGCGCGGCGACGGCGGCCGGCGGGCTGAATCCGTACCTGTTTCACATGGTGAACATCCGGGAGCAGGCCTCCTGGGTTCACGAGGACAAGGCGGCGGCGACGGCGAAGGCGCGCGACCTCACGCGGGCCGCGGTCCGGCGCATCGCCCGTCACCGGCCGCTCGAGCGCAGGCAGGTGGCCGTGCACCCGGACGCGCTGGTGGTCGGCGGAGGCATCGCCGGCATCCACGCGGCGCTGACCATGGCGAACGCCGGCAAGCATGTCTACCTGGTGGAACGCGAACCCACCATCGGCGGCCACATGGCGATGTTCGACAAGACCTTCCCGACGCTGGATTGCGCGGCCTGCATCCTCACGCCGAAGATGGTAACGGTTTCGCAGAATAAATACGTGACCATCCATACGTACTCGCAGATAGAGTCGGTTACCGGGCACGTGGGAGATTTTACGGTCAGGATA
>JAUYBU010000377.1 GCA_030693045.1 Bryobacterales bacterium | reverse complement strand
CCGGCCCGGCGCCGGCGATCCGGTTATCCTGGTTCATAAGGAGAAGAAGGAAGATGAAGGCATTAGTTGTAGTTTCCGCCGTTCTGATTGCGTTCTTTGTCGTGGGGTTGAGCGGCCAGGGTTCCGCCGATCCGCTGATCGAGGGTTTTCGCCTGGTCGAAGTGGCATCGGTGGCCGACGCCATGGAACAGTTGTATGGCCAGCGCGCGCACATGAGTCATGAGATGCGGCCGATCTTCACGACCAAGTTTGCGGGCCCGGCCTGGACCGTGCTGCTCAAGAAGGAAGAGCACAAAGAGGGCGGTGCGGCATCGCAAGGCATGTTGGACGCCATCGACGCCGCGCCGGCGGGCTCGGTCTACGTGATCGTGCTCCCCGATGGCGCCGATGTCGCCGGGATCGGCGGGCTGATGGCCACCGCGATGAAGGTTCGGGGACTCACGGGCGCCATCGTCGACGGCGCGGTGCGCGATCTTCCGCAGATCAAACGGATACAGTTCCCGGTGTTCGGCCGCGGCGTCGCGCCCGGGACCTCGATTAACCACTACCGGTTCGCCGGCGTCAATGTTCCGGTGACGTGCGCCGGAGTTACGGTGAACGCGAACGACATCATCGTCGCCGACGAAGACGGAGTGGCGGTGGTGCCGCGGGCCAGGGCGGCCGAAGTTCTGAAGCGCGCTCAGGAACTCGACGACACCGAACACCGGATGTACCCGTTCATCGAAAAGTTCAAGAGCATGAAGGAAGCGGTGGCCAAGTTCGGCCGCATCTGAGGCCGCTATGTCCGAACGGTCCTTTGCCGACTTGCAGACGACCATGCGCGGCTTTCAGGAAAGCCGCGTCCTGCTCACCGCGGTCGAGTTGGACCTGTTCACGGCGGTTGGCGCGGGAGCGGACGCGCCCCAGGTCTCCTCGAAACTGGGGACCGATCTTCGCGCCACCGGGACGCTACTGAACGCGCTGGTGGCCGCGGGCGCGCTGGCGAAAGAGCGCGACATTTTTCACAACACGCTGGAGACGGCGCGCTATCTGGTCGCGGGGTCGCCCGAATACGCGCGGCCGGCGCTCATGCACACGGTGAACATGTTCAGGTCCTGGGCGACGTTGACCGACTGCGTGCGCGCGGGCACGGCCGTCATTCCTCCGGGCGTGGACCGGAAGGACGAGGAGTGGACCGCGAGTTTCATCGCCGCGATGCACCGGGGCGCGCAAGGGACAGCCGCCCAAATGGTTCGCGCGGTGGGTGTAAAGGGTGTGCGCCGTCTGTTGGATGTCGGGGGCGGATCGGGCGCCTACTCGATCGCCTTTGCCGAGGCCGCCCCGAGTCTGCGGGCGGAAATCTTCGATCTTGAATCCGTCCTTCCGATCGCGCGGAAGCATGTCGACGAAGCCGGCGTCGGGGAGCGGGTCGCGACGCGTGCCGGGGATTTGCGGACCGACGAGTTCGGCGAAGGTTACGACCTGGTCCTGCTCTCATCGATCTGCCACATGCTGAATCCGGAAGAGAATCAGGATCTGATCCGGCGCTGTTATCGCGCCCTGACGCCGGGCGGCCGTATCGTTATTCGAGATTTCATCCTGGAGCCGGACCGGACCGCGCCGAAATTCGCCGCTCTGTTCGCGATCAACATGCTGGTCGGAACGAAACGCGGCTCCACCTACACCGAGGCCGAGTATCGGTCCTGGATTGCGAACGCGGGATTCGGCGACTTCCAGCGGCCCGACCTGGCCGGCGACTTGATGGTGGCAACTCGCCGAAATCCTGCATCGGGAGGCAAGTGAATGAGCAAGAAGATCGCAATGATTGGCGCCGGCAGCATCGTTTTCTGCAAGACGCTGATGAGCGACATCCTGGCCGCGCCGGCGCTGGCCGGCTGCGAATTCGCTCTGGTGGACGTAGCGGAAGAGAAGTTGCGGCGCATGGAGGAATTCGGCCGGCGCATGCTCGCCGACAACGGTCTGGCCGGCAGCGTGTGGGCCACCCTTGATCGCCGCGAAGCCATGAAGGACGCCGACTTCGTAGTGGTGATGCTTCAGATCGGCGGCATCCAGGCCTTCGAATTCGACTACCAGATTCCGTTCCGATATGGCGTGGACCAGTGCGTCGGCGACTCGCTGGGGCCGGGCGGCGTCTTTCGCGCGTTGCGCACGATCCCGATTCTGGTCGAGATAGCGCGGGAGATGAAGGCGCTGGCCAGGCCCGGCGCGATCATGCTGCAATACGCCAACCCGATGGCGGCAAACTGCCTGGCGCTGGGCAAAGCCGCGGACGTGCCCTTCGTGGGCCTGTGTCACGGCGTGCAGACCACGCTGGACCTGATCTCCCGCTATTGCGGCGTGCCGAAAGAAGAGATCAGTTACACCTGCGGCGGCATCAATCACATGGACTGGTTCCTCACGCTGGAACACAAAGGGCGCGATCTTTACCCAACGCTGCGCGAGGTTTTCGAGAAGCCCGAGTACTACAAGAACGAAAAGGTGCGCGGCGAGGTCTTGCGTCACTTCGGTTATTTCATGACCGAAAGCACGGGGCACCTGAGCGAGTATGTTCCGTGGTTCCGAAAGAACAAGAAGGCCCTGGATCTTTACTGCGACGAGCCGGGGTTCGGCGGCGAGACGGGCGCCTATTACACTTGGTGCAAGACCATCGCCGCCAAGTACGCCGAGCGCGACGTCCTGAAGGATGAACCGACCCGGATCGAAAACCGCAGCGTCGAGTATTGTTCTTACATCCTGGAAGCGGTGGCCACCGGCAAGCCGTTCCGCTTCATGGGCAACGTGCGCAACGACGGCTACATTGTGAACCTGCCCCGGGGCTGCTGCGTCGAGGTCCCGGTGTTCGCCGACGACACGGGGCTGCATCCGACCTTTGTCGGCGAGTTGCCGCCGCAGTGCGCCGCGTTGTGCCTGAGCAACATCAACTCGCAGATCCTGGCGGCGGAAGCGGCGCTGAATGCCGATCCGGAGCGCATCGTTCAGGCGGTGGCCATGGACCCGTTGACCAGCGCGGTGCTGACGCTGCGGGAAACTCGCGACATGTGCGCCGAAATGCTTGAGGCCGAGCGCGAGTGGCTCGCCTACTTCGCAGGCAAGGCCATCGCGCCCAAGCCTGTGATCAGCATCCCCGCCGACTGCACGCCGGTCGACGTGCCGCTCGATCCGGCGCTGGCGATCGGCAAACGCTTTTCGACGCTGATCGAGCGGACGTAGGGGCCGGACCGGCAAGTTGGGTGAGACAATATTGAGGGGGGCAAGTCCACGATGAGATGCTCACGAGTACGAGCCTGGTTGTTGTTGACTGTCGCGCTACTTAGTGGCGCGGCGGCCGCGCAGGGGCAGAGCGCCGCCAAGGCCAAGTTGTATAACACGGTCAGGCAGAAGCTATTGGATGGCAAGCAGATCTTCAGCTTCACCCAATCGCGGCTGGATGTCGCCGGCTACTGCGAGTTGGCGAAGCACTACGATTATGCGTGGTTCGAGATGCAGCACGCCACGCTGGAGTTCGCGGATATCGAGAAGATGATCGCGGCGTGTCCGCGCGCCGGCGCCATTCCCATGATCCGGTTGCCCGACGCGCAGGAATTTCATATCCAGCATGCCACCGACATCGGAGCGCTGGGCATCGTTATTCCGACGGTCGACGATGTGGACCGAGCTCGCGAGGCCGCCAAGTGGGCGCGGTACCCACCGGCCGGACGACGCAGTGCGGGCGCCGGCCAGGCGGCGAGGATCTGGGGCATCGACGGCATCAACTACCGCCAGACCGTCAACGACAACATGCTGGTGGTGGTTATGATCGAGACGCCGACCGGCGTCGCGAATGCCTTTGACATCGCGTCGGTGCCCGGCGTGGATGTCGTTATCGTGGGGAACAGCGACTTGAGCTCGTTCACCGGATTCGCCCAGACCGATGACCGGTACCAGCAGATGGTCACCAAGATTCACGATGACACGCTGAGGGCGGGCAAGATCTTTGGACAAGCCAGCGCCACCTATGCGTCAGGCCATCCACTTAGTAAGGATGCCAAGTTCTTCCAAAACGGGCCATCCAATGATGGCTGGCGGCCGCCCGGCAAGTGAGTTTTACTCGACCTCGAACGATCCCTTCAGCCGGATGTCGGCCGAAGAGTGGCCGACCATGACGCGGAATTCGCCCGGCTCGACCACGCGCTCGAGGTTGCGGTCGAGCAGCGAGAGGTCCTCGGGGGTCAGCGTGAACGCGATGGTCTTCTTCTCGCCGGGTTTGAGCGCGATCTTGCGGAAACCCTTCAGTTCCTGGACCGGCCGGCTCACGGTGGCGATGGGATCGGTCAGATACAGTTGCACGACCTCTTCACCCGCTTGGCCGCCGGTGTTAGTCACATCCACACTGACTTCGATGCTGGCGGCGCGGCGGATCTTCGGCGATGAGATCCGCAGACCGCTGTAGTCGAAGCGGGTGTAGCTGAGGCCATGCCCGAACGGGTACAGCGGATCGGCGCTCATGTCCACGTAGTGCCAGCGCAGCTTGGACGGCTTGTAGTTGTAATAGACGGGAAGCTGGCCGGCGTGACGCGGGATGCTGATCGGCAAACGCCCGTTGGGATTGTACTCGCCGAAGAGAACCTCGGCCACCGCCAGTCCGCCCTTCTCGCCGGGCAGCCAGGCTTCGACGATGGCGGGAATGTTCTCGGCGGTCCATCGCGTGGACAGCGGCCGGCCGTTGACCAGCACCACCACGGTCGGCGTCCCGGTTTGGTGGATCGCGCGGATGAGATCTTCCTGAACCCCGGTCAGGTCGAGACTGGCCACGTCCTTACCTTCTCCGTTGGTGCCCTGGTTGCCCGCCGCGCGCCGTTCGTTTTCGCCGACCACGACGATGGCGATCTCGGCGTCCTTGGCCGCTTTTTCGGCGGCCGCGAAACCGCTGCGGTCATTGCCCAGCACATCGCAGCCCTTGACATAGCTGATCCTGACCGCCGAGCCGGCCTTCTGCCTGATCCCGTCCAAAACGGTGGTCACATTCTGAAGGACATTCTTCGCCACATAATCGCCGAGCAGGTTGAGTTTGTGATCGGCATTGGGGCCGATGACGGCGATGGAGCGAAGGCTCTTGGCGAGCGGCAACAGGTTCTTCTCGTTCTTCAGCAGGACGATGCTTTCGCGCGCCGCCTGCAACGCCAGAGCCTGGTGCGGCGCGCTGTTGACGAGTTTCGCGGTGCGTTCCGCATCCACGTACGGCCTCTCGAACAGGCCCAGCCGGAACTTCTGCCGCAGAATGCGCCGCACCGAACGGTCGATCTCGGCCATCGGGACACGCCCCTCCTCGACGCTCTCAACCAGCGGCTCCATGTAACCCGGTTCGTATGAAATGCCGACGTCCAAGCCAGCCTTGAGCGCGAGGATTCCGGCCTCCTTCTGGTTCGCCGCCAGCCGCTCGTAGACCAGCGTGCCGATGCCGCCGCCCTCACCCAGCACCAGCCCCTGGAAGCCAAGTTCTTCGCGCAGGATCCGGGTCAGGATCTTCTCGGAAGCGTGCGCGGGAACGCCGTCGATGGCCGGATAGGTCGCCATCACGCCGAGCGCGCCGGCCTTCTTGATGCCGGCCACCCAGGGCGGCAGGAACACCTCGCGCAGCATCCGTTCCGAGATCTCCATGGCGCCGCGTTCCAGGCCATTGGCGCCCTGGCTCTGGCCGGGATAGTGGCACAATCCGGCGACGGCGCGATCCGGCGCCGACACGTCATCGCCCTGCACGCCGCCCACGATCATCTCGGCAATTCGCGAGCACAGATAGGGGTCTTCGCTGAAGCCCTCTTCATTCCGCCCCAGCCGCGGGTCGCGGTTCGGTTCCACCACCAGCGTGAACAATTGATGAATGCCGACCGAACGCCCCTCTCTGGCCACCGTTGAATAGATCTGGCGAACCAGATCCATGTTCCACGTGCTCCCGATCCCCAGCCCTTCGGGGAAGACCGTTCCCTGCGAGCACATCAGGCCGTGCGTGCCCTCCTCGGTCTGAAGCAGCGGGATCTTCAGCCGCGTCTTCTCGGTCGCCAGCTTCTGCAATTCGTTGAAGTAGAGCGCCTGCTGCCGGGAGCCTTGCGGGAGGGCGTTATCGGCCAGCGTGAAGAAACCTCCGCCCGGCCCGATGCCATCGGCGTAAGTCCCCTCGGTGAACCGGCGGCAGGCCTCCTGCTTGGCTTTGACGTCCGGCCCGAGTTCCCGCAGGTAGACGCAGGGCATGTTCATCTGCCCGACTTTTTCCAGGAGCGTCATGCGGGCAAGCAGGTCCTCGACCCGCCGCTCGATCGGCTGGGACGGATCCAGGTACCGCGGCTTTTCGGAAGCGCTTTGCGCGGCCAGCGCGAAAGCGTAGCAAATAATCGGAAGCATTGTTCGCATAAGTTCACCTCCACCATAGTAAACTGGCTGAGGCAAGGGAGGAACCCGATGGAAAAGAAAATGGACCGGCGCGAATTTCTGAACCGGTCGTCGATTGCGGCCGCCGCGGCCAGCGTGGGCGTCGCGAGCGCCAAGACTTCGAAGAAGCCGCTCAAGCCCAGGGTGGGTGCGCGATCGGCCTCGCGCGTGGTGGGCGCCAATGACCGGATCAACGTCGGAAGCATCGGCGTCGGCGGCATGGGGACCTCGCACCTGCGCGCCTTTGTCCAGCAGAGCGAGAAAGACAAGGACATTCAGGTGGTCGCGGTCTGCGATGTCTACAAGCGCCGGAAAGAGCGCGCCCGCTCGGTTACCAAACTCGGCGAGAAAGACGTCCATCACGACTACCGCGACTTACTGGCGCGCAGTGACATCGACGCCGTGGTCATTGCCTCGCCCGATCACTGGCACGGCCAGATGGCGGTGGACGCGCTGACCGCCGGCAAGGACGTCTATCTTCAGAAGCCGATGACTTACACCATCGAGGAAGCCCGCCTGGTGACGGAGGCGGCCAAAAGGCACAGCCGCATTGTGCAGGTCGGCTCCCAGGGGCTTTCCTCGCCCGGCACCCACAAGGCCAGGGAGCTGATCGAGAAGGGCGAGATCGGCGAACTGGTTTGGGCGCAAGGGACGTCGGCCCGCAATTCGATCCGGGGCGAGTGGAACTATCGCGTCGAGCCGGAAGGGACTCCGGAGACCATCGATTGGCCTGGCTGGCTGGGGACGGCGCCGAAGCGCCCCTTCAGCGCGGAGCGGTATTTCCGCTGGCGGAAGTACTGGGATTACTCGGGCGGCATCGCAACAGATCTGTTCTATCACACCCTGGGGCCGCTGCTGTTCGCCATGGGCGCGCAGTTTCCTGCGTGCGTCACGGCTTCCGGCGGCATCTACGTCCAGAAGGACCGCGAGGTGCCCGACACTTACGCCACCCTGATCGAATACCCGAATTACTACATTGAACTGTCCGGCTCGATGGCTAACGCCGCCGGCGGCAAGTTCCACGGAACGGCGATTTACGGGCACAAGGGCACTATCACGATCGGAGGCGGCCGCGTGGTGGTGACGCCGGAAGTTCTGACGCCGGGCTCCTTCGACAAGCGCACGGATGCGACTCCGAAGACCTACGAGCTGCCGCCATCCCGCGACGCGCACCGCGACCACACGGACAATTTCTTCGCCTGCATGCGCTCGCGCAAGGCGCCCAACCTCAACGCGGAACTTGGCTACCAGATCATGGTGGCCATCCGGCTGGGCGTCGATGCTTACCGCGAGCGCCGGGCCATGCTGTTCGATCCCAAGACGGCAAAGACCGTGGCCCGGCTGCCTCGCCGCCCGGAGTGGGAAGGCGACGGCAAGAACCACGAGGACGAGATGAAGAAAGCGGCCGCGAGTTGATGGCTGGCAGCGCCATCCAATGAGGACGCCTGTGCGCGCCTTGGAATTTGACGCGGCGCGCTCGCCGCGGTATTCCGGCGGCAATATACTATAGCCATGGCTACCGGATCATTGCGACTTCGCGTCACCGACCTTCTCGGCGAGCCGATCGAGGGTTTGCTCGACATCAGCTTCGCGCCGGCGGGCAATTCCCCCGGCGGCACGGCGATGGAGGCCAATCTGCAAATTGCGGGCGAGACGGACATCGTCGTCGAGGGCATCCAGTGCCGGCCCGGCCCCGGAACTCTCTACACCGTGCGGGTCAACGCCAGGAACTTTCGGCCCTATGCGTTCTTTCAGCTCATGGTCGAGCAGAAGGCCAACACGCCGAGCGATTCGACGATTCGGCTCATGGTAAAGCCGAAGCGCGTCACCGGCATTGCGGCTCCGGCGTTCCCCGATCTGGACGCGCCGCTAGGCCGCTTCCTCGATTCCGCCAGCATGCAGGCCCTGGAGCTCGCCGACCGCGATCTGATGGGACTGCGGGGCGCCGCGCTGTACGACAAACTCGGAACGTTGCGAAAAGCGTGCCTGCTGAACATCTTCGCCAAGGCCAGCCATGCATCCGCGGACCGCTGCTTCGGCTTACTGCGTTCGCTCGTCGCCCTTCACCAGGATCGCTTCTTCTGCTCGGCCGATCCCGGCACGCCGGAGTTTCTGCGCCGGTCCGAGAGGTTCAAGTCCGCGCCGGCCACACTTCACGCGCCGCTGAGCGGATATTGCCTGGAAGACAGTTTCAAGAGCAAGGACGCCCATGCCAACCTCCAGGTCACCTTCATGCGCAACAAGCGAACCGGCGATCTGGCCGCCGACGTCGACATCGACGAGGCGAGCGGCGTCGAGCACGGCTTCGAGGTCATCCGCAATGCGGCCACGCAAGGCCGCACCAACCCCTACGTGATTCGCGAATTCTTGCTGCTGTTCGACCCGGTCGAAAAGGTGCTCGACCCGCGATACCGCTTCGTCTTCGCCTAATTCGGGGACAGGCTACGAAATCCCGAAATTACCGCGAGGTCAGAGCGCGGTTGGCGTTCAGCGTCGCGCCTTCGTCCAGCGTCAGGGCCGCGTTCGCGCCTTCCTTGACCGCCGACAGAACGTTCCGCACCTGCTTCAGATCGCCGATCCTTACGGCGACCACTCCCGCGTCGATAAGTTGGCCGTACAGGCTCTCCTCCGGCTCGACCGAGGCCAAGACGACGTTGTCGACCTGGAGCGTCGACTTGCGGAATGCGTTGTCCATCAGCGTCACTTCGCCCGATTCCTTGATCTCCACCACGGTTGTCGCGGGGATCACGGTCACGGGCTTTGCGAAGGTCTTGCCGGTAAGTCCTTCGCCGTTGGAGCCGGCAAAGCGCTTCACCAGCACGTCGCGGTGGCAGGGCTCCATCCACTGTGCGAACTCGCGGTTCTCGGTGACGACGTAAACCTTTCTGCCTTGGGCCGCGAGTTTCTCGGCGGCGTCGGCCGCGCCGAAATGATCGCCCCAGATCAGCACGGTCTCGCCGTAGTCGAGCGGCGGCTCGCGGTCTTCCGGATAGTACTCGCAGCTTGTGGCCGTGCAGCGCAACACATCTGTAAAGGTGCTGACGAGATCGGTGTCGATGCCGGGGATGGCGGGCCGCGCGATCCTTCCTCCCGTGGCCAGGATCACGGCGTCGAAATTCTTCAGTTCCTCGATGCCGGGCCGAGCGTGATACTGGACGTCAACCTTGAGCTTGGCCACCTGGCGGCGCAGCCAGTCGGCGTACCAGCGCATCTTGCTCTTGCCCGGCAGCATGCAGGAGTACAGAAGCGCGCCGCCGAGTTCGCCGCTTTTCTCAAACAGCGTCACCGTGTGGCCGCGCAGCGAGGCGATGCGCGCGGCTTCCATTCCGCCCGGGCCGCCGCCGACCACCGCGACGCTCAGCTTGCGCGCGGCCGGCTGGATGTGGATGAACCGTTCGTCTCCCACCGCCGGGTTGATGGCGCAACGCATGTGCCGCCGCACCATCAGCGATTCCTGCCAGCAGCCAACCAGGCAGGAGATGCACTTGCGAATCTCATCCGGCTGGCGCGCATAGGCTTTGTTCGCCCAATCCGGGTCGGCGATCATCTGCCGCGAAAGCCCGACCAGATCGGTCTTGCCGGCGGCCAGGATCTTCTCGCAGTAAGCCGGGTCGCGAAGCGTGTGGCTGGTGATGACGGGGATCGAGACGCGCTTCTTCACCTCATCCGCCGTGTAAGTGTTCCAACCTTGCGGATAATACATCGGGTCCATCACCGCCGCCGGAGCCTCGAAGATGCCGGCGCTGATATCGACGAATGCCGCGCCTTGCTGTTCGAGCAGTTCAGCGACCTGGACGCTCTCGGCGATGACGCGCCCGCCGGGCACCCACTCTTCGCCCGAGTAGCGCACGCCGATGGGGAAGTGGCGGCCGCACTTGTGCCGAATGCGGGCCATGATCTCGAGCACGAACCGCATGCGGTTGATGAAACTTCCGCCAAACCGGTCGTTGCGGCGGTTCACGTAAGGGCTCATAAACTGCGCGATCAGGTAGCCGTGCGCGCCGTGGAGTTCGACCGCGTCGAACCCGGCCTGCTGCACGCGCCAGGCGCCTTCGGCGAACTTCTCGGCCAGTTCGTAAATTTCCTCGATGGTCATGGCGCGGATCGACTTGCCCTTGGCCGCCGCCTCGGCGTAAACCACTTCGTGGCCCGCCGAGCCGGGCAACTCGACCACCTGGTCCGACGCCGAGATGAGGTCCTTTCTGGGCCAGGCCGACTGGCGGCCCGGATGCTGAATCTGGACCGCGCATCGCGCGCCGTGCCGGTGCATCGCCTCGGCCAGTTCCGCAAGGCCTGGAATCAGCGGGTCTTCATCCACCGCGATGCAGGTGACCGTGGGCCGGCCGGTGGCCCGGTCGGGCGTCGAAGCGCCCACGATGATGAAGCCGCAGCCGCCTTTGGCGATCTGCTCGTGATAGGTGATCACGCGCTGATTCACCGAACCGTCGGCGTTGGCCGAACTGATGTCGGTGGGCACGTGGCAGATCCGATTGGCGGTTTCGAAGTTCCCGATGCGGATCGGGCTGAAAAGGTGGGGATAGTCGGGATGGGTCATTTTCGTTTTCCTGGTCGCCGAACAGTCATTCTATGATATAGGATCGGATCCAATTGATCAGGAGTTGCGCGATGAAGAAACTCGGGTGGGTTCTACTTGCGCTGCCGCTGGTGGCGGCGGAGCCGCTGTTTGTCCCGTTCAAGATCGACGGACCGCGCCACGATCCGGCCAATCACACCTTCTGGTACGGGCCGTTTTCCGAGTGCGCGTCCGTGCTGGACGTGAACGGCGACGGAAAGCTGGATATCGCCGCCGGGCGCAACTGGTACGAAGCGCCCAACTGGACCAAGCACGAGAATTTCCGCGACGGCGCCGAGGTGAACGGCCCCGAAACGGACGTCAACAGCGAATTCGCCATGGATGTGAACGGCGACGGGCGCACCGATGTCGTCGCCTCGGGCTGGATGAGAGTGAGAGGCGCGTTCTGGTACGAGAACCCCGGCAAACCGGGCGTGAAGTGGGTGGCCCGCAGGATTCACTCGGCGCAGTCGATGGAAGGCGTCATCCACGGCGACATTGACGGCGACGGCGACGAAGACATCCTGGTGAACCACTGGAGCCTGGTGCCGGGGCAGGGAATGACCTGGCTCGAACACATCGGCAAAGCGCCCTGGTTCGTCGAGCACGTCATCGGAACCGAGGGCGAGACTCACGGCAACGGCCTGGGCGACGTCAACGGCGACGGCCGCATGGACATCGTCACGCCAGTGGGCTGGTGGGAAGCGCCCCCGAAACCGGCCGAACAAAAGTGGACCTTCCACGCCGACTACAAGGTCCAGGGGCCCGCCTCCCATCCAATTTTGGTGTACGACTTTAACGGCGACGGCATGAACGACATCCTCATCGGCGCCGCCCACAACTATGGCCTGGTCTGGCTGGAGCAGAAGAAGGACGCCGCCGGAAAGCGTAGCTTCGTCGAGCATTGGATCGAGAAAGATTTCGGCGGCTTCCACACCATGGCGCTGGGCGACATCGACGGCGACGGAAAGCCGGAACTGGTCACCGGCAAACGCCTGTTCCCCCACCATGGGCGCGACATCGGCGAGTTCGATCCGCTGTTCGCC
>JAUYBU010000315.1 GCA_030693045.1 Bryobacterales bacterium | reverse complement strand
GCCGCGACGGCGGGCCGGTGCAAGGACCGGTTCAGATAGAACAGCGCGGCGTGAAACAGCGCCGGCGGCGTCCAGTTGCGGATCTCGCACCCGAACAGAAGAGATCGCCGGTCCGCATACACTTCCACCACCATCAGCCTTTCCAGCGAGAAGGCGAACCCGACCCAGCCCAGAGCGCGCACAAAGCGGGAACCGAGACGGACGCCCGCAAGGTACAGGATCTCGGCCTCCAGGGCCAGACCGACGGCGATCCACACGCCGGTCACCTTTCCAACCACCGCGAGACCGGCCAGAAATGCCGACAAGGTGAGCGGCGCTTCGTAGCTGCCCTGCTCATAGCGGTCCCACGCCGCTTCGCCGGGGGCGAAGCTCGACGGGGGGCGCAGCCAGGCGCGGGCCATCGCGCCGGCCAGGTACAGCGCGGCGGCCATCGCCGCCATCATCCAGAGATCGTCCGGGGCGCGCGTCGACCAGGCGATATACGACAGCCCCAGGAAGCCGAATGCATTCAGCGGAAAAATCAGCGCCGCGGCCGGGGAGCGGTCGCGGCGGCGGACTCGCAGCAGGTCGAAGCCCTCGAACAGCAGCCAGTAGGCGGTGAACAGCGTCTCGGTCGAGATCAGCGGGGCGTCCGAGGAGCCGCGCGCGATGCAGGTGGCGTAGGTGGCGAACAGACCGAACAGCGCCATGACGTGCCATCGGAAGCGCCACGCCAGGTACAGCAGCGACGCCGCCAGCGGAATCAACGCCACCACCGCGAACCGGGTGTCGGGCGTCGCCGCAAGCGCCGCGAAAGCGGTGAAGTAGGCTATGCCCGTGACCGTCTGGACCTGGTAGCGGAGCGAGTGAGCGATCATCCCGGCGGCCACCGCGACCAGCAACAGCGAGCCAACGAAGGGGTCGTCGACGATCCTGGCGGCGGGCAGGGCGTACATTGCGTACGCGGTCGAGTACAGGCCCGCCCATCCGGCGCCGATCAGGCCGCGGGAGAAAACGCGATAGGTCTGTTTCCGCTCCAGCCAGACACCCGGGGCGAGCAGCGCCCCGCTGGTCAGGAAAGCCGTCAGCGTGCGGCCGGCCGGCGTCATGCTGGCAAAGGAGTAGGCCAGGAACAGGGCGATGCCAACCACCAGAACCAAAGCGCCGATCTTGTTGAGCAGGCTGCCGCCCACCAGCGCCTCCCACTCCTGGTTCCCGAGCAGTGCGCGCAGGCGTTCGCCGAGCGTGGGGCCCGGGGGTTGGGGCGCGACGTACACGGGCGCGGGTGGAACCGCGACCGGCTCCGGCGGGGGCTCCGGCGCCGGCGGCGGTTCAAGCCTCTGCTCCAGGCGCCAGACGCGCTGTGTCAACTGGGCGATCTGTTGCAGGTTCGCGCGTTCATGACGATCGCGAATCACAAACCATCGGATCGCCAGCATCGCGATGAGCACTACCAGCAGGAATTCGACCACTCGGACAGTATACTAGATAGGGACAGAGGCACCCTCTTTAGGCGCTGGTGGTATTACCCTCCCCATTCCAGGGTGCCTCTGTCCCTACCTGGTTATGCGCGATCTTTCGAGCTTCACACGCCGCGACGTCCTCGGCTGCGCCCTGGCCGCCCCGCTGGCAGCGGCGGATTCCGGCGTGGTCCCATACATCCGGAGCCTGGCCCGCGACGACGGCGGCTACGCCTGGGCGCCCGACCCAGGTTCCCACCTGACTCCGACCTTTGCGGCCATCGCCTGCTACCGGCTGCTGGGGCAGGACCCGCCGCGCAAAGCGGCGCTGGCGCGCTTCCTCCGCGAGCACTACCCGCTGCCCGAAAAACGGCGTCAGGGCGAGCGCCCCTTGCGCCGGTTCGACTTCGAACAGATCCAGGCGCTGGCGTGGCTGGGGGAAGACGTTTCCGGCTTCGCCGCGCTGGCCCGCGCCTGGAGCGGACCCGCCCCGTACCTGAAGGCTTACGAACACCAAGGCCACCCGGTGTTCCAGCACGAAGTGATGTCGTTGCTCTGCCGCCCGCTGGTGGGCCTGGACGCCGCCACGCCGCAGTGGAAAGCGTACGTCCTCTCGCGCCGGCGGCCCAACGGCAGCTTCAACAGCACGCCCGCCTCCGAGGGCGGCGACGGACACGCGATGAACACGTGGTGGGGCCTGGAGGCGCTCAAAGCGCTGGGCGAGCCCACCGGCGGAAACGATGCGCTGGCGGCGTGGCTGGAAGCGTGCCAGTTGCCCAGCGGCGGCTTCACCTGGCAGCCGAAACCGGAGCTGGCCGGAGTCGAGGATGTCGCGTACACCTGGGCCGCCTTGCGCTCGCTGAAGGCTCTCGGCGTCACGCCGGCGCGGGCCGGGCGGTGTGCGGCGTGGCTCCACTCGCTGCGGAATCCGGATGGCGGCTACGGCGACCGGCCGGGCCGCCAGTCCAATCCGGTGGCGACGTTTCAGGCGCTCGATTCGCTGGGCGTCCTGGGGGTGACGCCGCGGCCGTCGGCGCGAAAACCGCCCGCGGCGAAGCCGTTGCCGGACGGCCTGAAGGTGTTCACCATCCAGATCGAGGCTCCCGGCGCGGGCAGCCCGCTGGAAGCGGTCGAAATGGTGCGCGCGCTCGGTATCCATATCTGGGGCGCCAAGAACGCCGAGCCCGGCTGGATTGCGCGCTGCCAGCAGGTCGCCGGCCTGCGCAGGGCGCCGGTGCTGTTTTGCGTGGGCAACGAAGAGTACGGAAGCTACCAGCGGCTCCCCGGCCTGGGAAGCCCCAGCCATCTGGCCGACCTGCTGGCGCCCGCCGGCTCGGATTTCGGCGCTCCCATGGCGGACCCGGCCAAGCCCGTCCCGTGGCATGTGTTCCGCGACCAGCGCATCGGGGCCGTGCGCAAAGCGGGCGGCGTCATGATCTGGCAGTTCAACGAAAACGAGGAACTGACTCGCATCCTGCTGGACGAGGCGGTCGAGACCGGCACGTATGCCGCCGTCAGCCAGTTCCATTTCGGCAACGAGAATTTCCTGAACACCCAGCCGTTCCTGATGCGCTACCAGGATGTGCTGCCGTTCGTGGCTTTGCAGGACGCGCACACGCGCGAATCCTGGTGGTGGGGCGACCAACTGGTTGGCTTTCGCACCCTGTTCCTGGCGCGCGAGCCGAGTTGGGAAGGGTGGCTGGAAGCGCTGCGCCGGAACTGGGTGATGGCGGTCCGCCACGACGCCGTGAGCGGCTTCGTTACGTGGCTCGGCGGCGGCACGAAAGACGTGCGGCGGCGCGTGCTGGAGGCCCAGGACCAGTGGCGCTGGTGGGGCAATAAGCCGGACGATATCATCCGCCCGGCGGCCTCGCTGGCAGCCTTGAGTCCGGGCGATCCGTTCGAGGCCGGCGCGCCCGCCTCAGGCATCGCTCTCCGCCTGCGCTGCCGCCATTCCAACACCACCCAGGGACTGCCCAGAGCGCCGGAGGTGGAGTTGGTTCAACTCAGTGTGGACGGCGCGACGGTCGAGCCCCGGCGGATCGAGAAGAAGAACGAAAGAGGCGTGATCGCCGACCGCTATTACATTCACCAGATCGCCGCGCCGCCCCCGGGCCGCCACACCGCCACGGCGCGCGTCCGCGTGATCGCCACCGGCGAGGAAACCAACTTAACCGCCGACTGGCCCCGAAACTAATTCCCGATCCCGCGCTTCCATCGCAGCGTATGCACGAACTCGACCGTGCGGACCGGCTCGGTCGTGCTTTCCCGCAGCAGGTAGCCGCGCTGGTCGGGCGCGCCTTTCTCGATACTGCCCGGCCGGCCCTGCGAGGTCACGATCCGCGGCTCGATGCTCGACTTGACACGCTCGGGCTTCATCCGCTCCACTTCCAGGACCGTGGTTCCGTTGCGCGAGGAGAACCGCCCCGACGGGGTCTGTTCGATCAGGCGGTCCGCGGTGAGCACCCACGTGAAGGTGGCCGGAGCGGCCGCTTCCAGCACGTCGGAGATCACAATGCCCTCGCGGGGACTGTACTGGAATGTGCGGGTGAAGCGGGTCAGTTGCAGGGCCGCCGGGTAGGCCCCGGCCGCTTCGCCGCGCACCCGGAACGACTGCTTGTCGAACTGGACATCGGTGATGCGCACCTGGTCCAGCAGTGGATAGGGGAAACCGTCGAACGAATCGTGCCGGCCGCCTTCGTTGCCTTGCCCACGGCCATTTACCAGGACCGTGTTGTGGTCGCGGGAAAAGTGCATGCCAGTGTAGCCGGCGTCCCCGGTCAGATACTGTCCGCCCGCGAAGACGATGAAGCTGTTGGCGTCGGGATGCGCGTGGCCGGTGGCCAGCCGCCACTCCGGAATTCTGGGGAGCAGCGCCGTCACGTGATGGCCTTCCGGCGGCCCGCAGCGGAACGCGATGGCGGTGGCTTCCTTGTCCCAGCCGCTGCGCCAGAACACGGTGCCGTTGTTGGCGAAATAGTGGTGGGTGGGCAGTTTAGAAACGGGCGCGGAGGCCACCGTGGGATCGTGCGCGATAAAGGACCAGATGTCTTCGTAGGTAACCGTGTTAAGGCTCCGCAGCCAGTCGGCCACCCCTTGCGTCTCGGGATCCCGATACTTTTCCGCGAACCGGTACAGCGCTTCGTAACCCGAAATCACGGGCTCCTCGAGCACGGCGCTGTTTCTTTCCGACGCGCCCCGGCCGGTATCGCCGAAATCGAACACGTTCACTCCGCCGGGGAGCATCGAGTGCGCCAGGTGATACTTGATCGGCAGAAAGCGGCTTCTCATGCCGGGGTACAGGTCTTCGCCGGTGTTCTGCCGCAGCGCGTCGAAATAGCGCACCATCCAATGCGCCGAGAAGGCCAGGTAGTGGAAGCCCTCGTAGTAATACCCGTCGGTATCGAAGACCAGCAGCGTCCGGTCATAAATGGCGCGCGCCAGTTGAGCCCACTGCTTGGCTTCGGGCTCGTCGTCCATGAGGGTGAACGCCGCCATCGCCAGGCCGGTCATCGGGATGAAGGTGTGGTTTTGCGCATACGGATAGGTGCGTCCCGGCTTACGGAAAGCCTCATACATCAACCGGGACTGACGGACCAGCTTGCCGCGGATGGCGGTGCGCTCGGCCGGCGTGAGTTCGTCGTACAGCAGGTCGTAGGCGAACGACACGCCGTACAACAGGTGAGCCGGCGGCAGATCGATATTCGGCGTTCTGTAGGTATAGCCCCAGTCCGGATAGGTGATCACGGCCGACATCCAGCGCCTGGCGGCCTGCAGGTACTTGGGATCCCGCTCGATGGCGTAGGCGAAGGCGGCCTGGGCAATGCCGTATCCCAGGTTGTATTGGACCTTGCTGACGTCCAACTCGGGCGACCCGGCCGGCGGCGCGGGCTTCACGAGAGCGGGGACATTCCGAAGGGCGTGCCGCCATAACTCCCGGTCGACGCCCGCGGCGCGGGCGCGCATGGCCGGCAAGGCGTCTTTGGTGAAAAACAGGCGCGGGTGTACGCCGCGCAGTTCCGCGCGCACATTGACCGGCCGGCGCAACAGATCCTCGAACGGAACGACCTGGGGCTCGGTCGTGGAATAACCGCTCCCACCGCTCCCTGACGGTCGCGGCTCGGAAACTTCTACTGAGCCGCGCGCGTCAGCAAGCGGTGTCTTCCGCGGCAAGCCCTTGGGCTCGGCGGCCGCTCCTATGGTCGCGAACAGAACTAAGGTGCCGACGACGGCTCCGAACCGCATCATGAAGTCCTCCCAACCGCCTCGCGGCTGGCGGTCAAAACTTGAAGCGCAGCGCGAACTGCCAGTTCCGCGGCTCCGAGACCGCCTGGGTCGACATTCCGAACGACGAATTGGTCGGAGTGGTGTTCGGCACATCGAAGCTGGGATGATTGGCCGCGTTGTAGAGTTCGGCGCGGAACTGAGCGCTCACCCGCTCCCAGAAGCGAAAATCCTTCAGCAGCGAGAAATTCCAGCTTGCCTGCCCGTCGCTGCGAACGCCGCTGAAGCGCAGCGGGAAGGTGCGGATGGCGTTCGCCAACTGCTGGCTGGACACCTTGTTGAAACCGGCGTTGGTATTGAACCAGCGTTCGGCCCGGCGCTCGCTCTTGGGCAGCGGGATGTCCTTGAGGTTCCCGTTGAAGATCGCGTTGCCGAATCCCAGCGGCGCTCCGGCCTGCCGGATGACGGTGGTGTTCACTTGCCAGCCGCCCAGGACCGCGTTCACCGCCGCCGGCGCGCCCGCGCCGAACCGCCGGCCACGGCCGAAGGGAAGCTCCCACACGCCGCTGATGGTGAACACTTGCGGGCGGTCCAGGTCCGAGATCGAGCGGTAGGGCACCGGATCCGTGGGGTTCAGGAACTCCGTCGCCTGCATGTACTTCGAATACGTGTAGCCCACCTGCAAGGTGAAGCCTTTGGCGAACCGCTTATCCACGCGGACCTGCAGGGAGTGGTACCAGGAGTAGCCGGCCGACTGCGCCATCGTGATATCGCCGAACTGCGGAAACGGACGCAGCAGATCGGCGCGCGACATCTGGGCCGGGTAGGTGGTGGCCAGCCCCAGGAACGGATTCGGGAATTGCTGGGTCAGGGAATTGATGGTGGGCTGATCGCGCACCGCCAGCTTGCTGAGATACTGCGCCGGCGTGGCGTTGATGTTCCGGCTGACGCTCAAGTTCGTGCTGCGGTTGGCGACGTAACTGGTGTCCAGCAGCAACTGCCCCGGCAGGAACCGCTGCACGCCGAACGACCAGCGCTGCGAGTACGCCGGCGAGAGAGTGGGATCGAAGGGTGTGATGGCTTGTCCGAGGTTGGTGCGCAGCCCTCCGGCCGCCCCCTGTGCCGTCAGCAGGCCGTTGGGGAACGGGTTGTTCACCCGGGCGACATACGTGACGCCGCTGTCCAGAGACGCCTGGATGGGCGTCTGCTGAGCGAAGCCCGTCTGCGCGGGAATGAACCGGTCGACGCCCAGGGAATCGAAGTAGACGCCGTAGCCCGAGCGGATCACCGTGCCGGGCGTCAGTTGGTAAGCCAGGCCGAGGCGCGGCAGCCACTGGCCGCTGTTGCGGTTGTAAGGGCTGCGGGAAGAGCCGTTCTGGTTCACGAACGTCAGGCCTCCGCGCGCCGAGAACGCCGTTGCCGGCAATTCCGGGATGGGGCTCTTGGCGTAGTTGGCGCGCGCCTGCGCGTCGATCGGGCTCGGGCTGGTCGCGTCGAAACCCGCCGCCAGGCGGTCGAAGCGCTCCGTCACCGGCCATTCCATCTCGTAGCGCAGCCCCAGGTTCAGGGTCAGGCGGGGAGTGAGTTTCCAGTCGTCCTGGAAGAACAGCCCCATGTACTTGTTCTGCGCGGCGTAGCTGGCGCTCCTGGTCATGCTTCCGCCGGTGATGCCGACCAGCATGGACGCCAGTTCCTGGCCCACCGGAGCGGCCGTCGAATTGTCGAGCGGGCCGCGGGTATACGTATTCGGGAAGCTTAAGTCCGGGGAGATGACCGCGGGGTAGCGGTTTCCGAAAGTCCGGAACAAGCGCAGATCGACGCCGAACCGCCACGTGTGCGAACCCTTCAGCTTGGTGGCCAGGGCCACCAGGTTATGTGTGATGGCGGTGTTCAGGCCGTCGCCGTCGGACCAGTTGGAAAGCGTCGAGAACGCGCCCACTGCCATCCTGGGAACCGTCGCTAACTGCGGGTCCACCAGGCTGGTCAGACCCGGTGAAAACCCGAGTGCGCCCAGGTCCGTCCCCTGCGTCTTGCGGCGCTCCAGACTTTCCGCGCTGATCAATCCGTAGCGGAAGTTCAAGATCAGGCTGGGGCTCGCCACGATCACGTCGTCGATCGCCACGCCGCGGTTGAACTGATCGAAAAGGTTCTTCGTCGCCGCTACGCCCATCAGGTCCTTGGCGTTGGCGAAGTGAAAGCGATTGAACCGGACGAAGGCGCGGTGGTTCGGGTTGAAGGTCTGATCCACCCTCGCCAGGTGCGAGCTGTTGAGGTTCGTGCGCAGGTCGGGATAGTAGAAATTGTTAATCCCGTCGACGGTGCCCCGCTGGCTCGGCAGCGGATAGATCGCCGCCAGGTTCTGGCCCAACGAACTGATCAGGTTCTTCGGAATGATGTTGCCGGGGAACGGATCGCGCTGGTAACGGCCGCTGGCCGCCGCGCGCGTGGTGAACGGGTTGTACACCTGATACTGATTCCCCACGGCCAGCAGACCGGAAAAATCGCCCACCCGCTCCGCCGCCGTCGGCACCGTGCTGGTCTGGTTGGAAGTGGAGGGCTGGGTGAACCGGTTTTCTTCCCAGCTATAGAACCAGAAGGTCTTGTTGCGCCCATTGTAGAGGCCCGGGATGACCACCGGCGCGCCCGCCGACAGTCCGTAGCGGTGGTCCTGGTACACCACCTTGCTCAAACCGGCCTTGTTGTCGAAGAAATTCATCGCGTCGAAGGCGCTGTTGCGGACCCAGTAGTAAACGTTGCCGTGCAGCGCGTTGGTGCCGCCGCGCGAGCTGACGTTGATCACCGGGCCGAAGACGTGCCCCACCGTGGCGTCGTAAGGGTTGGACTGGAGCTTGAAATCCACGATCGCGCCCGACGGCGGGATGAACGCCACGCGGGCGTACCCTCGGCCACGGTCGTTCGTCGTATCGCTGATCCCATCCATGTTGTACTGTGTCGAAAAATTGCCGGTGCCGTTGACCGTAACGCTGGAGGTGCCGTCGGGTGACGAGAGCTTCATGATCCGCATGGTAGTCAGATTCACCACGCCCGGGCTCAGCCGCTCGAGTTCCAGCGGGTTGCCGCCCCGCTGAGGCAGTTCCATCAGCCGGCGCTCGTCGATGACCGACCCCACCGAACTGTCGGCCGTCTCCAGTTGCGGCGCGCCCGCCGTCACGCTCATCGTCTCGGTGACGGCGCCGACCTCCAGGCGGATCTTCAGATCCAGCGAATCGTTCACCCGCAGCCGGATCTCATCCTGGGCGTACGTTTTGAAGCCGGCCATGCCGGCAGTCACACGATACGTCCCCGGCAGCAGAAACGGAATCACGAAAGTGCCGCTCTCGTTGCTGGTGGCCGAAACGCTGACTCCGGTATTCACGTTGGCAGCGACAATGTTGGCGCCCACCACCACCGAATCCGATGCGTCGGTGACACGGCCGGCGATGGTCGCCCGGGATTCCTGGGCCCCCATCGGGAGACTGAGAACGGTCGCCGCCAGGGCCACCGAAATGAAACCGCAAGAGCGGAGTGCGGCAGATAGACGCCTCGCCCGGAACGAATCGATGCAGGACATGCCAGAACCTCCAACCGAGTACGGAAACTCCCGCTTTCATTGCAAGCGTTTGTTAACTCTACATAACTATACATTCGGCCTTTGGACCTGTCAAGGTTCGTGGCCCACTCGCGAAGTTCCTGGAGGCGGCCAAGCACGTGATCGATCCCCAGTCCGCCGACCGGACGAACTAGGTCTCACGGACACCGGCTGCAAAAAGAAGCAACCCGCCGGTAGGCACTCTCGAGACGCGCACCCGTTCCGTTGACGTTTAAACGTCATAATGTTATACTGCTAAGGATGTCACAACTCAAGCGTGCGACCGTCTACTTCGACCCCAGCCTGCACATGGCCCTTCGCGTGAAGGCGGCGCACACCGGCCGCAGCCTTTCGGATCTGGTGAATGCCGCGGTACGGCAGACGCTGGCTGAGGATGCAGAGGACCTGGCCGTCTTTTCGGATCGCGCCAAGGATACCGCCTTGTCATTCAAGGCCGTCTTGAAGGACCTGAAGCGGCGTGGCAAGCTATAGGATACTGATCACGTCCTCGGCAGCCGGAGAGCTGGAGGCTACGCCGAGGAAAGACCGAAGCCGCATCGTCGCCAGGATTGAAGGGCTCGCCACCAATCCCCGCCCAACTGGATCCGCAAAGCTCTCGGGCGAAGAGAAGTACCGGCTGCGTCAAGGCGACTATCGTGTCCTGTACTCAATCCGAGACGACGGCATGACGGTAAAGATCATGAAGATCGGCCACCGCCAGGAGGTTTAACGTAGTTGAGGTTGGAGGGCGGGATTCATCCCACGCGAGGCTTGAGTCGCTCGGTTTGGCCAAAGTATCTCGATGCGCTCGGCGGGCAGGATCTGGGGGAAGCGGTCGCCCCATTCGACCAACACCACCGCGTCGCGGTCGAAGATCTCGTCCAGGCCCAGCGCGAGGGCCTCGCGCGGCTCCTCGAGACGGTAGAGATCGACGTGATAGACGCGCGGGGAATACTCGTGGATCGTGGCGAAGGCGCGCGCCACGCCCACGCGATCCGCGCCACCTCGCCCGGGTGCGGCGCCGGGATGCGCGGGCCGGCTGCGGTCCAGTCCTCGATGCCGGCCAGCGCGTTCAGCCCGTCGGCGACCACGCCGGCGGCTGGCGTTTCAATCCCTCAACCCTGCCGTCTCACAGTGCGTCGAGAAACTCCTTCAGACCAACACCCGCCTGCTTTATGACGCTTTGTAAAGTGCCTGGAGCGACGGATGAATGATTGGGCACGGTGACGCTGCACCGGCCTTTCGACAGGCGAATATGGGAACCCGTCTGTCTGGCCTTAACGAAGCCCAGCCGCAGCAGGGCGGCCATCGCCCGAGATCCCGAGATATCCAGTGGATAACCGGCCAATCCGGCCAGGCGTCGTGCCCGGTTCGAAGTGGCACCGCGTCGCTTCGACGACCTGCTCCTGCAACTCACGCAGGTCCCTGGCCTGGGTCGTGATGCCGCCCTGCCCGGTGGGATCATCCCAGGAGGCGACCAGCCATCCCGACTCTTCGCAGCGGCTCACCTGGAAAGTAATCTTTTCCATCCCTCTCCCATCTTCACGCCGCGTGGGCCGCCGTGCAAACGCCGGAGCATGCCGGGGGGGACACGCCTGTGTCCGGAGTTAAGCGGTGGTTTCCGTAAGATTAGCCCGGAGTGTCCCCACTATCTTACAGCCCGATGCGGGACACCAGGATCTCGCGCGCGTCGCCTCCGGCGTGGCGCAGTTCGATCTCGATGCGGTCGGCGGGCAGGATCTGGGGGAAGCGGTCGCCCCATTCGATCAACACCACCGCGTCGCGGTCGAAGATCTCGTCCAGGCCCAGCGTGAGGGCCTCGCGCGGCTCCTCGAGACGGTAGAGATCGACGTGATAGACGCGCGGGGAATACTCGTGGATCAGCGTGTAAGTGGGACTCGATACCTCTTCCGGCGCCGCCGCGCCCAGGCCCTTGACAATGCCCTTGGCCAGCGTCGTCTTGCCCGCACCGAGTTCGCCGATCAGCAGCACCACGCAACGCGATGGCAACTCGCGCGCGAGCCGCTCGCCCAGGGCGATGGTCTCGTCCTCAGAGTTCGTCGAGAGCTTCCGCACACTCCTCCATCGCTTCGGGCAGGTACTTGAGCAGGTCGGTGGCGATGAGACATTCCTCGCCCCATTCCTCCGCGCCCAACTCTCCGGCGCGGCCATGCAGCCACACCGCGGCGACGACGGCCTGGTCCCGGTAGCCCGGGGACTGCGCGCACAGACCGGCGATCATGCCGGTGAGGATGTCGCCCGTGCCGCCGGTGGCCAGCGCCGGCGTGCCGGACGGATTGACGATCACCTCGCCATTGGGGAAGGCGATGACGGTGCGGTAGCCCTTCAGCACCAGCGTGACCTGCTTCTGCATGGCGAAGGCGCGCGCCACGCCCACGCGATCCGCCTGAACTTCTTCCGTGCTCAGCCCCGTGAGCCGCGCCATCTCGCCCGGGTGCGGCGTCAGGATGCGCGGGCCGGCGGCGGTCCAGTCCTCGATGCCGGCCAGCGCGTTGAGCCCGTCGGCGTCGATCACGGCCGGTTGTTCGGCTTCGCGAAATACGCGCCGCACAAACGCCGCCGTGTCGGGGTGCGTACCGATCCCCGGGCCGACTGCAAGCATGGTCTTGCGCTCCAGCACACTGGCGAAGCGGCCGTAGTCGAAGGCGCCGAGCGAGATGCCGCCGGTCTCGGTCTCCGGCAGCGGCTCGGTCATGAACTCCATGGCGTGCGTGGCGATCACTGGAATCGCCGATTCGGCCGACGCCACCGTGACCAGGCCCGCGCCGGCGCGCAACGCCGCCAGCCCGGTCATGGCCGGAGCGCCGGTCTTGCCGCGCGAGCCGCCGACCACCAGCACGTGCCCCAGGTCGCCCTTGTGTACATCCAGCGAGCGCACTCCGACGAAGTGCGCGAATTCCCAGCTTTCCGGCACCGAGAGCCAGATGGAATCGTCGCCCTCGTAAAGCTCCCAGGGGCTGCCAATCTGCTTCACCATCAGTTCACCGCACAACCTGCAGTTGAGCGGAAGAACGTGAACCGGTTTTGGGGCGGTGAAGGTGACGGTGAAGTCGGCCGTCACGTGCTTTCCCAGCGCCGCTCCGCTGTCGCTCGGGAGGCCGGAGGGAATGTCCACCGCCACGACTTTGGCGCCGTCCAGGCGCATATCGTCGATCTGTTCGATGATGTCCAGCGCCCGCCCCGTGGCCGGCCCCTCGAGGCCCGTGCCGAGCACGGCGTCGATGACGATGGTCGGGTCGCGGCGGCCCGCCGGCAGCTCGCGGTGTACTTCGCGGCCCGCGGCGATCAACATGCGGTAGTTGGCGGCGGCGTCGCCCTTGAGATCTTCCGGCTCGGCGCCCAGCACCACATCCAGCGTGCCGGCCAGGCCGCGCACGTCCAACTGCCGCGCAATGACCAGCCCGTCGCCGCCGTTGTTGCCCTTGCCGCAGAAGACCACGATGCGGTGCTCCCTGAGCGGCGAAAAGCGCTCGATCAGAAACTCGACCACGCGAAGCCCGGCGTTCTCCATCAGGATGATGCCGGGCATGCCGGCCTCGATGGTGCGCCGGTCGACTTCGCGCATTTGCGCGGCGGTGAGAACTTTCATGCGTGCGCCTCCGCAAGCAGTTTTTCCAGCTTCCGCAGGTTGTCGGGTTCGCCCATCACGATCAAGCAGTCGCCGCCTGTAATCACGGCGTCGGCGGGCGGGTTGAACTCCATCGCGCCGCTGGCCCGGCGAATGGCGAGCACGATCACGCCCAGTTCGCGGCGCACCTGCATCTGCGCCAGCGACTTTCCGGCCACCTCGCTGCCCTGGCCCACCGCCACCTGCTCGATGGACACGTTCAGGCCGATGTTCTGGGTGGTGAAATCGAGGAATTCGGATACCTGCGGCCGCAGCAGCGCCTGCGCCAGCCGGTATCCGGCGATCATGTAGGGTCTGAAGACCACGTCGGCGCCGACGCGGCGGAGCTTCTGCTCGGCCTCCTCCTCGCCGGCGCGCGCCGAAACGCTCATTTCCGGATTGAGCGTCTTGGCCGAGAGCACCAGAAAGAGATTGTCGGCGTCGGTGGCCAGCGCGGCGATCAGCCCGCGGGCCCGGTCGATGCCGGCCTCTTTCAGCGTTTCGTCGCGCGTGCTGTCGGCCAGCACGGCCAGCATGCCCGCGCGCACGGCGCTTTCCACCCGCCGTTCGTCGCTGTCGATGACCACGAACGGCGCGCCAGCGCGCTTCAGTTCGGCCGCCGCGCCGCGGCCTACCCGCCCAAAACCGCACACGATGTAATGCTTGTCGAGTTTGTCGATCATGCGCTTGACCCGCCGTTTTCCGAAGACCTCGTTCAGTTCCAGTTCGATGACCGTTTGCGTCACCGCGCCGATGGCCAGAAACATGACGCTGACGCCGAAAAAGATAAGGAACGAGTTGAATACGCGTCCCGCCTGGCTCAGCGGATGGATCTCCCCGTAACCCACCGTGGCGATGGTGATCAGCGACATGTAGAAAGCGCCGAAGACCGGGAAGTGGTCGATGAAGACAAAACCCAGCGTACCGATGAGCAGCGTCGCCGCAATGGCCACGCCGATCACCGCCAGCCGCCTATGGGCCCGCCGCATCTCAGTTCCTCCGCGCCACCAGTAGCGTCATGTCGTCCTGCAAATCGGACGAGCCGGTCCACTGGCGCACCGATTCGCTCACCCGGGCCACGATCTCCTGGGTGTCGGCGTCGGAGTGCTTGACCAGAAGTTCCATCAGCCGCTGTTCGCCGAACATCTCGCCGAACTCGTTTTCCGGTTCCGTGACGCCGTCCGTGTAGCACACCAGCAGATCGCCGCTTTCCAGGTGCAGTTGGCTCTCGCTCCATTGCGAGAACGGGAATGCGCCCACCACCATGCCGTTCACCTCCAGCAGTTGCGGCGTCCCGCGCCGCACCAGAATCGGCGGCAGGTGCCCGGCGTTGGTGTAGGCGAGCAGGCCCGACTCATCGTCGAAGACGCCCAAGTAAAAGGTTGCGTACTTCTCGGGCGAGGTGTGCGCGTAGAGTTGCTGGTTCAACTGCGCCACCAGTTTCGAAGTCGACAGCAGGGGACGCCCGTTGCCGGCCGCCTCTTGCAGGCAGTGCCGGATCTGGGTGCGCACGCAGGATTCCACCGTGGCCATCAGCAGCGCGGCCGAAATCCCCTTGCCGGCCACATCGCCGATGGCCAGCGCCAGGCGGTGCTCGCCAATCGCCTGGTAGTCGTAGTAGTCGCCCGAGACCATCCGCGCGGGGTTGCAGCAGGCCTGGAGAGTGAGCCCCTTGAGCGTTGGCGCCGACTTCGGATAGAGCTGGGACTGCACCTCGCGCGCGATCTCGAGTTCCGATTGAAGCCTCTCTTTTTCCTTGGCCACAGCCAATAGCAGTTCCAGGTTCTCGGTCATCGAGTTGAACGAGTGGCTCAGGTCGGCCAACTGATCGTTGCCCTGCACCTGGATCCGATGGCTGAAGTCGGCCTCCTTCACACGCAGGGTGGCCTCATGCAGGCCGTGGACCGCCGCGGTGATAGTCCGGGTCAGCGAGATGCCGGCGATCAGGGAGACCATCTCGACGATCAGGATCAGCACGGCGAGAACCACGAACGCGCTCGGCAGTGCGCTCTTCTCCCAGTCGGCCTTGCGCGCCGAGACCGCGTTGAACACCGCGCTGGGCCGCGAGCGCACGGCGAGCACGCCCGTCTGACTCTTCCCCGCCGATTCCCAGATCGAAACCGGCAGGGCCGAAATCCACGCCACCTCGACGTCGATCCGGTTGGCCGGCGCAGGCAGGTAATCCTTGCGAGGCTCGCGCCGGGGCTCGGCGGGCGCCGCCCGTTTCTTGCCGGCGACCAACCGCGGGATGTATCCGTCTTTCCGTTCGCCGGGCGCGGTCTCGATCATGTCGCGGTAGTTGACCTCACCGAGATTGGGAACCATCTCGGACAGAACGTCCACGGTGAGCGGCGTCATCAGCGTCACCTCGACTTGGCCGCGCACCACGCGCGCCCAGGCGTAAAGACGCCCCGCCTTCACCACCGCCCCGCCGGCCTCGCCCCAACCTTCCGGCGAGTCGATGGCGGCCTGCTCCGGGTAGCGGTGTTCGGCCGAGTCGACCACCAGAATCTCGAGCCCCGGGAAACGCCGGACATGCTCGGGCAGAATCTGGCGGATCGAGGCGTCGCGGCTGGCCCCCGGCATGCTGGCGATCCACTGCGCCGACGCCTTCAGCGACGCCGTGCGCTGGTCCAGTTCGGAGGTGACCAGGTACACCGCCACCTGCGTGGTGGCCATCCATATGCCGAGGCCCGCCAGCACCAGGATCAGCGCGACCGGCACGACGGCGATGAAAGCGTAGGCCACCATCAGCCGGTTGCGCAGCCGCCAGATGGCCTTCCGGATCAGCCGCCGCGCCAGGCGCAGTGCGGCCCAGGCGCCGAACACGTAGGCCGCCAGCCGCAGCAGCGGCAGGATCGGACTTCCGCTCAGCAGGAACTCCGCCGCCAGGCACGAAAGAAGAGCGAGCAAGAAAATCTTCTCGACTCCGTCGAGCCGTCTCCACGCGTCCCTCAGCCGAGCCAGCAGCGCCATACGAATGCATAGACCGCTTCCTGACGGTCGCGGCTCAGTTGCGTTTCCGAGCCGCGACCGTCAGGGAGCGGTCGCCAACCCCTAAACCCGCGATTTGGCGATCGCGGGCACCGTTTCCTCCTGCGCCGGCAGCGGAGAGTCGGGCTGAAGATAGTACTTCGTCAGGCCCTCCTGCAACAGGCGGCAGGCGGTCTCCGGGTCGTCGGCGAAATCAAAGAGTTGCAGATCCTCCGGACCGATCATGCCGTGACGCACCAGCGCGTCCAGGTTCAGCACTTCGTTCCAGAACTTCCGGCCATACAGAACAATGACGATCTTCTTCATCAGCTTCCTGGTCTGTGCCAGCGTCAGCAATTCCGCCAGCTCGTCCAAGGTTCCGAATCCGCCCGGGAAGACCACCAGCGCCTTGGCCAGGTAGGCGAACCAGAACTTGCGCATGAAGAAGTAATGGAACTCGAACGACAGTTCCGGTGTGATGTAGGGGTTCGGCCACTGCTCGAAGGGAAGACCGATGTTGAGCCCGATGGTCTTGCCCCCGGCCTCCTGAGCGCCCCGGTTGGCGGCCTCCATAATGCCCGGACCGCCGCCGCTGGTGACCACAAAGCGCCGCGGGGAATTGGGGAGCGAATCGGACCACTGGGTGAGCAGGCCGGCCAGCCGGCGCGCGTCCTGGTAGTACTCGCTCATCGGCCCTTCTTCGCGGATGCGCGCCGAGCCGAAAAACACGACCGTGTCGCGGACCTTTTCGCGCCTGAAGTGAGCCAGCGGTTCCAGATATTCCGAAAGGATGCGCAGAATCCGCGCATCGGAAGAGTCCAGAAACGACTCGTTCTTGTAAGCCAGCGGGCGCCTTGCGCCTTTCTTCGGTTCACTCATGGGATGGGGAGGATTCCTTCAGGGCCGCTTCGAGCCGTTCGATCTTCTTCTCCAATTGCCGCACCGTCTTGAGCAATTCCGGCAGGCGTGGAAAGGCGGTCACCGCGCGCCGCCACTGGCGGCCCTCGAAGGCCGGCGAGCCGGACATCACCGCGCCTTCCTCGACGTCGCCGCCGATGCCGCTTTGCGCGTAGATCACCGCGTTGTCGTGGATGGTCAGGTGTCCGGAAACCCCCACCTGTCCCGCCAGCAGCACATTCCTGCCCATAATCGAGCTGCCCGCCAGCCCGGTTTGCGCGCAGATGATGTTGTCTTCGCCAATCACGGAGGCGTGGCCCACCTGCACCAGGCTGTCGATCTTGGCGCCGCGCTTGATACGCGTCTCGCCCACCGTGGCGCGGTCGATGTTGGAAAGCGCCTGGATCTCGACGTCGTCTTCGATCACCGCCGGGCCCGACTGCGGGATCTTGTTGTGCCGCCCCTGGCCGTCCTTGGCGAACCCGAACCCGTCGCCGCCCACCACCACGCCGTTCTGAAGAATCACGCGGTTGCCGATGCGGCAGAACTCGCGCACCGAGGCGTGCGCGTGAGCCGTGAAATCGTCGCCGATCTCGGCCTCCTCGTAAATCACCACGTGCGGGTAGAGCGCCGCGTTGCGTCCGATCTTCACGCGCTCGCCCACCACCGCAAACGGCCCGATCGAAGCGCCTTCGCCAATCTCGGCCGTGGGCGCGATCGAGGCCAGCGGATGGATGCCCGCGGCCGGACGCGGCGGCTGGTAGAACAGCGCCAGCGCGCGCGCGAAGTCCAGATACGGATTCGACGAGACCAGGCTCGCGATGGGCAGATCGCGCACCGCCTCGTGGATCAGAATGGCCGCCGCTCGGGTATCTTTCACCCGGGGAGCGTATTTCGGATTCGCCAGGAAAGTGATGTCGGCCGCGCCGGCCTGCTCCATGCCGGCGACACCCGCGATCTCGATTTCGCCGTCGCCCTCCAGCCGGCACCCCAGCGCCGCCGCAATGTCGCGTAGCTTCATACTACAGGTAGGTTATCGTAAACCAAGCCGGCGACGGGGGCGGGTTCGCCGGGCGGCGTCCCCGGGCGCCCCGGATTTCCGTTTTGAGCGCCTGCTCACAGCGCAGGCGGTCTGCTTGATCGGCCGGGAGATTCGCCGTTCCGGCCCAGCGGGCCTCGGAAGGAGCGGGGTTGACCCTCTCGAGAGGACAAGGCAGACATCCAGGAGGAATAGCGCGAGCTTGAACGGCTGTAAGACGGCTCCAGTGTGCTACAGTAACACTGATCGGAAGACGAAAAGCGAACTAATCGGCCATTCCGGTCTAAAGCGCCATGAGCATCGCCCCCGCTTCAGTTAACCATTCTCTCTCAAGTTGTGCCTTTGGCGATCGCTTTTGGCGTTGCGCTTTCTTCGCGCTGATCCTGCTGCAATTCTCGTCGATCTGGGCCTTCCGGTACTTACCGACGCAAGACGGGCCTTCTCACCTCCTCAATGCGTCGGTGTTAGCGAACTCCGGGATCGGGATCTACCGGCAATACTACGAAATAGTTCCTATTCATCTTGCCGGGAACATGCTCACGCAGTTCCTTCTTGCCGGTTTGTTGAAAGTCACAGGGCCAGTGGCGGCCGAGAAGCTCCTTCTAAGTGGCTACGTCGTTTTGTTCTTCATGTCCTTTCGCTATCTTCTGCGCGCCCTGACGCCATACGCCGATTACTTTTCCTGTTTTGCCGGAATAGTGGTTCTTAATCTCTTTTTCTTCATGGGATTCTGGAACTTTCTGTACAGCGTATGTCTGGTTCTGTTTACGCTCGGCTACTATGCAAGGCGGCAGGGGCGATGGACGCCCCGATCGCTTGCGGTGCTTCTGTTCGCGGGTCTTGTCATATACATGGCACACGCTCTGTCGTGGGCCATGTGCGTTCTCGCCGTCGCGGTGATGGGTCTGCCGCACGCGATTTCCGCCGTTCCCTGGGGCCGCGCGCATCCCCTATTCCCGCCGCCGGCGGCTGTTCGAAGGGCGATGCTGCAATACGCCGCGTCTGTTTGCTGCCTTCTTCCACCGGGTGCGCTCATCTGGATGTACCTGGCGCGCTCGCAAAAGAACTCGGGGCTCATTGCCGATCATCCCTCGTTGAGGGAGCGTCTGTATCCTCTTTACAGTCTCTCATTTCTGCATACAATCTCCGATTCGGATTTGACTCTGGCGAAAGCCGTTGCCGCCACTCTGTTCCTCACATTTCTGTTTGTAGCATGGACTGTATTCTGGCGGCGGCGCTACAGCGGAGGGAGCACCGCTATCTTACTGCTGAGCCTGGTGTGCTCGGCGGCCGTTATCGCTGGTCCGGACAGAGTGGGTTCAGGGTCCTATATACATACGCGGGTTGCCTTCTATGCCTGGTTGCTCTTCGTGGACAGCGATGCCACCTTTGAGCGCGACGCTCTCTCCAAGTTGCTCTCTCACAACCTGCCGATTGTCGCGGGACTGTCCTTCAAGCGCGTCTGGCCGCCCCTCGC